>CAZNFI010000083.1:0-10678 GCA_964572185.1 uncultured Pseudomonadales bacterium
TGATCCCCTTCTACATCTTCTATTCGATGTTCGGCTTCCAACGGATCGGCGACCTGGCCTGGGCGGCGGGCGACATGCAGGCGCGGGGCTTCCTGCTCGGCGCCACCGCCGGCCGCACCACGTTGAACGGCGAGGGGTTGCAGCACCAGGACGGCCACAGTCACGTACTGGCATCGACGGTTCCCAACTGTGTGTCCTTCGATCCCTGCTACGCCTATGAACTGGCGGTGATTGTGCAGGACGGGCTGCGCCGCATGTTTACCGAACGGGAACGCATCTTCTACTACATCACCGTGATGAACGAGAACTACCCTCAGCCGCCGATGCCGGAAGGGGCCGAGGCCGGCATTCTCAGGGGAATCTATCGGCTGCAGGCCGCCGGCAAGGGCGGTTCGCCGATTCGGCTGCTCGGCAGTGGCACCATACTGCGGGAAGTGCAGGCGGCCGCGGAGATGCTGGCCGAACGGGGCGTGGCCGCGGAGGTTTACAGCGTCACCAGCTACAACGAGCTCGGTCGCGATCTTCGCGATACGCTGCGGTGGAACCTGTTGCATCCGGAAGCGGAGCCCAGGCGCAGTTACGTATCCGAGGTTCTGTCCGGCGATGAACCGGTGGTCTCGGCGAGCGACTATCAGAAGTCGCTCGCCGAGCAGATACGGGGTGGCCTGACCGCGCCGCTGACGGTGCTCGGCACCGATGGTTTCGGCCGCAGCGACACTCGGGATCAGTTGCGCGACTTCTTCGAGGTCGACCGGCGCTTCATCACGCTGGCTGCCCTGTCGGCGCTTGCGGCGCAACAGCGGGTGTCGGTGGATGTCGTGCGCAAAGCGCGGGATGAACTGGGCATCGATCCCGACAAACCCAATCCGCGGCTGAATTGAAATCGTTGAAGGGCGTTTGTGGTACAGGTGAGTTGCGTATTTGATCAATCTCGACAAGTTGCGGAGCAACTTGATTGCCTCGCCGCCAGGCGAGGCACGTGGAATTGTTGAAGGGCGTTTGTGGTACAGGTGAGTTGCGTATTTGATCAATCTCGACAAGTTGCGGAGCAACTTGATTGCCTCGCCGCCAGGCGAGGCACCTAGGCAGCCATGGCAGAGATACGGGTGCCTGACATCGGCGATGCTGAAAACGTCGAAGTCATCGAACTGTGCGTGACCCCCGGCGATGCGATCGCTGCGGACGATGCCATTGTGGTGATTGAGTCCGACAAGGCGTCCATGGAAGTGCCGGCGGGCATTGCCGGAACGCTGGAGGAGTTGCTGGTGGGTATCGGCGATGCGGTGGAGGAAGGCCAACTCATCGCCCGCGTCAGCACACCCGCAGCGGGTGCAGACCCGGTCGGCGATGCCGATCCTGTGGCGGAGCCGAAGCCGAAACCGGAGACTGCGGCATCGCCGCAGTCCGGGGATGCCGTCAGTTCGGGGTGGGAGCCTCCGCTGGCGACGCCCGCTGCCGGCCCGGCGCCCGGGAAGGATATCGTGGTGTCGGTACCGGATATCGGCGATGCCAAGGATGTGGTGGTGATCGAAGTGGCGATCAAACCCGGCGACCCCGTCGAGGAAGACGGCTTGGCGGTGGTGGTCGAATCGGACAAGGCGACCATGGACATTCCGGCCGGTGTTGCTGGCGTTGTCGGCGCTGTACACGTTACGGAAGGCGATCCTGTCGTCGAAGGCACCCGTCTGTTTACGCTTACGACGACCGGCGCACGCGCAGCCCCGGGCGCTTCCGGCGCGGCGCCGGTGCAACCCTTGCCCGCATTGGCGCCAGCGAGGCCGCCGGGGTCGACAGTCGTGGAACAACCCAGCCCCGGCGCGAAGGTCTACGCAGGCCCCGCGACCCGTCGCCTGGCGCGCGAACTGGGCGTGAATCTCGCCGAGGTGAGCGGCACCGGAGCCCGGGGACGCATAGTCAAGGACGATGTGAAACACGTCGTCAAGCAGGCGATGAGTTCCCCGGCCGCCACCGGCCCGGCGGGTGTTGCGGGCCTGCCATCGCTACCGGCGATCGACTTCGAACGGTTCGGGCCGGTCGACACCATGCCGTTGACCCGCGTGCGTGCGGCCGGTGCGCGGAATCTGCATGCGAGCTGGTTGAATATTCCCCATGTCACGCAATACGACGAGGCGGATGTGACGGACCTTGAAGTGTTCCGCGAATCACTCAAGGCGGAGGCGGAACAACGGGGCATCAAGCTGACTCCGCTGCCCTTTGTCATCAAGGCCTGCTGCTATGCGTTGCAGCAGTTTCCCACGTTCAATGCTTCGCTCGATGCCAGCGCCAGCAACTACCTGCTAAAACGCTACTACAACATCGGCTTCGCGGTAGACAGCGAGCAGGGGCTGATCGTGCCGGTGCTCAAGAACGCACAGCGCAAGGGCATCTGGGAACTGGCCGCGGAAATTGCCGAGGTCGCTGCCAGGGCTCGCAAGCGACGTCTGGCGATGGACGACACGCAGGGCGGCACTTTTACGGTTTCCAGCCTTGGGCCGTTGGGTGGAACCGGCTTTGCCCCGATAAGCAATGCGCCCGAGGTTGCCATTCTGGGGGTCGCCCGTCTGGCAACGAAGCCGGTTTGGGACGGTTCCCGATTCGCGCCGAGAAAGATGCTGCCCCTGTCGCTGAGCTACGATCATCGTGCAATCAACGGCGCGGAAGCAGGACGATTCCTGCTGCATGTCGCCGGATTGTTAAACGATGTTCGCCGCCTGAGCCTGTAACCCGAAAATTGCGGTTTGCCAAGTCACCGCAGGTCGCTGGGGCGCACCCCGTATTGTTGTTTGAATGCGCGGGAGAAATGTGCAGCGCTGGCAAAACCGGTGCTGTAAGCGATGCACTCGATGCTATGGCCCGCATATGCGGGATCGGTCAGTAACTGGTGGGCGCGCTCGAGGCGTTTTCTCCTTACCAGTGCGTGCACGGTCTCCGGTTCGTCATCGAACAGCTTGTGCAGATAGCGCACGGAAATGTTCTGTGCACTGGCGATCTTGTTGTTGGATAACTCCGGGTCGCAGAGGTTGTTGTTGATGAATTGCCGGATTCGGCGTTTCAGGGATTCCCGCACGATCGAGTGATTGCCCACCTCGCTTAGCATGACCGAGGAACTGAAGACGATCGCAATCATGTCCACCAGGTTTTCAGCCAGCACATCCGGTGCGGCTTGCACATGGTGCAGTTCTCTAGCCAGGGAAAACATGAAGTCGGTGAGTACCGCTCCGAGCCCGCACTTGCCGGAGATGGGAATCGCCGTGTATTTCTCCGGGTTTATGAGGCGTCGCGACAGCACATGCTTGGGCATCTGGACGACGAGTTGGTGAAAGCGCTCGTCAAAGGTAAGCGAATAGGGTTCAGTACTGTCGTAGAGTGCAAAGGAACCGGCGGTCAACAGGGCTTCGCGGCCGTTTTGCCGGACCAGGCCGCGATTTTCGAGCTGGAAGCTGATCAGGAAATCGGCCTCGGCGTAGCGGGCGATCTGCCGCCTGGAGCGCTGGACGAGTTGTGCGTCGGCCAGCACTTCGGAGAACTGCAGGTCGCCTATGGCGTTGCCGCCACGGAGCTCGCCTTGAAAATCCTCGGGTAGCCTGTCGCAATCGAGTTTTACGAACTCGTCACAGATGAGGTCGCGCCAGTAATCCTTGCGTTCACTTTTTTTGAGGTGGGTGGTGTCTTTCTGATAGCCGCCAGATAACAGCTTGGAAGTCATCCCGGGTACCTCTCGGGCAATGTCCAACAGACCGGATGCGAGGCGGCTGTCGATGCGCTCGAACTTGCACCTCTGATTGAGCCGTTCCGTGACTTTGTGCGGAACCTGGAGTTGCAGGCCGGGGCCGTGGGGAGCAACCACTGGCAGGAAGCCGTTAGGCCCGGCGGCGTTGCTGCTGCGACTGCACGGACTTGCCGGCAAGCGAGCAGTACAACGCTTGCCAAGCGAGCGAAACGTTCCATGTTGCAATCCTCACCTGTACGGCGATCTGGCGATCGACTTGAATACCCCCGTCGGTCTGGATGATGCCGGTGCCTCTCCTGGAAGCCATTGCGGAAACACGCACAATTTCTTGCCTGTTGAGGCACCGCGATGGGCATTTGGTTCCGGAAGAACTGGGCGGATCTGGCCATGTCGGCATGCACCTCACTGAGGAGGCCCGCCGAGGGTCGAACCCGGGCGATTGCTCTGGTGTCCGGATTGGCGGCGGCGCCCATGCCGGTCGCGCAGCAGGGCTTCTCCATCGAGGAGATGATCGTAATCGCTCGGAAGCGGGACGAGAGCGCTCAGGATGTGCCGATCAGCATCGATGGGCTGGATGAGTCGACTCTGGAGGACTTTGCCGTTATCGTATTAGCTGTTACGAATAAGATATATCTAATAAAAACAACAGGTTACAAGAGCAAGATTGCTAAGTCCGACAGGCTGCCAGCGGGAGCGGCCGGGTGTGATGGACGCCATCAGGTGCCTCGCCAGAGATCTTCGGGCAGTTGCTCCCTGGCGTTCAGTACCCGGGCCAGAACGAAAAAGAAATCGCTCAGCCGATTGAGATAGCGGCCGGCGTCGGCACTATGCGCGGCCCACACGCTGCGTTCCGCGCGCCGGCAGACCGCCCGGCAAACGTGTGCGTGGGAAGCCGCGCGGCTGCCGCCGGGCAGAACGAACTCGGCCAGCGCCGGCAGCGCCGCATTCATCGCCGCGCCACGGGATTCGAGCATGTCCGGTGTGGGCGCCGGCACCTGCCCCGCGGATGCCAGGTGTGCGCCCAGATCAAACAGTTGCTGTTGCACTTCGCACAGCGATTCGACCAGTTGCGGGTCGGGCGATTGCGCGTCCGTTACTTCGCAAAGCAGCACGCCGAGGTGACTGTTCAGTTCGTCGACATCGCCCATGGCCGCGAATACCGGCTCGGTCTTGGGCAGTTTCGAGCCGTCGGCGAGGCGTGATTCGCCCGCATCGCCTTGCCGGGTGGTGACCCGCGAGATTCTTGTCTTGCGGGCGCCCATCAGCGGTTGGCCGGTACTGTGCGCGCGGCAATATACGATTGTCTGGCGCCCCGGAGCCTCATGTGGCGTCCACTTTGCATGTTGGGCCCGGCCGGTTGCGCAACAGCGCCCCGGCATCGGTCACCCGGGCGCCGATGCGGTAGGATGGATGCGGCTGACTTGGAAAGACGGTATCCGCCATGTAAGTTTGCCCCTTGGTCAGCCAACGGCCGACGAAAGGACGTTATGGTAGCGGCTGGCAGGTTTGTCAAGAAACGGGTTGCAGTGCCGGCGCTGTTCGGCCGCGGGCCGGATGGCAACCCTTGGCGATTCGCGAAGGAGGGTGTGATGCCGTCATTCGACGTGGTCTCGGAAGTCGATCTGCAGGAGTTGCGCAATGCCGTGGATCAGGCGGGGCGCGAACTGCGCTCACGCTTCGACTTCCGGGGCGTCAATGCGAGTTTTGAACTCGGCGATGCAGGCGTTCAGGTCGTCGCCAACGAAGACTTTCAACTCAAGCAGATGGAAGACATGCTGCGCGACAAGATGGCGCGGCGCGGCGTCGACGGCGCCTGCCTGGATGCGCACGAGATCGAAGGGGCAGGCAAGCAGCGGCGACGGCTGTTCGGGCTGAGACAGGGCATCGACCGTGACTCGGCCAAGACAATGGTCAAGGCGGTCAAGGCTTCGCGGCTGAAGGTGCAGGTGCAGATCAACGGCCCGAAGCTGCGTGTCACCGGCAAGAAACGCGATGACCTGCAGAAGGCGATCGCCACGCTGAAGGAACTCGAACTCGAGGTGCCGATCCAATTCGACAACTACCGCGACTGACCCTGGAAGGATGGCCGCTCGCTGCCCGGAGAAACCGCATCGCTAGACGTTTGCTCCATGCGAGTTGGTAGGCAGAGCCGCACGGTTGCGCCGAACGGCCTGGGGATTGCCGCCTGGTTGCATCCCCGGGTCGCCGCCCTGCTGTTTCTGGGGTTCTCCTCGGGGCTGCCGCTGCTGCTCATCTTCGCCACCCTGTCGCTGTGGTTGCGGGAAGCGGGCGTGGAGCGCAGCGCCGTCACCTATTTCAGTTGGGCGGCGCTCGGCTATTCGTTCAAGTTTGTCTGGGCGCCGCTGATCGACAAGCTGCCGCTGCCGCTGCTGTCGCGGCGGCTCGGGCAACGGCGCGGCTGGCTGCTGGTTGCCCAGTTGGCGGTTATCGGGGCGATCACAGCGATGGCGTTCTGCGATCCGGGCACCGCCCGGGGCCTCACCCTGATGGCGTTCGCGGCGGTCGCCCTGGGTTTCTCCTCGGCCACCCAGGACATCGTCATCGATGCCTACCGCATCGAGGCAGCCGACGAGTCCATGCAGGCGCTGCTGTCCTCCGCCTACGTCGCCGGTTACCGGGGCGGCATGCTGGTCGCCGGAGCCGTGGCGCTGTATCTGGCGGCGGGTTTCGGCAGCACCGCCGACAACTATGTTTACGATGCCTGGAAGTGGACCTACCTGTGCATGGCCGCCACCATGCTGGTAGGCGTCGCAACCACCTTTGTCATTCGCGAGCCGGTACGCCGGCAGGCGCCCTCGTACTTTCATGGGGCGCCGGATTATGCCCGTTTCCTGCTGCTGTTCGTGCTGGTGGTGGGCACCTTCGTGGCAGCATTCATAGCGCTGTGGGACTGGGTGGATACCGGCAAGCTGTGGCTTGTGGCCCGGATCGGTCCGCACCAGACACTGGCTGCTTTTCTGCTGGAAGCGCTGCGGCTCGGAGCCGCATTGGGGCTGGCGCTGGCGGTCGCCAGGGTCTGCGTCGCCGCCGGTGTGGTGCGTCAGGCCATGGTGCGGGACACCTACGTGGCCCCGGTGCTGGATTTTTTCGACCGCTACGGCCGCGCGGCCTTGCCGATTCTGCTGTTGGTGGGGTTCTACCGGGTTTCGGACATCGTGCTCGGCGTCATTGCCAATGTCTTCTATTTCGACATGGGCTACAGCAAGGAGGCGATTGCCACGGCGACCAAGGTGTTCGGCATCTGGATGACCATTCTGGGGGGCTTTCTGGGTGGTTGGCTGGCCTTGCGGTACGGCGTGATGCGGGTGCTGATGCTCGGTGCGGTGCTGACCGTTGCCACCAACCTGCTGTTTATCGTGCTGGCGGCATCGCCGGGTGACCTGCCGCTGCTGTATGTGGTCATCGGCGCCGACAACCTGACCGCGGGGCTGGCCAGTGCCGCCTTCATCGCCTACCTGTCCAGCCTGACCAGCCTGTCGTTCACGGCAGTGCAGTACGCGATTTTCAGTTCGCTGATGACGCTGTTTCCCAAACTGCTCGGGGGCTACTCGGGCACGGTGGTGGAGGCGGTCGGGTATTCCTACTTCTTTCTTGGCGCCGCGGCGATTGGCGTCCCGGTGTTCTTCCTGGTGGCGCTGGCGGCGCGCTACGAAGCGATGCGCAAGGGCCGCAACGCATCCGGCCGGTAAATTGCCGCCGACGCCTCTGGTGCTTGCGCGGTGCAACGGCTCGAACGGAGCCTGGCACTGACGATGAGCGGTCCCGAATGGCGATGGCGTTTGCAGGGCGCCGCCGTCGGTGCGCTCAGCCGGTGAACGGCAGCAGCTCGAGCAGGTCGAGGTCTTCGGTGGTGGCCACCTGGCGGGCGATCATCTGCGACATCCAGGCGAATCCGCGTTCGTTGGTGGCATCGAGGGTGCCGGAGACCGTCGTCGCGTAGGCCCAGTTGTACAGGTGGGCGTGACGGTAATGGTCCCAGGCGGTATCGAACCGATAGTCCGCAATGCCCTGGTGGGCCAGCCTGTCGAGATACCGCTGGAGCAGTTCCCGCTCGTGTGCCTGGCGCACCCCGGTCTGGGTGCTCTGGCCGAGCAGCAGGGCCACGTCCTGCATGCCGCGCGCCAGCAGCGGGCCCTGCCAGTCGAGAATCACCATGGGGTGGTGGCCGGGCTGGGTGCCGTACAGCAGGTTTTCCATGCGAAAGTCGCCGTGCGACAGAGTCAGCGGCGGCGTGTCCATGTATGCCTGCAGCGGGGCGATGGAGCGCTGCAAATCGGCGCGCATGGCAAGCACCGGCTCGGTCAGCCAGTCTCCGAACAGCGAGACCATGGTGTCCCATCCCAACCGGGTATTGTTTTCCATGTTGCGTGCGTGCTGGCTTCCGGCAACGTGGGGAATCCAGGAGATGTCGCCAACCCGGTTCCAGAAGGCGGCATGCAGTTTCGCCAGTTCGTCGATGGCGGTCTCGGTGTCTTCCAGGGTGGCGCCGGCGATCTGGTCGCCAACCCGATAGTCCGCCATGTCTTCCATGAGAATGATGAAGTTGTCGCCGTCCAGTTCGGTCAGGTAGGTGGCCGGACAGGTCGCGGTGGTAAGGGCGTCTAGTTCGGCAAAGTAGCGTACCTCCCGCTCGTAGAGGTTGTAGCTCATGGCGACCTGGCGATTGGTCGGGTTTTGCGACGGGTACTTGGCGATGAAGGAGCGCGGCGCATCGCCGGCCGAGCCGCCGTAGGTGGGCGTCACCCGCGACAGCTCGCTCATCATGCCCACACCCTCGCCGACCTGGCCAAGCTGCAGGTCGGTGATGGCAACATCGGCTGCCAGTACGCCCTGCTCCCGGAGTGCCCCGGTCAGCCAGTCGGGCGTGATGCCTTGGGGCATGGGGGGCAACGGATGCGTGGTCATGGCTCCTCCATCAGAATCTCCGCAGGTTCGGGAACCATACGACAACACCCGCGAAATTCAATCCGGCGCCATGTGGCGCTCCCGCAAACGTGCATCCGGCGCCGGAGCTTGCCACCGCCACCCTCAAAGCGATTCAGCGCGTAGCAATCTTGCAGGACAAAGCCCGTTTGGCGTGCCGGAGAAACGTACCTCATGCCCGCCCGGTGTTTGGAAACCCGCATCGACGGGACTTTGTTCCTGCGGCGCTGGCTGCTGGCCTGACCTGGTCATGAACAGGTGGGGCTCGACTGTACACACGAACACCGTTCATGGATGCTGAGCACGTTGCAGTGCGAGAGGGTACAACGTGCCGAAATTGACCGATACGGAGATGCAGGCGTTTCTCGATGAACCGGGCGTCCTCATGCGCATAGCCGTGGTGCGCGCGGACGGCAGCCCGCTGGTCACGCCGATCTGGTTCCTGTTCGATGACGGGGCGATTCATTTCACGCCGCGCCGGCACTCGGAGTGGTTCGCCTGCCTGCGTCGCGACTCGCGGGTGGCGCTGTGCATCGACGAACAGGCCTTGCCGTACCGCAAAGTGCTGGTCGAAGGGCGCGCGGAGTTGCTGCACGACATCGGTCAGGACGACGCCTGGCGCGATCTCTACCGGCGCATCGCCGAGCGCTATGTGCCTGCCGGGGCGGCCGCCGCCTACATCCGCAACACCATCGAACAGCCCCGCGGCCTGTATCGCCTGGCACTCGGTGCCGCCCGCGTGACCAGTTGGCGCATGCCGCTCGAGCACGAACCCGGCGAGGGCATCTGGCACCACCGCTACTACGAGGAGGGGGCCGCCTTCCGCAATCGGGAATGATCGGCATCGTTGCCGGCCACCAGCCGGCAGAGCGCCACATGGCGCCCGTCCGGGTCCGTGACGATGCCTTCTTCCGTGTGCAGCAGGTCGAGTTCCGACAGCATTTCCGGAAGTTCTCCGGCTGCAACACGAAAGTCCGGATTTGCGGGGCCCGCGATTGGCACCCGGGATGGCGCCTCGTCGACCGCGAGATGTTGCTCCACCAACAGCACGCCGCCGGCGGCCAGCAGCTGCGGCAATCGCCGGATGAGCGGGCGATTCAGGTAGCGGAACAGGCAGACAACGTTGAACCGGCCGGCAACGGCGGCATGGTCGAGGTCCTGCTGAATCCAGGTAATGTCGAGCCCCTGCCGGTTGGCAGCGAGAGCGGCGCGCTGCAGGCCGACCGCGGATAGGTCGATGCCCGTTACCTGGTATCCGTTTCCGGCCAGGAACAGTGAGTTGCGTCCGGCGCCGCAGGCCAGGTCCAGGGCGCGGCCCATCGGCAAGCGCCCGATCCAGGCTTTCAGCAGGGCGCTGGGATGCGGGCGCTCGGAATAGGCGCCCGCGCGGTACAGCTCATCCCACTTTTCCCGGTCTGCCGTACTCATGCCTTTGCTCCTGCGTTACCCGGGTGTCAAGGTGACCAATGGAATGCCCGTGCCACCCGCTGGCCGATGAATTCCACACCCTCCCGTTCCAGGCGCTGCCGCTGCGTGACGTGCCCGGCGCTGCCTTCGCGCAACGAGATGCGCATACCGGCATTGACCACCCGGTGCCAGGGAAGACCGGTGCCACGGGGCAGGTTGGCCAGCGTCCGTCCCACGAAGCGGGCGTGAGAGGGCATGCCGGCGAGCGCCGCTACCTGCCCGTAGGTGGCGACCTTGCCACTGGGTATCATGGACACCACCTGCCAGACTCGCTGTTCCGGGGGCTGTTGCTCTGACAATGGACCGGGAACCAGGCTCAGGCGTATCGCCTGACGAAGAGGCGATCAAGTCGCTTGGCATCCTTGCGAGTCCGGAACCCGCCACGCCGGGACGCAGACGTGCAGGGAACGTGCCTCATGGCCGCCCGGTGTTCGGAATGCTCATGACAAAAAAATGTTCCATGCGAGGGTAATCTGAAACTCGACTTGTCTGTCGACGCGAACACCGGGCTGATATGTTTTAACTTGCAAGCAACTG
>CAZNFI010000083.1:10688-13189 GCA_964572185.1 uncultured Pseudomonadales bacterium
GACTTGCGGGCAAGTTGAAACATGCTGTCTAGAAGTTGCGGTGTTCGAGCGCCAGGCCGGCTGATTCGAAGTCGTTGGCGACCAGGCGCTCACGCGCCGCACTGTCTTCGCGGACGAACAGATCGAAGAAGGCCAGTACCTTGTCTGCCTGAATTCGATGCGCCAGGCCGGGTTCGACCCGCCGATAGGTGGCTTGCGCGTCGAAATAGCGCGTGAACTCCCGCGGCTTCAGTTGCGGCCACCAGTAGTCGCCGGATACGCCGAAGCTTGCATGGTTGGCGTTCTCGAGCAAAGCCCATACGGCGGGGGCGGTGGAGGTCTCGAAAGCGTTGCGCAGCACCGGAAACGGGTCGCCGGCACTGGGCTTGCGGGTGCCGGTCGCCTCGGCGCGGGCGGCGGCGATGCCGATGATCAGCCTGTCCTCGGCGCCCATGAGCAACAGCGTGGGTGCCTTGAACGTGCCGGGGCCGTAAGTGCCTGCGGCGCTGAGAATGGCCGACTCCCTGCCCGGTGGCACCAGTGCTTCGGCGGGCAGGCCGGGGCGAGGGTCGGGCAATGCGGGCGGCGCCACCGCCGCCCCGGCCAGGAAGCGGGGCTCCAGCGGCAGCGCCGAAAGTACCGTCGAGGCGCCGAACGAGCGGCCCATGAGGCCGATGCGGTCGAGGTCCATGACGCCCGCGAACCTTCCTTCCCGGTTGAGCCGATGCAATTCGTCGAGCGTTGCGCGCAGGTCGGCGATGCGTTGCAGCAGCGCCGCGTCCAGGGCGCGCAGGGCACTGAGGCTGGAACGGTCCGCGGCCAGCGGCGTGTAGCTCTGGCCATGGTTGTCGAGCGGTCCGTAGGTGCCGTATTCGTTGAAGCCTGCCAGCACTTCCTGCATGCGTGCCCGGAATTCGGGGTTGCCGCCGCTTGCATCGAGAGCCGGATCCTCGCCGCTCATGGAAAAGGGCGAGTTGCCGGTGTGTTCCGGTGCGATGACGACGTAGCCGTGTGCGGCAAGATGTTCGCAGACGGTCTGCATGTTGTAGCGGCTGCCGGCATCGCCATGGGACATGACGATCACCGGGAATGGAGCGCCTTCGGTGGCGACGGGCGCATCGACAAAGCTGCCCCGTTCCCTGGTGAACAGTTCCGCGATGGCGGCATCGATCCGGTCCCCGGTCACACCGGCAGCGGCGCTTTCCACAGTGAGATGCAAGAACGTGGTTCGAGTCATCATCAGCCGATGCACGGCCCGATTGCCGAACACGTAGTCGCCGTAGGTGGCGCGACGCAGGGGTGAGCGGTTGGGGCGTTGATTCGGGGCGGCGGCGCCCGACCGGTCACCGCCGTTGCCGTGAGCGGGTACGAGGGCATCGATTACGTCCGCCACCACCGGGTACCAGAGTTCGGTGATCAGGGTTCGCACGCCGGTTTTGACACCGGCCGCCTCATCGAAGCCCCGGCTCGGGTCGTGTATGAAAAAAGTCGTGTTGCCCACGCCGTATGGCGGCGCCGAGGGTGGCGCTGCCGCCGCATGGGAATCCGTGCTGCCGCCTGCCGCGGTCAGGCAGCCGAGCAGCGCCAGCCGGCAAACGGCGATGCACCTGGAGGGCCGGAGGCTTTGCATGGGCGGCGCCTGGTAACGGTTCATGAATGTCGACACGCGCTTCTTTTACAGGCTTTCGGGCGCAGGTGGAAGCGCCGCCTGCGGATGGAAAAAAATTGCGTCGTGGGGCTTGAAACTCATCGAAACACCCCTATCATTACCGCGCCATTGGGTTAGCAGTCTCGCTGGGAGAGTGCTAACCGGTGCTGGAAAGCACGAAATTACGGTCCCCGGCTCGCTGTCGAGCCGTGGGGAGATGCAAGGAAACTGGGAGAAATCAGTCAATGAACATTCGACCCCTACACGATCGCGTTGTTGTGCGCCGGCTGGAAGAAGAGACCACCACTGCCGGCGGTATCGTGCTTCCCGACTCCGCGGCCGAGAAACCGTCCCAGGGCGAAGTCCTGGCGGTCGGCCCGGGTAAGGTGCTCGACAACGGCAAGCTCCAAGCCCCGCATGTCCAGGCTGGCGACCGGGTGATTTTCGGACAGTACGGCGGCAACACCGTCAAGATCGATGGCGATGAGCTTCTCATCCTCAGCGAGACCGAAATCTTCGGCGTCATCGAAGACTGACCGAAGCCCGCAATTGACGAAAGCGGGGCGCCTCGCGCCTCGCGGGAAGCAACTGAACGATCACTGAAAGATCCAGAGGAACAAGGTAAGAGGAACAAGCAATGAGCGCGAAAGACGTAAAATTCGGAGACGACGCCCGCAGCAAAATGCTCACTGGAGTGAACACGCTGGCCGATGCCGTCAAGGTCACGCTGGGGCCCAAGGGCCGCAACGTGGTACTCGACAAATCCTTCGGAGCACCGACCGTGACCAAGGACGGGGTGTCGGTGGCCAAGGAAGTCGAACTGAAAGACAAGTTCGAGAACATGGGCGCGCAGATGGTCAAGGAAGTGGCCAGC
>CAZNFI010000084.1:0-4489 GCA_964572185.1 uncultured Pseudomonadales bacterium
TCGGTGCCGACAGGGTCGGTGCCGACAGGGTCGGTGCCGACAGGGTCGGTGCCGATGAAGCCGTCCTGCGCCTGGAAGATCTGGCCGTGGCCAAGGAGCAGGTGACCGCGCGCCTCGATGGCGTGCAGTTCGCCGCTTCCCTGTTGCGTCTGAGCAGCGACATTCACCTGATGCTCAACGGCGAGACCTGGGTCTTTCAGTGCCTGAACGATGCAACCGCCGACCAGGCCGAACTGCTCGCCAGCGGCGGCCAGATCGCCTCACCGATGCCGGGGCAGGTGATCAGCCTCGCGGTGGCGGTCGGCGACGAGGTGCGGGAGGGAGACCTGCTGGCCGTCATCGAAGCCATGAAGATGGAACACAGCATTTTCGCACCCTGTGCCGGGCAAGTGACCGAGGTGCACTGCGCTCCCGGCCAGCGCGTGGACGAACACGCCCGGTTGCTGGTGCTCGAAGGGCAAGACTGACTCGAGTCGATGGCGTCCGGACACCGGCCCCGGGACTCGGGGCTGCGCGTTTCCCATTCCAGGGCCGGCCAGGCCGTCTCGAACGGGCCGGCGCTGACCTCAACGGAACAGCCGGCCGGCTCCGGTTGCGTCGTAGCGCCGCCGCCCGCCGGTGGCGGTGGCCGTGCCGGCGGGTCGCTGCCGCCTCCACCGCCACAAGCTGCAACGAACAGGAGCAAAACCTGAATGAGCAGCACCGGCGGGACGAGACGGCGGCGCGGGCGACCAGGGCTGTCGTTCGGCGGCACGACCGGTACCGCGCAGGTTGAAGCCAGCCTCAAGCCCCGGCCTTGGGCCCGTCGAACGACTTGATCAGCTCATACCAGCCCGAGCCGTTGATTTTCAGCGGAACGGTGCCGAGCCTGGCGGCGGTATCGATGTGCCGACGCCGACCTTCCCAGGCATCCGGATCTGCCTGCCACTCGTTCAGCACCCGTTCCGCCTCTGCGTAGCTGGGCGCTTCCACCTCGTAGAGCGACAGGTAGCCGGAGACGGTCTCGCCGTCGAGATGCGGCCCGCTCAGCTTGAACACGCGCCCGCTTACGAAGTTCGGGCACTTCGCGGTGTCTTCGATGTGCTGGTCGACGAACCACTCCTGGAAAGCCGCTTCACCTTCCGCGTTCGGCGGCTCGCAAAGGCCGATGAGTATGAATCGTGGCATCTTGCTGTTTACCTCTGAATTGCCGGACCAGTGCCGCCCGCGCCTGCGCGGCCGGCGCCGGGTTGCGGATCTTCCCTACAGGCGTTCGCGCCGCACCATGACCTCGTAGCGCCCCTTGGGGCCGATGCAGGATGAAGCCACCCAGCTGACCAGGCTCACCACGATGGCGCCGAACACGGCGCTGAAAAAGCCGCCCACTTCGAAGCCCGAGACGAACCAGTCGGCAAGCTGCAGCATGCCCGCATTGATGATGAGCAGGAACAGGCCCAGGCTGAGCAGAGTGACCGGCAGCGTGAGCAGCACGATCAGCGGCCGCACCACCGCATTGAGCAACCCCAGCGCGATCGCCGCGAAAACCAGGGAACCCCCCGACTGCACCCGGATGCCCGGCACCAGCAGGTCGGCCACCCAGATGCCGAGCGCAATGATCAGCGTGCGAATGATGATGCCCTTCATGACCGTTTCCGTGCCCGTCTCGCAGCGACCATATCACCTCCCGCGATGTGCTGTCGCCGTCAGACCGGGCGCGTACCGCACACCCACGGAGAGGCTTGCATGCGCCTCAACCGGAAGGCCGACGATCGTCGTCCACTCATCCTCGGGCAACGCCCGGTCAGCCTGTTGGCCGGCAGCACCACCGCCGCCGCGCCATCGAATGGTGGAGTCGGTTGCACCCGGGCTCCATCGGCTGCCGCCTTTCCCGACCGCTACAGCGCCTTCCCTGTCGCAACCGCCGGAGAGATAATCGGCACGGGTGCGACCGCTGCAGCAGGCTGTATCGCTCCGCTCGCGGAACTCGTTTCACAGGAGAGAATCCGATGGACGCAAGCAAGGCAGCACTGGCCATCGGGGCCATTGTACTGGTACCTGGCGTACCGGTGGCGCTGGCACAGGACAAGGCGGTACTCGAGGAGATCATCGTCACCGCCCAGCGCCGCGAACAGAACATCCAGGAAGTGCCGGTGGCGGTTACCGCCTTCACCGGCAACACGCTGGAGGCTGCCAACATCACCGAGGCGGCCCACTACCTCAACCTGACACCGAACGTCAGCTACACCGAAGACGGGCAGGTCGGCAGCCGCGGCATCAGCATCGCCATGCGCGGCGTGAGCAACATCAACACCGACGAGACCTCGTTCATCCAGTCGATCGGTGTGTACCTGGACGAGTTCAGCGTGGCGTCAGTGGGGCAGGGAACGATCAACCCGCAGTTGCAGGACCTGGAGCGCATCGAAGTGCTGCGCGGCCCGCAGGGCACCTACTTCGGCCGCAACGCCGTTGGCGGCGCCCTCAACCTCACCACCCGCAAACCGGCGCAAGACTTCGACGCCAGCATCAGCGTCGGCGCCCGTTCCTTCGAGGGGGCGAGCGAGCAGGTCGACTTCAGCGGCATGGTGAACCTGCCGGTATCGGAGACCTTCTTGCTGCGCGCCGTGCTTCATTACGAGGATTCCGGCGGGCTGGTGGAGAACATCGTCCCCGGCGGCGGCGACTCCGGCCACGAGTACGTCATGGCGCGCGGCGCCGCCCGCTGGCTGCCGGACGATGCCACCACCATCGATCTCATGTGGATGGTCACCGACGAGCAGCAGGGCCACGACGAGAACGTGCCGGCCGGAGTCTGGGACACCGATTCGGTGGCCACTTTCCTGTTCCGTGGACCCTCCGGCGGCCTGACCGACCCGGTGGACCCGGGCACCGGGTTCTGGCCAGACAACCGCAACAAGACCGGGCGCTCGGCCATCGGCGAGAAGAACGACAACACGACGCTGACCGGCATCCTCAAGGTCAGCCGGGAACTCTCGGAGACGGCCACGCTGAACTGGATCACCGGCTGGATCGACACCGACACCGACCGGGTTTTCGACAACGACCTGGTCCCCGAAAACGTGGTGTTCCGCGACCAGACCCGCGACGGCACTTCCTTCAGCACCGAGGTGCGCCTCGATGCTTCGACCGATACCCTGGACTGGACCCTGGGCGCCATGTATGCCCGGGACGAGAAGACCATCGACAGCAACGTACAGTTGGGAACCACGACCACGGTCGACGGCGTGGACCACGCCGCAATCGGCTCGTTGCCGCCCACCTTTTTGAATGACGTTTTCGGGCGACCGTTCTGCCTGGCCTGTCAGCGGGACGATTTCGAACTGAGCAGCATCGCCGTGTTTGCCGATGTCACCCTCAGCGTCAGCGACCGCCTCGATCTCACCCTGGGCGGACGCTACACTTCCGATAAGGTCGAATACACCTTCTTCCCGCTCGGCCCGACCGGAGGGCCGCGCTGGCCCAACGACATCGTGCCAACGGCGGAGATAGACAACCACAGGACCTTCGACAACTTCTCGCCCCGCATCGCGCTTTCCTACGAAGCCTCTCCGCAAGCCACCCTGTACGGCACCGTTTCGAGGGGCTACAAGGCCGGCGGCTTCTCGCTCGGGCGCAACGGCGCCGACAACTCCGCCGTCGACGAACCGTTCGCCGCGGAAAAGCTCTGGAACTACGAACTGGGCATTAAGTCCACGTTGCTGGACGGACGCGCCCGCTTCAGCGCCTCGGCCTTCTACGTCGACTGGGAAGACCTGCAACTGGAGACCTTCTTTTTCCTGGTGCCCGGCGATGCCACCACCAACGTCGAACTCACCATCAACGTCGAACAGGCGCGCGCCGTCGGGTTCGAGGCTGAACTGGCAGCATTGATCGACGGCAACCTGAGCATCACGGCCGGGCTCGGCTATGTCGACACCGAAATCAGGAGCGACGATGTCGCCCGCCTGAGCGGCAACCTGTTCGTGGACCTGAAGGGCGAGCCCCTGCCCCGGGCGCCGGAGCTTTCCTGGAGCATGGCCGCCGACTACAGCTTCCAACTCGATCGGCTGGACGGCTGGGTGCGGCTGGAATGGATCTACAGGGACTCCCAGTTCTCCACCATAGAAGAC
This sequence comes from uncultured Pseudomonadales bacterium, assembly GCA_964572185.1. Lineage (GTDB taxonomy): Bacteria > Pseudomonadota > Gammaproteobacteria > Pseudomonadales > Azotimanducaceae > Azophilus. Next base: position 4,107 of record CAZNFI010000084.1, read on the forward strand.
GTCACCTACCGGCAGACCAGCGGCGCCGTCATCTACGCCGACCCCCTGACACGTCAGGCTCCCATCGCACAGGTGCCCGACCGCAGCGACGGTTTTCCGTTCCGCACCCCGGAAGTCCATCTTCTGAACCTGCGCATCGGTTTCCAGCCGAGCGACCGCTGGGAACTGGTGGCCTACGTCGAGAACCTCACCGACGAGGCGTATTTCACCGGAACGGGCGAAAATTTCGGCTACAGCGGATTCCGTCTGCGCCCGCACCCGCGCATCTGGGGCATGAAGGTGAACTACCGCTTCGGCGGCTGACCCGATCGCAGGGGGGCGGCAACTTTACGAAGGCCGGGTGCGCATGACGCGCTCCGCACTTGCCGACGCGTGCCGGGTCT
>CAZNFI010000084.1:4499-12967 GCA_964572185.1 uncultured Pseudomonadales bacterium
GCAATGTGCAGTTTGTTCAGGACACGCGGCCCGTAGCTGCATGGATGCCTGCAGATCTCGCGTCTCTGCCTCGGCTGCATGAGCTATGGCGATTCGAGCCGGGGAGGCCACCAGGTTGAGTCAGCTCGAAGATGCGGTGGCCGCGGTCGATCTCGACCTCACTGAGGAGGAGATCGATGCCCTTGAGGCGCCTTGCATTCCGCATGCGGTGAAGGGGTTGGCCCAGAGATTGGAGATACTGGGCCCCCCAAGCCGCGGCCATGCAGCGGCCCCACAGACCGCAACCGCGTATGCTGTTCTTGCGCGTACAGAAAACAGGATACCGCCATGAAGATGCTGGTTGTGGGAGCGCTCGGGCTGGTGGGCCGGGGCGTGCTGGAAGCGATGGAGGATGCGGCCGACTGCGAATTGATCGGCTTGTCCAGGCGCGCCCCGGACTTTCCTTCGCGAGCCCGGTTTCTGTCACTGAATCTCACCGACCGCGGCGCCTGCCGTGCGGTGCTTTGCGATTCCGCGTTGCGTGGAGTCACGCACATCGTCTACACGGCCCTGCACGAGCGGCAGAACCTGATCGGGGGGTGGCGGGAAGACAAGCAGATTCGCACCAATCTCGCCATGCTCACCAACCTGCTCGACTTTCTCGAGCCCACCGAACACCTGACGCTGCTGCAGGGCACCAAGGCTTATGGCGCCCATCTGGGGCCCATGCTCAATCCGGGCAAGGAGCATCACCCTCGCCACGAAGGGCCGAACTTCTACTGGAACCAGGAAGACCTGGTGCGCGAACGTGCCGCTTCGGGTGGGTGGGCGTTCACCGTGATGCGGCCGCAGATCGTCTGCGGCATGGCGATCGGCAGCCCGATGAACATGACCATGGCCATCGGCGTTTACGCGGCCGTGCAGAAGGAACTGGGATTGCCCCTGTCGTTCCCCGGAGGCAGCCCATTCATTACACAAGCGACGGATGCGCTGCTGCTCGGGCGCGCCATTCGCTGGGCGGCGTCGGCGACCCAGGCCCGCGGTGAAACCTTCAACATCACCAACGGCGACGAGTTGGTCTGGCGATCCGTCTGGCCGTCTATCGCCCATGCCTTCGACATGCCGGTGGGAGAGGACCGGCCCACAAGCCTGGCCGAGACCATGCCCGAGCATGCCGGGCTGTGGGAGAGCATGACAGACCGTTACGGCCTCAGCGGGCTGACCATGGATGAACTGGTCGGGTCCTCCTGGCAGTTCGCCGACGCGGTATTCGGCCTGCGCGGTTCGCAACACACACTGCTGTCAACCGTAAAGGCACGGCAGGCCGGATTCGGCGATTGCATCGACACCGAGGCCATGTTCCAGGGCCAGCTCCGGCGGCTGCGGGCCTTGCGCATCCTGCCATCCCGGTAGCGCATTGCACGCGCTGGCCCGGCACTGTTCTCCCGAGCCCGCCTGCTACATGTAGGCCAGGCGATTGCCGGCGACCTTGAGCGCGACCCGGTAGACCGAGGTCGAGCAGGTGCAGTACAGCTCGTTCCACCCGGAACCACCCCAGTTGAGGTTGGCCGAATGCTCCGGCATGCCGATAACGCCGAGGTGCTCGCCGTCCGGCGCGAAAACCCAGAAGCCGCGCGGGCCGGTCACGTACACATTACCCTGCTCGTCACATTTCATGCCGTCGACGACGCCGCCTGCAAGCGTACCGTCGCCGATGCCCTCGGCAAACACGCGCCCGTTGCAGAGCCTGCCGTCGTTGCCCACATCGAACGCCCGGATGTGGGCGCGCGTGGTGTCGTCAACGTACAGGATGGTCTCGTCCGGCGAGAAGCAGAGCCCATTGGGCTGGTCGAAGTCATCGGCCTCGCAGTGCAGCCCGCCGTCGGGCGCAACGCGGAACACGCCCTGAAAGCCAAGTTCCTGCTCGCGCTCCAGGCCGAAGCCCGGCATGCGGCCGTAGGTCGGGTCGGAGAAATAGACCGAGCCGTCCGACTTCACCACCACGTCGTTGGGGCTGTTCAGTTCCTCGCCGTTGTAGTGCGAGGCGAGCACCTGACGATCGCCGGACGGGGTCTCGCGAGCCAGCACGCTGGTCACATGCTCGCAGACGTAGAGATTGAGGTCGGCATCCAGGGTCATGCCGTTGCCCCGACTGTTGGGGTGGCGCATCTCGCTGGCGCCGTCGGATGCGCTCCAGCGCCAACGCCTGTCCGCAGGAATGTCGCTGAAGTAGAGGCACTGCTCCTCCGGGTGCCAGACCGGCCCTTCGGTGAACTGGAAGCCCGTGCAAACCTGCTCGATGGTTGCATCCTCGGCTACGAGACCCAGCATGCGCGGTGAATTGATCTCGATCATCCGAATCCCTCCCTTGACCAGAACGCGCCCCGCTCGCACGTGGCGGAGCACAGACTCTATCACGCCATGCGGCTGACGCCATGCGGATTCGAGGCAGTGCCCGGTGCTTCGGTAGCGGCGCGTACCGGTCAGACTCCCACTTCTCCGACCGGCTTGCCAGGCAAACCAGGTTCGCATCCCTGCACTGCCGTCTCGTCGGAAGTGGCCCCGTCAGGCCTTCAGCGCCGGCACAGGTAGACCAAGTGCAAAACAGCGGTCGGCTACCGCAGGCGGGGCCGAAACGCCAGGCATCGGTCTGCCAACGGGTTCCTTCGTTGCGGCTCTCCAAAACTCATCGAACTCACTTTGTCCTTCGCCGCCAAAGTCTGGCTCCCGGAGGCTGGGTTTCGCGCCTGTATCGAGGTATTCAAAACAGTCCCATTTGCCGGTCGTCGCCGATCGCCTGCTCGAAATTGAGCCCCAGAGTGGTGAGCACGGGTTCCGCCACCGGCTTCACCTGCTTCGCCACATAGTGCTCCCGGTCCGGCTCCGCCGTCAGATTGTCCAGGGGTTCGGGGCCGGCCAGGGTAATCAGGTAGGCGATCACCCGGCCCGGCGCGGACTGCGACTTGCGCGCCGCGGCGACGTGCGGAGGCGTCTGCGCCGTATAGTCCTCGACCCGCTTGCGCAGCCCCTTGCGGTAGACCAGGTATTCATCGAGCGCGCCGGCTCGCAGGCGGGCGACCAGGTCGTGCAGATAGTCCTCGATCGGTTCGTCGCGAAACAGCCGGCCATAAAGCTCCCGTTGCACCTGCTTGGCCAGCTCGGTCCAGTCCCGGCGCACCACCTCCATGCCGACGAACTCGACGTCTTCCCGGCCCCGGACCAGGCCCGCGTATCGCTTGCGCGCGCCTCCGGAGCCGGAGCGGGTTACCGGCAGAAAGAGCTTTTCGTAGAATTTCTCGAGTTCCAGTTCAAGACGGCTTTCGACGCGCGCCTCGCGGCAAACGTACGCCGCCAGATCCCGGTTCAGCGCCTCGGCCAGTACGCCGCCACGTTGCAGCGCATCGTCGGACACATCTCCGGAAGCCACGAACAGGCTGTCGGTGTCACCGTACAGCACATCGAAACCGCGCTTCTCGAACCAGCCCTTCGACCAGAGCAGCAGGCGCCGTCCCTGGCCGGTGATGGCATTGGCGATGGCCGGGTTGTAGAAGCGGCAGGCCGGTGTGCCGAGCACCCCGTAGAACGAGTTCATGAGGATCTTGATGGCCTGGGAAGCCACCTGGTCGCCGTCCCGCTTGGCCTGTTCGCGCCTGGGGAACAACTCGTCGAGCAGGCCCGGAAGAATGCCCGGCGCCCGGCGGAACCGGGCGCCGCCGGCAAGCTCGATGGCGTCCCCGTCTGCCTCGCCCGCACCGAGGTAACCCAGGGGATCGATGTTGTAGGTGCGGATTACGCTGGGGTACAGGCTCTTGAAGTCGAATACCCACACACCTTCGTGCAGCCCGGTGACCGGCTCCAGAACATGGCCGCCGGCCTGGGCGGCCTGCACGCGCGAGTCGCTGCTGCGCACACTCGGCGCGACGATGCGGCGCTTGTGCAGTTCGGCCAGGTAGAGAAAATCGAAGGAGGCGATGCTTCCCGCCACCCGGTCCGGCGGCATGCCTGTCAGGCGGCTGCGCGCCACCGCCAGGTTCACCAGGTCGAGCCGTTCGAGAATATCCAGCGCCAGGCGCGCGTCCGTGCGCGCATAGCGGGCGAAAGCGTCCAGGTCGTTGGCGTAGTTCTGCAGAATTTCACCGACCCGGTCCGAGGCATCGCCGGCCAGCGCCTTGCCTTCGCCCAGTACCTTGCGGCCCACCGCATCCAGCGAGTAGTCGTCCATGCGCACGAAGGCGCCGCGCAACAGGTCTACGCCGTCCAGCACCAAGCGCCCGGGGATGGTGACGCTGCCGCTGCCGAAATAGCCCTGCGCCTGCCGGATGCTCATGCGGCCCGGTTCGCGCCCCAGTTCGAACGGCAGGCGCACCCGGGCGGCGATGCGGGCCAGCACCGTCAGGTCGAAGTCGATGACGTTCCAGCCGGTGAGAAAGTCTGCGTCCAGTTCCCGCACCCGCCGGCAGAAGGCTTCGAGGGCGGCCCTTTCGCTGTCCCAGGCAATTGCCCTGGCGGGCATGGCACGGCCTTTCGGGTCGACGATGTGCACCTCGTCCGCGCCGCAGCCATACAGCGCAATCGCCAGCAGGCGCTGTGCCCGGGCATCGGTCTCGATATCGAAGGACAACACTTTCGGCGCAAAGTCGACGTTTGCCGGCTGCAGTTCCGGGTCGTCAAAAACCCAGCGACAACCGGACCCCGGCCGCGCCGGGCCATCGATCAGGCAACCGCCGCGGACATCGCGATCGATCAGGTAGCGCATGGCGAAGCGCACATCCGCTTCGAAGGTGTCGATGCCGCGAGCGTGCAGCCGGTCCCGCACTTGCGGAGCGTCCGGCGGCGTGGAGACATGCACGCACCGGGTCGGCTCGCCGCGGAACGTCGCCCGGCCCGAGGGCGTCAGCCGCGCGCCGCGCCAGTCGGCGGGGTCGGCGCGGCGCAGCGCATCTTCGCGCACATAGAAATGCGGCGACTGGCGACGGTCGCGAACCAGAAAGGTGTCGCCGTTGTCCAGCCGCCCGAACAGGTGCACGACCGGCACCCCTGCCTGGGTGCGGTAGCTCGCCTGGTAGATGAAGCCGCGATGGCGCATGGGCTCAGGTGTCGAACAGCACTCCCGGATTCATGACGCCGCCCGGGTCGACGGCCCGCTTGGCGCCGAGGTAGGCATCGGCGAACCGGTCCGGGCGCTGTCGGTCGTATCCGGGCCTGTGCATGCGACCCACCGCGTGGTGGTGAGTGACAGTACCCCCGGCGTCCACCACGGCCTGCGTGGCCACATCCTTTATCGCCTGCCACGTTTCCGCCTCGGCACCGACGGGCACCGGGCCGGAAAAGCTGTAGTAGGGAGCCGGGCCGTCCGGATACACGTGCGTAAAGCGGCACGACAGCGAGGCGCCCCTGCCGATCACCCGCTCGAGCACCCTGCCCACCCGTGCCCGCACATGGGCATCGAATTCCGCGAACCGGTCCCAGGTGATCGCCGTCTCGAAGGTGTCGGAGAGCAAGCCCAGGCCGTTCATCACCCCGACATTGACACCGATGAAGGCATTGCGCCAGGCGCCCACCGATCCGCCGCGCCCGGTGGCCTGGCCGGTGCCGTCATCGATGCGGATGGCTTCGTCCTCGATGCTGCCACCGCAATCCCGGGCCATGGCGACCAGCGCGGCGATGTTGCTCCCCTGGGGGATGTCAGCAGATTCGAAGCCGGCAATCAGCAGCGCCTGACCGCCCTGCACGCCGGCGCTCTGGGCGGCCTCCACCGGATCGAGGATTCTGAGGTTGGCGGGCCACAGCTTGGCCTGGACGATCTGCCGCACCGCCTCGGTGCCGGTTGCCCAATCCGGAAACAGGATGCCGGCGCTGGCGCGGAACACCGGCCGTTTCTGCAGCCGCAGCCAGCATTCGCTGATGATGCCGAGCGTGCCTTCCGAGCCGATGACCATTCGGTCCGGGCTCGGCCCCGCGCCGCTGCCCGGCAGCCGACGCGACTCCCACCAGCCGGACGGTGTCAGCATGCGGATGCTTTCCACGAAATCGTCGATGTGGGTGTGATTGGTGGCGTAATGCCCGCCGGAACGGGTGGCGACCCAGCCGCCCACCGTCGACCAGGGAAAACTCTGGGGAAAGTGGCGCAACGTCAGCCCTTCGGGGCGCAGCACGCTTTCCAGGTCCGGGCCGAGAATGCCCGCCTGGATGCGCGCCGCCCGTGAGCTGTGGTCGATTTCCAGCACCTGGTCCAGGCAATCGAGATCGATGGTGACCGCCGATTCCACCTGTTCGGGCACAGTCACGCCCCACACGACGGTGGTGCCGCCGCCGTAGGGAATCACCGCGTGGCCGGCGCCCGCCGCCCACTCCAGGGTTCGCTCCAGCTCCTGTTCGCTGCGCGGATGCGCCACCGCGTCCGGCGGGTTGTCGAAGCGGCCCCGCAATGCCGCCAGCAGTTCCAGCCCGTGGCCGCCGTAGGTGTGCAGCAGGCGGTCTTCCGAATCTATGGACACCCACTCCCGCAGCCGTTCCGGGACCGACAGCCGCGGCTTCCTGATCTCGATATCGGATAGCTTGGGCACCGGCGGCGGGTCCACGTGCACACCGGTGCGGCGGGCTACGGATGCCGCCGCCTTTTCCCGCTGCTCCGGGGTCGGTTCGTCCTGCACATGCCCCCAGGTCCAGAAACTGCGCTTGCGTTGTTGTTGCACCACTCGTTGTCCTCCCGTGCGATTCGCAGGACTGACTCGTTGGGGAGCCCCGCGGTTACATGCCATCGCCCTGTTCCCGGCAGCGGTCCCTTTGCCGGCATGCGCCGCCCATCAACGGGCCCATGCGAACAGTCCGTTCCCCGGAACGGCGCTCACCCGCTGAAAGCCTCAAGCAGCCCTGACGTGTACAGATCAGCCCCATTTTCGATCAATCTCGACAGGTTGCGAAGCAACTTGATTGCCTCGCCGCCAGGCGAGGCGCCTAGTCTACTGCGCGCCTCGACCGGCCTGCGTCCCCGGTCACGGGACCCTGTCTCTCCTCGGCGCGCACACTGCCTATACCCTGAACCGGCTTCCCCTCGGCCTGCAGCGGCGGATCGATGCCCAGCAGCCCGGCAACGGTGGGCGCTACATCGACCTGGTGGACGGCCGGCAGTTCCAGACCAGGCGTCACGCCGCGGCCAATGGCCATGAACACCCCGCCCATGTCGGGCAGTTGCGGGTCGTAACCGTGGCCGCCCAGCGACCAGCCGAGGCGGGCCAGAACCGGCGCCACGTTTCCGGCCAGGCCGCGGGGACGCGAGAAGCTGTACGGCGGCCCGGTGGTCAGCACCAGATCCCCGAGCCGGCCCGGGTGGCGCAGCCGCCAGTTGGCGGGAACCTGTTCCGCCCTGTACACGGTCGCCGGCTGCACCTGGGCAAGCGCCTTTTCGGCGCTGGCCAGATCGCCCGGCTCGTCCAGAAAAACGTGGGCAACGGCGCCCCCGAAAACCCGTGCCCCGATTCCGGCCTGATCGAGAACGCCCCGAACATCGTGCCAGCGGCCGGTTGCGGTCATGCCATGGTCGCTGACCAGCAGCAGCGTCAGCCGGCTCCACAGCGCCAGGTCGTCGATGCCCTCGAGCAGCCGCGACAACAGGGCATCCTGGGCATGCATCTGACTGACCACCCGGGGCGAGTCGGGCCCGAAGCGGTGACCCACACCATCGGCGCCCGCCCAGTACGACATGATCAACCGCGGCCGGTCGCCTTCCGGCAAGGCCAGCCAGGCAAGTATCTGCTCCACTTTCCGGGCATCCGGCCGGCCGGCGTCGAACGGTGCGATCCGGTAGCGGACCCCCTTGCCCCGCCAGTCGCTCAGCGACCCTACCCAGAAGTAGGTGGCGGCCGGCACACCCTGGCGTTCCGCGGCAATCCACAGCGGCTCCGCCATGATCCAGTCGGCATCGTCGGAAAAGCGGTAAATGCCCCGCTCCCGGTCAAAAAAAAGATTGTCGACAATGCCGTGCACGTCTGGAAAAGTTCCGGTGGCCATGGACACATGGCCCGGAAAGGTTTTCGAAGGATAGACCGGCGTCAGCCGCCTGGCGCGCGCGCCTTCGCTCGCCAGGCGCTGCAAACCGGGGAATGCCGCCCTGTCCGGATAGTCGTGGCGCACTCCGTCCCAGGACAGCACCACGACGATAGGTGCTGCCGCCAGCGACGCGCTCAACACCCAGCAGGCGAGCGCGGCCAGACGGGTCAGTTGGCGCGGCAGTTCGTGATAGTCGATTGCAATAAAGCGAAGCCCCGACCGGGTTGCCGATGGAATCGTCAGATCGGCAACTACAGCAACCCTGCGAGCGGTTTCACATCCGGTTGACCAGCAACTTGACGGTGGCCGCGAACATGGGCACGGCCATTGTAGTGAACTTGCCCGGATCTATCCAAAGACTCGCGTGGAACAAAATGTCTGGCGATATGGATTTTCCTCACACCGAGCGGGCTTTCCTCAAGGTTCCTGATTTCCGCCTC
>CAZNFI010000085.1:0-12733 GCA_964572185.1 uncultured Pseudomonadales bacterium
CACCAGTTTCTTCCCGGCCGAGCGGCCCGGCTACAGCGGCGTGGCCATCTTTTCCCGCTTGCCGCCCGACCGGGTGGAAACCGCCCTGGGCGAGCCGCGCTTCGATGCGGAAGGCCGGTTCATCGTCGCCCGCTTCGGGCGGCTGTCGGTGGCTTCGGTGTACTTCCCCAAGGGCAGCGGGCGCGACCGCGACAACAGCCGCGTGCCCTACAAGCTCGATTTCTACGCGGCGGTGTTCCAGCGCTTGCAGGTGCTGCGGCGCCGGGGCCCGGTGCTGGTGGTGGGCGACTACAACACGGCCCACGACGCCATCGACCTGGCCCGGCCGAAATCCAACAAGAAGACCAGCGGGTTCCTCCCCGAAGAGCGCGCCGAACTAACCCGGTGGCTGGACGCCGGCTGGGTCGACACCTTCCGCGCCCGCCACCCCGACGAGCCCGGCCACTACACCTGGTGGCGGCAGTGGGGCGGCATGCGCGAGAAGAACGTCGGCTGGCGCATCGACTATGTGCTCGCATCGCCAGGGGCAGCGAAGCGCGTGCAGGATGCCTTTATCTGGCCCGAAGTGATGGGGTCGGACCACTGCCCGGTCGGCGTCGACGTTTCCGTGCGGGCATAGCGGCACCTCCGGTCCGGGGCTTGCGCTCGGCCATCGAAACCGCGGAATCTCGCGATCGCTTCCCACTTGCTGCCGCTCGAAGAACCCGGCCCGGTTCGATGACCGGGCGGCAATGATCATGGGGGCGCCGGGTGCCTGAATTCGAAATCGATACATGGCGGCCCGTGCCGAAAGCGTCTGGAACTTGACTGTGCGTGCGTGGTCGAACCCACTTGTTGCGCCGAGGGGGAGACCATCGACACTCCAGCCGTCCACGTTGCGGGTAGTCCGGAGCGCCGGCCTGCCGATAGCGAAACCGCAGTTCGGGCGATCTCAACCGCCCGCAGCGGGTCGATGTCGGCTGCCCAGGCTTCCGAAGCGCAGCACGAGGCTGCAGGCTACTCGGGTCGGCCACATGACCGTCGCCGCGCATGGCACGCCGGCACGCGCCCCACTCCCCAAGACGCGGCCAAGCTGCCGGATGTGCCCATTGCCAGGCGCACGATACGGCCACTGCCGGGCCCACCGGCAGAACCGCTCCCGCGTCTCAAGCCGGCGGCCGGCACTCCGGCGACCGTTCAGGAAGGGCAACATTACGAAGAGTTCCGTACCGTGCCCGTGGTGCGCCCGTTCCTGTCGGGCGGTGCGGAGTTCAAAGCGTTGTCGCGGCGCTTTGGCCTGGGCTGCAATCCGGAGGCGGTGGCGGCTTACGAGCAGTCGCTGTTCGGCTATCTGTCGGCCAGGTGGATGCCGTTGAGCCCAGACGTATTGGCCCGCATTGGCGAAGCGTGCGCAATCGAGACGATGGGCGTGCCATTGCGCCGGGAAACGGAATTTTGCATGGACTATGCTGGCCTTGAGAGTGCAAGTGACGAGGATTTGTACGCTGCTGTGTCGGCCAACCCCGGCATGACGTATCGCGCGGCCCGGGTCAAGTGTTTCATCGCCTTCAGAAAGGCCGGCTTGGGCCGGGCTGAGCCGGACGGCTCCGGCAAGGGGAAGTTGAAGTACTGCAACGACAAGATGCACATAAACGTCAGCCAGGCAGACCTGCCCCTGGCCTGGAAGACCCTGCGGCCGTTATTGCTCTCCGAAGACAATCCGTTTCCCCTATGGAAACTGGTGTCGTATCGTGAAACCGAAGCCTGGGCTCAAGGCGCCCACCTCAAGATTGCACTTGGCGAGGGTACACGGCAGGAGAGTAGAGAGGCTCAGCAAGCGCAGGTGCGCCGCCTGGCATCGCGGCACCAGGAGGGCGCTCAATTCACGCTCTATGCGCACCGCACAGACGACGATCCGGGCTACCATGGGCAGAACAGCCGAATCCGGCAGTTCCTGGCCTTCCTCGACTGGGAACTCAGCGCCTCCGGCGTGCAACCGGGTGTGGTTCCGGTGTCCGATGTCACCCTGAAAGGCCTCGATTTTCTGAGCTATCGCAACGACCGAGTCGGGTCGCGTGGCGCAGACTATGACGAAAGGCCGGTTACCCGGAAAATGAAAAACGAATTGCGCCGCACACCCTTCTACCTGGCCATCGATCTGTGGCCCCGGGGCGCGGGGCCGGCAGCGCTGCCGAAGCCATGAACTGTCCCGAAGCATCGGCCCATCGGCCCGGCGATCACCCGCCGGAACAGGCCTGAGGGGTCAGGTTTTTCCAGGCAGAATCTCCGCGTTCCGGGCAAGATGTTGCGGGTTGCGGGTGCCGACGACGATACTGCTCACCCCCGGTGTTTGCGCCACCAACCGCAACCCCTGCGGAGTTTCGCGCCCGCCCGCAAGCGCCTTCTTCACCAGCACGCCACATCCCTGATTTCCGGCATCCTCGATCACCCGGCGTTCCGCCAGGTTGGTCGCATTGAGCGTGGCCATGATGACATCGGCCCCCTGGTTCAGCGCCACGCTCCCCCCGGCCGGCGTCTTGTGCGAGATCCCCGCGGCACGGATCAGGCCCTGATGCTGCAGTTGCTTCAGGCAGTGCAGCGTTCCAAGCTCGTTCAGGATGTACTCGTCATTGCCATCCGAATGAATCAGCACCACGTCGAGATAGTCCGTGCGCAACCGCTCGAGCGAGCGGTGCACGCTCATCACCGTATGCTCGGGGCTGAAATCATGGGTGGAACGCTTGCCGTCGAATTCCTCGCCCACCTTGGTGACGATCACCCAGCGCTGCCGCTGCCCGGCCAGCAGTTCCCCGAGGCGCTGTTCACTGGTGCCGTAGGCGGGAGCGGTGTCGACCAGGTTGACGCCGAGCGCTTGCGCCCTGTCCAGCAGCCGCCTCGCCTCGCCCATCGTCGGCAGGCGGAACGGCCGCGCGTAGTTGACGCCGGTATCGCGGCCGAGCTTCACGGTGCCCAGGCCCAGCAGCGACACCTCGATACCCGTGGCGCCCAGTTGCCGGTACTCCATCATGCTTCCCAGGGCGCGCGCCCCAGGCTCGCGGCAGGTAGGCCGAGCGGTTCGGGGGACGCATGTTCCGGCGGCGGCAACAGCTTCAATACCCGGTCGGCCAGGTCGGGCACCAGGGTGAGTTTCGTGGGCCAGCAGACGATGCACGAGCCGGATGCCGCGGCGAACGCGTGGTGTGGCCGCAAGCCGGCCTGTTGCACGGGTTCGGCCCGGTCGATTTTCAGCGTCTCGAATTCAGCATCGCTCCAGTCCATCCAGGCAAAGCAGGCCTGAAGTTCCCGCTTCGCGTAGTCGCATTGGGCCCGCGCATCCCGTTCGACGCCTCCCGTGGAGAGCTGCCCGCCGAGATACCAGAGTGGGCTGCCGCCACTCGACGCTCCGGCGCCGTGGCTGGTGATCGTCAACCGGGGCTCGGCCTGGTCGATACCGGTTACCCAGTGGCCAAACATCGGCGGCAGGCCTGCATGTCTTACCACTACCTGGTGTAACGGGCGCCGTTGCATGCGCACCCCGGAAAGGCCGAGCCCTTCTAGCAGCGCCGCGTTCCCGGCCCCTGCCGCCAGGATCAGCCGGTTCGCCACCAGCGTCTTGCCCGCTGTTCGGATACGCACGGTCCGATCAAGCGAACAGGCGTCGGCTACCAGCCGGTGACGGTAGATGTGGCCGGCCGCCAGCGCACCCAGCCGCGCGATCAGCGCCCGGCTATCGAGCACGAAATCCTGCAGCCGGTAAACCGACCCGCAAAAGCCATCGCCGCGCAGCGCGTTGGGAAAGTCGGGGCGTTGCAGCCGCTCGACACGACCGCGCAGCGCTTTGCCCGCAAGGAATGCCGACAGCCTGCCGACAGTGTCGGCGCCCGAGAACAGGTAGCAGTGCTGCGATGCGGGCACAAGCCCCCTCAGGTCAACCTCGCCGCTGCCCGCCAGGCAGGCGCGCCAGCGGCCGGGCGCTTCGCGCATGGCTTCGCCGGCGGCTGTCAGCCCGCCCCCAAGCGCGTACTTCAGGCCCCCGTGAATGATGCCCTGCGACGCCAGCGTCTGCCCCCCGCCAAGGCGCCCGGCCTCCAGCAGCACGGCGCTGTATCCGCGCGAGCGCAGTACATTCAACAGCCACAGCCCGGCAATGCCTCCACCGGCGATTGCGGCATCGATGGGGATGGCGGGGCGGGGCATCGTACGGATGGACGTAGGCTCGGCGAACGGATTGGCGTTCGAAGTCTTCATTGTATCAATCGCACTGCCGCATCGAAGTCTGAGTGACTGTCGGCGGCATCCTCGAAAAGCGGGTAGGCTTGCCGCCCCATGATCCGGCTTCTCAACCAGGTGTTGCTGCGTCCGCTCTACCAGGGCCTGCTGTGGCTGAGCCTCCCCGCCGTGCTGCTGCGCCTGGAGTGGCGCGCGCGCCGCGAGCCGGAGTACGGCAGGCGGGTGGGCGAACGTTTCGGGCGCGTTCCCGGCAGTGTTCCTCGGGGATGCATCTGGTTTCACGCGGTGTCCGCGGGCGAGACGATTGCGGTGGCGCCGCTGGTCGCGGAGCTGGCGGCCGAGTTTTCACCCGACGAGGTGCCCTTCCTGGTCACCACCACCACGCCCACCGGGTCTGCCGAGGTCGGCCGCCGCCTTGGCGGCGAGGTACACCACTGCTATGTGCCCTACGATTACCGCTTTGCCGTGCGCTCGTTCTTCGAAAACGTGCGGCCGCGCCTGCTGGTGCTGGTGGAAACCGAACTCTGGCCGAACCTCATCGACGAGGCGCACCGCCGGGGCGTGCCGGTACTGCTGGTCAATGGGCGCCTGTCCCCACGCTCCGCGCGTCGCTATCGCCTCGTTCGCTGGCTTACCGCCGATGTGCTGCGGCAACTCGATTTCATCGCCTGCCAGTACCGCGAACACCTCGATCGTTTCCGGGCGCTCGCATCGGGTAACCAACAGGGGGCGGCCTTGGGCAGCGTCAAGTTCGATGCCGCCCTGCCGGACGACCACCAGCATCGGGTGGCGCTACTGCGGGAAGAGCTGGGTATCGGGCAGCGTCCGGTGTGGGTGGCCGGCAGCACGCATACCGGTGAGGATGAGCCGGTGCTGAAAGCCCATGTTCGCGTCTGTGAACGCCATCCCGATAGCTGCCTGCTGCTGGTGCCGCGCCATCCGGTGCGCGCAGACGAAGTGTGCCGACTGGCCCAACGCCAGGGTTTCACGGTGCGCCGGCTGTCGTCGGCGATGCCGGGCCAGGCTGACGGGTCTGGCGGTGGTGGCGCCGCGAACGCGGGTCGACAGGTGTATCAGGCAGCGGAAACGACGGAGCGGCCATCTTGCGCAAAGCCCACGCAAGTCATCGTCTGCGACACCATGGGCCAACTGCAAACCCTCTACGGCCTGGCGCAGGCCGCCTTCCTCGGCGGCAGCCTGGTGCGCAAAGGCGGCCACAACCCCATCGAGGCCGCGCTGTGCGGCCAACCGCTGGTGACTGGCCCCCACACCTTCAATTTTGCAGAGATTGTTGAGGCCTTTGCGAATGCGGGCTGTCTCACCCGGGTGCAAACGCCGGCCGAACTCGCCGATGCGATCATCGCAGCGTTCGGGGATGAAGACGCGCGTACAGCGGCCGGCGGCCGCGCGCTAGCCGTGGTCGAACAGAGTCGCGGCGCTAGCCGGCGCCTGCTTGAACTGCTACGAACCCGAATTGGCGCCGCGATTGCGTAGCGAGGCTTCGCGGGTGACCGGGTCGGACGGGTCTGCGAACCGGTTCAGCTCGGTCAGGTCCTCTTCTTCGAGAACCCCGGCCGCCTGCTTCAGCCGCATCAGGTCGATCACGTAGTTGTAGCGCGAGTCGGCGTAGTCGAACTGCGAGGCGTACAGCCGCTGCTGCGCCTGCAGCACATCGACGATGTTGCGCGTGCCCACTTCGTAGCCGGTCTCGGTGGCTTCCAGGGCCGATTGGCTCGAGGCGATGGCTTTCCGCCGCGCGCCCACCCGCACCACATCGGTGGCCACCATCTGGAACAGGTTGCGCGTATCGCGGCTCACCGTCAGTTGCTGGTTCAGCAGTTCCTCCCGGGCCTGCTCGGCCATGGCCCGGGCCTCCTTGGTGCGCGAGTTGGTGAAGCCGCCCTGGTAGATGGGCAGGTTTACCGACAGCGCGTAGGTGGTGGTGTTGATCTTGTTGGCCAGGAAGCTGGCGCCGCCGGTGTAGTAGTAGCTGCGCGTGATGGAGCCGTCCACCGTCGGCAGGTGCCCCGACCGGCGCGCGGCGATGGCGCGGTTGGCGGCCTCGAGTTGCGCCTGGGCGGCGGCGATGTTGTGGTTGGTGTCCAGCGCCGTCTGCACCCATTGCTGCTCGTTGCGCGGCTCGGGGTCGACCACCGGCAGGTTGTCCGAGATGCGGTCCAGGCGCTCGAACGATTCGCCGATCAGGGTCTGCAGGGTCTCGAAGAAGATGTAGCGGTCGCCGTCCGCCTGGATGCGGTCGACCACGGCGTTGTCGTAGCCGGCCTGGGCCTCCAGCACATCGGTAATGGCTACCAGCCCCACATCGAAGCGTTGCTGAACCTGCTCGAGCTGGCGGTTGACGGCGGCTTCCCGGGCCAGGGTGGCGTCCAGTCGGTCTTGGGCGCGCAGCACGTTCAGGTAGGCTTGCACCACGCGCACAATCAGCGCCTGCCGGGCGTTCTCCAGGTTCGATTCGGCGCCTTGCACCGAGGCCTTGGCGCTGCGCCAGTCGAACCAGCTGCTCAGGTTGAAGATGGGCTGTTCGAGGCGGGCGGCCCACTGGCGCTCGTTGTAGTTCTGGTCGGCCACCGGCGCTATGGTGCCGAAGGTGGGGCTGTCGGGGTTGAAGTCGAGCCTCGGCGGCACCGGGAAACTGCGCTCGTTCCAACTGGTCGAGGCGCTCATGCCCAATTTGGGGAGCAGGTTGGCCCGCGCCTGGGGGATGAGTTCCTTGCGTGCCTGGTAGTTCGCTTCGGCGGCGCCGAGCACGGGGTCGTTCTCCAGTGCGTCGCGGTAGGCATCGGCGACATCGATGGCGTGTGCCGGGGCGGTGGCCAGCAACAGCATGGCTGCGGCGGCCCGCGCGATGCGACGGCTGGCAATGCGAACTGAATCGTCCATGAAGGGTGACCGGTCTCCGGATTTCGGGAAGGCGGCAGTTTAGCAGAGCGCACCTGGCAAAGCCGTATGCGGATTGTGCCGGTCGCCGTGCATCCCGGTTGCCCGATCGCGTACGGTTGTTCTACGGTGGCGCCATGCTTACAGGGCCGAACTGACGCGCTCGGCGATGTCGCGTGCGTTCACCATTCTGCTGGCGCTGCTCATCGCCAGCTTCTTTTTCGTACCGGATCAGCACCAGCGCAACTGGTTTCTGTACCTTGCCGCAGCGACGGCGCACGGGTTTCTTTTCAACCGGCATACGCTGGCAACCGCCTTTGCCGGGCGGGCGGGATTTACGGTGCCGCTGCTGCTCGCCGTGCCGGTGCTGTCACTGGCCTGGTCCGGCCCGGTAGCCGGAGAGCAGGCCGCCGACCTGCTGCTGGCGGCCTACTGCATCCTGGTCGTATACGTGGGCGTGGCGCACCTGTCCCGGCACACTCCCCGGGCACTCGAGCGGTTGCAGCAGACGCTGCTGGCCGGCGCCAACCTGGGCGCGCTGCTGTCGCTCGCCCACTGGGCGGCAACCTATGAACCGGGCTTGCCGCGGCTGCGCGGCGTACTCGGGCTCGACAACCCGGTGCATGCCTCGATTCTGCTGCTTGCCGCCACGCTGCCGGTTTGCACCGGCGTTGCCCGGGGCACGCTGGGCAGGCGCTGGTTCTGGGCCTGTGCGGCGCCGCTCGGCTACGTGCTGGTGGCCGGTGCACGTACCGCGCTCGCGGCCTATGTGCTGGTGGTGGCCGTCAACCTCGGGCTGCGGCTGCGCCGCCGAACGCTTGTGGCCGCAGCGGCGGTGATCGGCCTGGCGGCGGCGGTCGCGCTGATGGGCAGCGATGCGCTCAGGGCCATCTGGCTGGATCGGGGGCTGTCCTACCGGCCGGAGATCTGGGCGCAGGCCTGGGCGGCCTGGTCAGCCTGCAACCCGCTGGTCGGTTGCGGCATTGCCGCGCCGCTGGGGGTCGAATACCTGCCCGGCACCGTCACCGACCGGGCGCACAGCCTGTACGTTGCCGCGCTGTACCACCAGGGGCTGCTCGGCGCGGCGGTGTTTCTGGGTGCAGTGGGGTGGCTGCTGTACTGTGCGCGGGGCACCTCGACCGCCATGCGCGATGACGGGGCTCGCGGCAGGCGATGGGCCGCGCTGCCCGGCTGCCGACGCGACTGGCTGGTGGTGCTTGTCTACGTGCTGCTCGCCAGCGCCACCAGTGGCGATCACATCCTGGTGCGAACAACTCTTTTCTGGTGCTACTTCTGGCTGCCGGTGATGGTGCTGGCGGCACCGGCCACGGCGCTCACCGGAACGGAAAACTCTGCAGCAGATTCCGCTTGACCGTGTCGATGCCCGGCCGGCGATAGCCGTCGAATGCGGTTTCAGGATTCAAACCGGGGAGGCGCACCGGGTCGTTTCGAAGCTCGAATACGCTGTAGTAGTCGTCGAACTTGTGCCGGCCGCCGAGCAGCGCGCCGGATGCGCAGAACCAGCGGTTGGGAATGCCGAGCGCATCGGCGAACACCAGCCCATGCAGGCCGGACGACAGCACGGCCTCACAGGCGGCAATCTCCGCCAGTAACCGCTCAACCGGTGTGGTCACATCCAGCAGTTGTGCATGCGGCGTTGCGGCGACGAAGGCGGCGACCTCGGCATGGCCCCGGTCCGCCAGGTGCGCGATCACGCCGATGCCGTAGCGCCTGCCGGGGGGTTGGTCGAGCAACAGGTCGGCCAGCAGGCCCGGGTCTCCCAGTGCCGGTGTTGTCCCGGTGGCCGTGCAGCGCTGCAGGGTCAGCCGGCCGCGCAGCGCGTGCAGGCGATGCGTGCCGGCAAGGCGGTCGCCGGCGCGCAGCGAGCCGGTGCCCCAGACATCGAGGCGCCGCCTGCCGCCCAGCCGGTGCAGCCAGTGTGACTTGTTGAGGCGCTTGAGCAGGCTGCCCGCCGCCACCAGGTCGCAGCGCCGCGGGTCGGCGTATTCGATGCGGCGCCCGCTGAGGTGCGCGCAGATCAGCGGCGAGAACCAGTCTCCGGCATTGCGCTGGTGGCCGCGCGACCAGAAGAGCTTCAATGCCTGCACGGGCCACCGGGCGGGATTGCTGTTGCCGAACTCATCGCCGTCGAATCGTAACCCGCATGCGGCCGGTCGCACCAATCTCCGGCGGCGCCCGTCGCAGGGGCCGCCGCATACCGGCCTGCGACGTCCCCACCGAAGCATGCCTGGCGTGCCGGGTGGCCGGGGCCGGGAAAAGGTTTTGTATCTCGCACGTAGCCCGGTATATTGACGGGCAGGATGTCGCCCCGAATTTGCATGAAACGCGCGGAACACCATTACAGCATCGATTTGCCCAGGCACATGGCCCAGTGCGATGCCAACTACACGCGCCTGATGCGGCTGTGCCCGGCGCTCAAAGAGCGGCAGGGCGATGTTTTCGATGTGGCCATCGGCGGCCACCGCGCCCAGGTGAGCATCGAAGTGCTCGAGCGCAGCCCCTATACCACGCTCATTCGCATACGCCAGCGGCCCGAGGCGCCCTGGGGCCTGAATCCCGGTTTCACGGTACGCCTGTACCACGATGCCCGCTGCGCGGAAGTGGTGGAATACCAGCGGGCACGGCACTTCAAGCCGGTATATGCCTACCCCAACGATGTCATGCGCCAGCGCGACGAGAAGGTGCAGGTAAACCGTTTTCTCGGCGAGTTCCTGGCCTACTGCCTGCGTAACGGCGTGGCGGTGCGGGAACCGGCCGTCGTTACTTGATGGCGGCCGCGCAGCCTTCGCCCCAGACCCGGTCCGTAATGCACATTACCGATCTGCACCTGCTGGCGGAGCGTGGCGCGCGCCTGCTCGATGTCGACACCACGGTAACGCTCGAGGCCGTGCTTGCGGCGGCCACCGCCGAACGGCAACCGGCCGCGCTGCTGGTGACCGGTGACATCGCCCAGGAACCCGCCGTCGCCACCTACCGCCGCTGCCTGGAACTGCTGGGCGAATACCACCGCGGGCCGCTGCTGTGCCTGCCCGGCAACCACGACCTGTTCGGCCCCATGCTGGCGGCCGGCATGCCCATGCAGCCGGTCGATCTCGAGCCCTGGCGCATAGTCGGCTGGGACACCCACGAAGACGACCAGGTCGGTGCCCGGCTGAACGAGACCGACTGGCAAGCCGTGCAGGCCGAAATTCAGGCGGCGCGGCGCCACCTGCTGGTCGCCACGCACCATCCGCTGGTCGACGTGGGCTGCCCCTGGCTGGACAAAGATCGCCTCGCGAACGCGCCGGAACTGGTAGAATACCTGGCGCAAGCGTCGTCGGTTAAATCGGTAGTGTTCGGTCATGCCCACCAGACGGTCGAGGCGCACCATGGAAAGTTGCCGCTGTACGGCACGCCATCGACCTGTTTTCAGTTCGAACCCCGCTCCAAGCAGTTCGGGCTCGACGCCACCGCCCCCGGATACCGCTGGCTGCACCTGGCCGACGACGGCAGCATTCGCACCGAGGTGCGTCACATCGAGGAGACTCCCTGACCCGGGTTCAATAGCCAACCAGCCAATGCCGACAAACCGTTAACGCAGGTATAAGGAGCCATAACCCCCCAATGGCAGCGCAATACTCTGCAGAGTCCCTGCAGGTTCTATCGGGCCTCGAGCCGGTACGGCGCCGGCCGGGCATGTACACCGACGTCACCCGCCCCAATCACCTCGTGCAGGAAGTCGTCGACAACAGCGTCGATGAGGCGCTGGCCGGTTTCGCCCGGGAAATCGAGGTAACGCTGTTCAAGGACGGCTCCATCGAGGTCATCGATGACGGCCGCGGCATGCCGGTCGACAGGCATCCGCAGCACAAGCTCCCGGGCGTGGAACTCATCCTCACGCGCCTGCACGCCGGCGCCAAGTTCGACGACAAGAGCTACAACTTCTCCGGTGGCCTGCACGGCGTCGGCGTATCGGTGGTCAATGCCCTTTCCGAGTGGCTCGAGGTCGAGGTAAAACGCGGCGGCGAGGTGTACCGCCAGCGCTACGAGTCCGGCGACCCGGTTACCCGCCTGCAAGCGGTCGGCAGCGTCGGCCGCCGCAACACCGGCACCCGCATCCACTTCAAGCCCGACGCCGCATACTTCGACTCCGCCAATGTGGCGCCGGCCCGCCTCAAGCACCTGCTGCGCGCCAAGGCGGTGCTGGCCCCCGGCCTGGCGGTAAGCCTCACCATCGAGGGGCGCGAACAGGACAGCGAGCACTGGCACTACGAAGACGGCCTGCCGGGCTACCTCGACCAGGCCCTGGGCGAAGCGGAAACGGTGCCGGCATCGCCCTTCACGCACAGCGCCGAGGGCAACCGGGAGGCGGTGGACTGGGCCGTCAAATGGGTCACCGACGGCGGCGACCTGGTCACCGAAGCCTACGTCAACCTCATTCCCACCCCACAGGGCGGCACCCACGTCACCGGCCTGCGCAGCGGCCTCATCCAGGCGCTGAAGGAATTCTGCGAGTTTCGTGACCTGCTGCCGCGCGGCATCAAGCTCACCGGCGACGACCTGTTCGACCAGTGCGCCTACGTCCTTTCCGCCAAGCTGGCCGACCCGCAGTTTTCCGGGCAGACCAAGGAGCGCCTGTCCTCGCGCAGCTCCGCGGTGTTCATCGGCGGCGTCGCCAAGGACGCCTTCAGCCTGTGGCTGAACGAACACCCCCAGGACGGCGAGCGCATCGCCGAGGTGGCCATCGGCAATGCCCAGCGCCGCGCCAACGCCGCCAAGAAGGTCACCCGCAAGAAAACCGTCGCCGGCCCGGCACTGCCGGGCAAGCTCGCCGACTGCTCCGGCCAGGACACCGCCAGCGCCGAACTGTTCCTGGTAGAGGGCGACTCCGCCGGCGGCTCCGCCAAACAGGCCCGCGACCGCGAGTTTCAGGCGGTGATGCCGCTGCGCGGCAAGATCCTGAACACCTGGGAAGTCGACCCCAGCCAGGTACTCGGCTCCCAGGAAGTGCACGACATCGCCCTGGCCGTTGGCGTCGACCCGGGCTCCGCCGACCTCTCCGGCCTGCGCTACGACAAGGTCTGCGTACTGGCCGACGCCGACTCCGACGGCGCCCACATCGCCACGCTGTTGTGCGCCCTGTTCCTGAAACACTTCCGCCCCCTGGTCGAACAGGGCCATGTCTACGTCGCCATGCCGCCGCTGTTCCGCATCGATGTCGGCAAGGAAGTCTTCTATGCCCTCGACGAAGAGGAAAAGGAAGGCGTACTCGAACGCATCGCGGCGGAAAAGAAACGCGGCAATGTCGTCGTGCAGCGCTTCAAGGGCCTCGGCGAGATGAACCCCATGCAGTTGCGCGAAACCACCATGGACCCGGAAACCCGCCGCCTCGTCCGCCTCACCCTGGATTCCGCCATTCGCACCGAAGAAACCATGGACATGCTGCTGGCCAGAAAACGCGCCTCCGACCGCCGCACCTGGCTCGAAAAGAAAGGCCACGAGGCAAGCCTTGTCTGACTTTCACGCCCGCTCGGTGTCCGGAAAGACAACGTCGCCAGAATCAAGCCCGCCTATTGCACCAAGCCGCTTGTCGTATTGCCGAATGTTGTTTGTTCTTGCTCGACTT
>CAZNFI010000086.1:0-12713 GCA_964572185.1 uncultured Pseudomonadales bacterium
CGTTGCGGAACTTTGCTCAACTGTCAAGACGGGGCATCCTCAAGAACGCTAGTGCATCAATTCGGGCAACAGCAGCGCGATCCCGGGAAACAGAACGATCAGCGCAAGCCGCACGAGATCGGCGATGCCGAACGGCACCAGGCCGGCGAAGATCCTGCCAAGGGGAATATCCGTCACAAGAGACTTCACGACGAAGACGTTCATGCCAATCGGCGGCGTGATGAGGCCGATCTCGGCGACGATCAGGACGAATATGCCGAGCCAGACGGGGTCGAAGCCGAGTCCGGTCAGTGCCGGAAAGAAGATCGGCAGGGTGAGCAGCAGCAGGGAACTGCTCTCCAGGATGCAGCCGAGCGCCACATAGATGAGCGCGGCGGCGGCGAGCGCGGCCATGGCATCGAAGTTCGATGCGACGATCCACGACTCGATGGTGCCGGGCAGCCCGGCTACGGTGACGAAATTCGCGAACAGGAGCGCGCCGAAGAACACCACGAACAGGTTCGCCGTGGTGCGGATCGTCTGCACGAGAATCTCACGCAGTGCGTTGCTGTCCAGTGAGCGGCGCGTGAGCGCGATGGCAATGGCCCCGAATGCACCGACGCCCGCCGCCTCCATGGCGGTGAACACACCCGCGTAGATACCGCCGAGCACCAGCAGGAACAGGAAGACCACGGGCCAGACCGGCAGCAGGGCGCGCAGCCGGTCGGGCCAGGCGGTGCGCCCGCTCGGGGGTCCGTAACCGGGTTTCACCAGCGCGATCAGGCGCACCGCCACCAGGTACAACAGCACGCTGAGCAGGCCGGGAAGCACGCCGGCGACCATGAGTTGTGTCAGTGAAACGCCGGTGATCAGCGAGTAGAACACCATGCCGATGCTCGGTGGTATGAGGACGCCGAGGGTGCCGCCGGCGGCCACGGAAGCGGCGGCGAACCCCGGGTCGTAGCGGCGCTCCCGCATGGCCGGCACCGAAATGCTGGTCATGGTCGCCGCACAGGCGTAGCTCGAACCGGAGACGGCGGCGAAACCGCCGCTTGCCGCAATGGTCGCCATGGCGAGGCCCCCGGGACGATGGCCCAGGAAAGCATGGGCCGCCGCGTAGAGATCGGCCGCCATGCGCGTGCGGCCGATGACGTTGCCCATGAGGACGAACAGCGGCAGTACCGAGAAGTTGTAGTTCAGCGCCGCATCGATACCGACCTGGCCGATCATGATGACGGCGGGATCGAGGCCGCGCAGAACGATCACCCCGAGCACCCCGACCAGTGCCATGCTGAAGCCGATCGGCACGCCGGCGACCAGCAACAGAAGCAGCAAGAGCAGACCGATGGCGAACAGCATCAGGGCTCGCGCTGCGCCGGTGACAGGAACAGCCGCACGGTGGTCAGCAGTGCGGCGACGAGACAGAGCGCACCGCCGGCGCACGCGAACCAGGCCAGGGGTATTTCCAGCATCTCGATGTACTCGCCCCGGTAGCTGTAATAGCGGCCCTGCCACAGAAACTGCAGCCCGAATGCCGCAAGGCAGACCGCCGTGGCACCTTCAATCAACCGTTCGCGGATCCGCGCCAGCGACGGCGGCAGCGCCGTGTTCAGCAATTCGACCTGCATGTAGCCGCGCATCGAGGACAGCAGCGGCAGGCCCAGGAAGACGACGACGAAAACCAGCGCCTGCACCAGTGCATGCCCGCTGGTGACCGGCTTGCCGAGCACGTAGCGGCCGAACACATCGACCACGGTCACCAGGACCATTGCCAACAGCGCCATTCCCGCCACCCAGACGAATACGCCGGATGCCGTTCTGATGAGGCGTTCGATGCCCATCGTCAACGGGCGCCCAGGCGGCCGAGGCGGGTGGCTTCGCGCCGCACCGTTTCCCGGAAAGATGCGAGCACGGCGGCCCCGTCGATGCCGCTGGCGTCAGCGTGCTCGACCCAGTCCTCGTCGATGAAGGCGGCGGCAGCCCGAAACCGGCGCTCGAAGTCCCGGCTCGGCGTGATGCGGACGATGCCGGCACGCTTGAGTTCCAGATCCGCATCCCGGGTTCGCTCGATGAATACACGGGCCGCCCGGCGGGCGAAGGCTTCCCCGGAGAGGTTTAGTATGCGCCGCCGGTCCGCGGCATCGATGCGCTGCCAGCTTGCGCTGTTGGCGACGAGGTAGAAGCCGCCCCAGCTCAGCCCGGCACCCTCGGCGACCGGCGTTTCGTACTTGAGAAAGGGGTAGAGGTGCAGGCGCGAGGTGCCGGTGGGACCCATGCTGACGCCGTCGATGATGCCGCGGGAAAGGCCATCGTGGATTTCGGGGGCGGTCAGCAGCACCGGTATGGCGCCAAGGCGCTCGATCAGCTTTGCGCCGAGTTCGCTCGGTGCGGCGATCTTGAGGCCGGCGAGATCGGCCATCTCGCGTACGGGCTTGCCGGTGGTGTAGAGCTGCTGCAGGCTGCTCACGTGCAGGGCCAGTACCTTGGTGCCTTCGAACTCGCCGGCCGGTGCGAGGTACTGAACATGGGTGCGCCACAGGGCCACGGATATGGATTCCGGGTCGCTGGTGCCGAGGTAGGGCGACTCGTTGATCATGGTGAGCCGGAAGCGGCCGGGGTTGGAGCTCTGGTTGCCGCCGGCGAGGTCCACCAGCCCGGACCAGGCCATGTCGAAGTTGCGCCGGTAGCTGCCGAGCGGCGCAGTGCTGAAGCGCACCCGCACGCGTCCCCCGGTCACCCGGGCGACATCCCCGGCCCAGGGTTCGAGCACTTCCGAGTGGTAGAAGTGCGTGCGCGGTGCGACCTGGTTGATAAGCAGCACATGCTCGGGTGGGTTCGCGGATGCAAGGCCGACGGCGCTCTGCAGCAGCATTGCCGCGAAAAGGCGGGACAGCGAACTCACCAGTCGTTTCGTGACCAGTCGAACAGGATGCCCATGGCCTCCTCCCTTCGCCCCACCGCCAGGGCGTAAGCGTCGACACAGTCCCGGGGCGAGAACTCGTGGGTGATCAGGCCGCTGACATCGAAGCGCCCGGCGGTCAGGGAAGCGAAGAAATGTGCATCGATGCGGCGTTGCGTCCAGCCGTCCCGGTCATGGCTGTCGTGAGTGGCCTGGATGGTCAGGCCCTTGGTCATGACATCGGAGGTGAGATGCTGGCGGTCGGGATAGCCGGTGTCGCCGAGCAGAATCACCTTGCCGAACCGTGCCGCCGCGGCCAGTGCGCTCCCAAACACCCCTGGGCTGCCCGTGGCTTCCACCACGACGTCGGGACCATCACCGCCATTCATGTCGCCGATTGCCCCGAGTTGGTCGGCGACATCGCCGCAAAGCGTGTGGGTGGCGCCGCCGCGCCCGGCGTGGGCGAGGCGCTGTTCGGAAAGGTCGGAAACGGCGAGCAGCCCGACATTGGCACTCCGTGCCCAGCGCACCGCCATCTGTCCGACCGGCCCGGCACCGATGATCAGCAGCTGCCGCCCGAGACCGAACGGCGCTGCCCAGGCGGCGCGGAATGCCGTCTTGGCGAGACCGCACCAGCAGGCCTCCCTGGAATCCACGGCATCCGGAACGGGGGAGAGCAGCGCTGCCGGCATCACCTGGTGCGAACCGTGCGCCATGCGCATGTAGATGCGGTCGCCGGCCGTGAAATCCCGTACCGATGCGCCCACGGCTTCTACCTCGGCCACCGCCTGTACGCCGGTTTTCAGTTGCGGAAACCCGAAAATCCGGTCGTAATGCGTGCCGGGATCGTACTTCTGGTTCAGGATCGATGTCTCTGTACCAATGCTCATCAGGCTGTACAGCGTGCGCACGCGGACCGAATCCTCGGTCATGTCCGGCAGGTCGAACGCCTGCAGGGCCGCCCGGCCGCGTTCCGGGAAGATGATTCGCTGGGGCATGGGTCCCGCCTGGTCGCCTCGGGGCGATTGCACACTTACTATAGCGAAAACTGGTGGCGGGATTTATTGGCGCCGCACGTCTCGCAACGTGCCGGTGGCGGGAAACCGGAGATAGGTGGCGGTCGTACTCATTACCGGATGCAGCAGCGGTTTCGGGCTGGAGGCCGCGCTCGCCTTTGCCCGCAATGGCGATACCGTGGTAGCCGGCATGCGCGACCCGGCCAGGGAATCGAGACTGGTCACGGCGGCAGGAGCGGAGAATCTGTGCGTCGAAGTGGCATGGCTGGATGTGACCGAGACCCATTCCTTCGAAGCCGCCGTTGCCCGGGTGGTGGCGTTACACGGCAGTCTCGACGTATTGGTGAACAATGCCGGCATCAACCGCATCGGCGCCTTCGAGGACATGACCGAGCCGGACCTGCGCGAGGTCATTGAAGTCAACCTGTTTGGGCCGCTGTTACTGGCCCAGGCTGTGCTGCCGGTGATGCGTGACCAGGGTGGCGGATGCATCATCAATGTCAGTTCCCTGTCGGGAGTGGCGGGGCTGCCTGGCGATGTTTCCTATACCGCCAGCAAGTTTGCGCTGGAGGGAGCGATGGAGGCCCTGCGTCACGAGGTCGACCGCTGGGGTATCCGCGTGCACCTGGTGGAGGCCGGGCTGCACGCCACGGAGATCTTTGCCGGGGCTTTATCCGGACCGTTGCCGATTCCTGCCGAATCGCCCTATCGTCCGCTCATCGAGCAACGCATGGCGAATCTGGGCCGCCGCATCGGCGATGCCTTGCACCCGCGCAGCGTTGGCAGTTTGCTGGTGGAAATCGCCGAGTCGGATGGGCGCCGGTTACGCTGGCCGGCGGACGAGGTGGCGGTGTGCGTCATGGCGACGCTGTTCGGCCAGGACGATGCGGCGCGCGATGAGTTTCTGCGCGGCGTGTCCGGCAGCGACTGGTGGAGCAGGGGCGAAGACCGGCCCGAGGATGGCCAATGAACGCAGGAAACTCGGTGTTTGCAACACGGGACACTGGGCATCGGCCTGATGTGCTGCGGGCGTGGCTGATGCGATGACCCTCATTGGTTCGGAAGACCTGTTCGCGCTCGGCACCGTTCTCGTCGGCCTTGCCTGGTTCGGATTCTGGGCCGACGGCAATCGCCTCGGCAAAACCACATCGGGCGTGCTCTGGGTGATCATGGGCGGTGTCGCGCTGTCGAATTTCGGCGTCGTTCCGTTCAAGGCACCAATCTACGACTTCGTCGGCGGCTACCTGGTGCCCCTGGCGATCCCGCTGCTGCTCTACAAGGCGGACCTGCGCCGCATCCTGCGGGAAAGCGGCCCGGTGATCGTTACCTTCGCCATCGCCTGTGCCGGCACGGTCATTGGCGCCATCGTCGGCTTCCACCTCATCGACCTCGGCGACATCGGCGCCAAGGCTGCCGGAGCCTATACGGGCGGCTGGACGGGCGGCGCGGTCAATTTCGTGGCCGTGGGGACAGCCGTGGAGATGACGCCGGACGAGGTGTCGGTCGCCATCAGCGCCAACAGCGTGGTGAGCATCATGGCCCTGCTGTCGCTGATTACGTTGCCATCGGTAGCGCTGGTGCGGCGCCTGGTGCCTTCCCGGATCATTGAAGCGTCGGAACGGGAAATGGCTGAAGGCGCCCGGGGCGACCAACCGGACGCCATGCGCGTGAGCCACATCGCCGGTGCGCTCGCCCTGAGCTTCGCCATCTGCGCCGTCGCCTACACTTTCGCCGACTGGGTGGGGATGTCGAACTACGCCATCCTGTTCGTTACGGTGCTGGCCATCGTGACCGCCAACGCCTTCCCGCGGGCCCTCACGCGGCTGGAGGGCGATTTCGCCCTCGGCATGATCATCATGTACCTGTTCTTCGCAGCGGTCGGCTGCGGAACGGATGCGTTCGTTTTCGTCGAGTCGGCGCTCAACCTGTTCTTCTACTCGGTGGTCATCCTGATAGTGCACCTGATTGTCGTCCTGACCGCCGCCAAATTCCTCAAGATCGACCTGGCCGAGGCGATCGTCGCCGCCGGCGCCGCCCTGGTCGGCCCGGCCCCAACGGCAGCGATCGCCGCTGCCCGGGGCTGGAAAGCCCTGGTCACGCCCGGAATCATGTGCGGGATACTCGGGTACGCCGTCGGCACCTTTATTGGCGTAGCGGTAGCCAAGCTGTTGATGTGAGTCCGGGCAGCCGCTTGCAGACCCGCGAGCAGGCGAAATCGGCAACTGAAGCGCGGGCGCCGGCGATAGGCAAGTCGGCGGTTGACGCGCTGGCACCGGAACCTGCCGGCAGCGACAACGTCAGCGCACCGTAGGTTCTGTCGCTTCCGTCGTAGGTCTTGATCAACACGGTGCCGACTCGAGGCCCATCTTGACTCGTTGCGGCTGCGTCGCATGAAGTCCCTTCGATAGGCGGCCCGGTTGATCGAGGGCTTGCGTTTCGACGGCCCTGCAACCATCGACGGTTTAGCAGCGCCGCCGAATTCGCGTATACTTTACACGTAATGTAAATAATGCTCGGTGCGAGGAGACGGCATGAAGGTCGTCTGCCTGGGCGGCGGCCCATCGGGGCTGTACCTGGCGATTTCCATGAAGCTGCGCGATCCGCGGCACGATGTTGCGGTGTATGAGCGCAACCGGCTCGGCGACACCTTCGGCTGGGGTGTGGTGCTGTCGGACCAGACGGTGGAGAACCTGGAGGCGAACGACCCGGTGAGTGCCCGGGCCATGACCGATGAACTGGTGCACTGGGACCACATCGATGTCAGCCTGCGCGGGCGCACGGAGCGGTCCGGCGGGCACGGCTTCATCGGCATCGGGCGGCAGCGCCTGTTGTGCATTCTGAGTGAGCGGGCGGCGGAACTCGGGGTGGAGCAGCATTTTTCCACCGAGGTCGAACCCGCCGAGCTGCAGACGCGCTTTCCCGATGCTGACCTGATCATCGCCGCCGATGGCCTGAACTCCCGGGTGCGCGAACTGTACCGGGAAGATTTCCAGTGCGAGATCGATCTCAGGCCCAACAAGTTCGTGTGGCTCGGTACCGAGCAGCGTTTCGACGATGCCTTCGGTTTCTTCTTCGAGCATACGCAGCACGGCTGGGTATGGGCGCACGCCTACCAGTTTGACCGGCACACCTCCACCTTCATTGTCGAATGCACCCCGGACGTATACGACCGGTGGGGTTTCGAGACCATGAGCCATGCGGAGAGCGCCGAGACCTGCCGCCGAATCTTCGAGAAACACCTGGGCGGTTACCCGCTACTGACCAACTCCGAGCACCTGCGCGGTTCCGCCTGGATCAACTTTCCGCGGGTGCTGTGCAACCGCTGGGTCAAGGACAACATCGTGCTCATCGGCGATGCGGCACACACCGCTCATTTTTCCATTGGTTCCGGCACCAAGCTGGGCATGGAGGATGCGATCGGCCTGGCCGAGCACCTGCATGCGGGCAAGCCGCTGTGCCAGGCATTGCACGACTACCAGGAAGAGCGCCAGCTTGAGGTGCTCAGGCTGCAGAGCGCGGCGCGCAACTCCATGTGCTGGTTCGAGCAGGCCGACCGGTATCTGGGCTACGGCCTCAAGCAGTTCACCTATGCGCTGCTCACCCGCAGCCAGCGGGTCAGCCACGAGAATCTGCGGCTGCGCGACCAGGCCTGGCTGGAGAGCGTGGAACTGGATTTCCAGCGCTCGGCGGGCGTGCCTGGCGATGCGCCGGTTGCGCCCATGTTCACGCCCTTCCGGCTGCGGAGCCTGGAACTGGCCAACCGGGTGGTGGTGTCGCCCATGTCGATGTACAGCGCCGCCGACGGCCTGCCCGACGACTGGCACCTGGTGCACTACGGGGCGCTGGCCAAGGGCGGTGCCGGGCTAATCTACACCGAGATGACCGACATCGGCCCGGATGCGCGCATCACGCCGGGATGCGCGGGCATCTGGAACGACGAACAGGAAGCCGCCTGGCGCCGCATCGTCGATTTCGTGCACGCGCACAGCCAGGCGAAATTCTGCCTGCAGCTTGGCCACGCCGGGCCCAAGGGATCCACCCGGGTCGCCTGGGAGGGCATGGACGAGCCGCTGGAAACCGGCAACTGGCCGCTGCTCGGCGCCTCGGCGACGCCGTACTCCGCCATCAATCAGGCACCCCGGGCAATGACCCGTGCGGACATGGACCAGGTACGCGACGATTACGTCGATGCGGCCCGAAGAGGCGCCCGCGCGGGGTTCGATATGCTGGAGCTGCACTACGCGCACGGCTACCTGATGTCGGCCTTCATCACGCCCCTGTTGAATCGGCGCGAAGACCGCTACGGAGGTACCCTCGCAAACCGGATGCGCTTTCCGCTGGAGGTCTTTGCGGCAGTGCGGGACGTCTGGCCGGAGCGCAAGCCCATCTCGGTGCGGATTTCTTCAAACGACTGGGTAGGGGACCTGGGGGTCACCCCGCAGGAGGCGGTGGAAATCGCCAGGGCACTCAAGGCCGCGGGGGTGGACATCATCGATGTTTCCGCGGGACAGACCAGCCCCGACGCGGAACCCGTATACGGCAGGATGTTCCAGACCCCGTTCTCCGACCGGATACGCAACGATGCCGGCATTCCGACCATGGCCGTGGGCAACATCTTCGAGGTGGATCACGTCAACAGCATTCTGGCGGCACGGCGCGCCGATCTCTGCTGCCTGGCGCGCCCGCACCTGATGGACCCGAACTGGACGCTGCGCGCGGCGGCTCAGCAGCACTACCAGGGCGAGGCGGTTCGCATTCCGGTTCAGTACGAGACCGGTTTCGAGCAGCTTGAACGCAACCTGCAGCGGGCGGCGGAGATGGCGCTCAACGCCTGATCCGCCTGGTCCGGGCCGAGGCCCGGTTGCCGGCGCCGGCCGGACTATTCCTCGAGCAGGTGTCTTTTCTCGGCGACCTCGCGCCAGTCGTCGGAGTCGGGGGGGGGATCCTTGGCTTCGGTGATGTTCGGCCACATTTCGGCCAGGCGCAGATTGAGATCCAGGAAGTCTTCCTGGCCGTCCGGCAGTTCGTCTTCCGAGAATATGGCCTCCACCGGGCACTCGGGTTCGCAGAGCGCGCAGTCGATGCACTCATCGGGGTGGATGACCAGCATGTTGGGGCCTTCGTAGAAGCAGTCGACCGGACAGACTTCCACGCAATCCGTTAGTTTGCACTTGATGCAGGCTTCGCCAACCACGAAGGTCATGTACGGCTCCTCGAATCTCGCAGCCGCGCATTTTAACCATCTTGCATGGCGCGCACACCCCCGGCGGGCCACCTTCGTGTCTTGGCCCATCGTTGCGGGTACGGCTTGTCGTCACGGGGCCGGCGGGCGCCAGACGCGCTCCGCGGTTCTGCCGACAGCGCTACGCTCGGTGATGGCCTTCATGAACGCCGCCATGACCTTCGCTTGACGGCTGATTCGGCAGATCCCCGTTCGGGGCGGTTAGCAACGGGGCCGGGCTTTTCGGGCTTTGACGACTGCCGATGGATTGGCGATTCAGTCGGGATGAACGCCCAGCGCGAAGCGCAGGCGCCAGGCGTTCAGGGTTCCGGCATCTTCCGGTGCCGCATCGACCACCTTCAGTATCCACTCGCCATGGGGCGACTCGCCATAGAACGCGTTGCTCAGCAGGTGCCAGTCGAGGTCGGCGTTGCCGGCCAGCACTTCATTGAATACCGGGTTGAGAATGCTCTCGGTGCCGGACGGTGAGACCAGGTGAATGCCGAGATCGTTGGTGAACGGATGGGTTACATCGATCTCCAGGATCACTGCCTCGATGTTGGCATCGGCATCGAGCCCGTCGACGACCAGCGACTGTGTCAGGCCGGCGCTGTCGAAATCGGGAATGTCGGCGGCGGCGGTACTGTCGAACGTCTGCGTCTCGGTGAACTCGCCCAGGCTGTCCGGCGTGTGGGTGGCCGCGTATTCCAACGCAGCGTCCACCGACAGGGCACCGAAGCCGTACCAGTTGTGGTAACCGTAACCCGCGGCATTGGTCACCCACGGCAATTGCAGGGTGTAGGGCACCGCGCCGAAGCGGTACCAGTTGCGCGCCCGTTCGGGCGGGTCGGCATCTGCCCAGGGCTCCTGCAGCAGGTAGGCGGCGGCGCCGGAACCGTAGCGGACTTCCGGCCGGTGTGGGTCGATGCGCCGCGCCGTCTTGGCCAAAATGTGCTTGATGTCTCGCCAGGTCAACCCTGGATGTGCGGCCAGCAGCACGGCGATGGCTCCGGCGGCGTTGGGCGCCGCGGCCGAGGTGCCGTTGAACGTGCTCGAGTAATCTCCCCGGGGGTTTGCCGTTTCGTCCAGCACCAGGCCACGCGGGCGCAGCAGGCCATAGCCGCGGCTGGTCCCCATCTGGTCGGTGGTGATGATCGCGGGATCGCTGTAGCCGTACTCGCCCGCGGGTGCGCTGACCCAGAGATTGGCGCCGGCGCCGGAGTAACTGGCCCGCACCCCGGAGGCGTTGTAGGCGGCGACGGCGATCAGATAGGGCAGGTTGTTGGTGGAGTCGCCGTTGGCCGCAAGGCAGCCGATCAATTCGTTGATGCGACGGGGCAGCGAGCGGCAGCTTCGAAAGCCGTTGCCCGCCGCCTTGACATAGATTGCGCCGAGGCCGCCGCGCAGGCTCGTGACGCCGGTGCGATACAGGGCGATGTCTGAATCGGGATGGGGGTTGGTCTCGAAACCCAGGCTGCCGAAACTCATGTTGAAGATGTCGACATCGGTTGAATCGGGGTTCAGGCTGCTCGCGCCCAGGGAGTCCAATTGCGCGCCGGCCCAGTCGAAGGCTTCCAGATAGTTGTAACCGCGCAGCCTGGCCCGGCCGGCCACACCCCTGCCGCCGAGGCCGTTGTCGGCTACGGCGGCCGCCGCGCCGGCGACCGAGG
Source organism: uncultured Pseudomonadales bacterium (assembly GCA_964572185.1). Lineage (GTDB taxonomy): Bacteria > Pseudomonadota > Gammaproteobacteria > Pseudomonadales > Azotimanducaceae > Azophilus. The sequence goes on from CAZNFI010000086.1 coordinate 10,786, forward strand.
TGCCGTGGTCGCCCAGGGTGCTGTGATTGAACGGGTCTGTGGCCAGAGCGCCGTGCCAGTGTGCCCGGTTGAAGTTGTGCGAGGCCCCGGGCTCGACGTTGATGGCCAGGTCGGGGTGGCAGATCTCCAGGCCCGTGTCGACGATGGCGATCCGCACGCCGCGGCCCGATTGCCCGGCAGCCAGTGCCGCACCCATGTCGAGATCCTCTCCCGGCGTGCCCCCCGAGTTTGCGAACGCGGTTTGACCGGTGTTGGCCAGGTGCCATTGCATGTTGGCCAGCGGATCGGGGGCGCCCGGGATGCCCTGGCCGGACCCCGGTTGATTGCAGCGCACGACCACCGCGCCTGAAGCGTCCAGGGAGAATCCCTTGTAATCCCGGCTGCCGGCACGGTGCGGGTGCTCGGAGGCGATTTCATCGACCCGCATGGTGAGGTAATAGTGCTTGCCGGGTTCAAACTGGCTCAGCGGTACGTCGATGCCGTATGTGAGACCCGACTTTGCATCGATTTCCGGCACCTCGGTTTTGGCAGTGCGCCAGAGAACGGAGCCATCCCAATCCGGCTGGTCGTTGACGGCGAACTGCAGGTGTGTCGCCTCGGACTTGACCGCGCCCCAGTTCAGGATGGTACCGCTGATGTTGACCATGTCGGCTTCGATGATGAAGTCGCCCAGAAACGCCACCAGGTCCGGAGCCAGGGCGCCTTTTGCATTGTGCGGATAACTTCGGTCGGCCGATGCGTCTTGCCGCTGCAACCGCATGGGCACCTGCATGTCGTCACGCAACAGCAGGTCGGCACCGGTGACCGAAGGGTCTGCTGCCAGCCGTTGCAGCGCGTCGGCGGGATTGACCTGCGGCGGGAAGCGCAGCAGCGCCCAGCCCAGCGCGGGATACGCCTTGCCGCTCAGGGCGCCGGTGCGGTCAATCAGGGCGTTCAGGTCCTCGAAGGATGCCAGGCGTGCCCGTACGCTGGCGGACGCCTCGTTGAAGCGGCCCTGCCCGGGGTCGAAGGCCAGCCAGCGGCGCGGGCCGGCGACCGGGTTGTAGGCGGTGTGGGTTTGTCCCTGGTGGCGTATGCGATACACGACGAAGTCGCCTTCGGTGGAGACCTCCACGGGCATGCCTTCGACGATTGCCGTCAGGCCCTCGGCGGGAGCCGCCAGGGGCATCACCAGCACCTGCCGCTCGAGAGCCGTGGCGCGCAGCACGCCGACTGAAACCGCCGGGTCATCCTGAGCCTGGGCACCGGCGGCGATTGTTGCGATTGCCCAGGCGGCCGCCCGGGCGGGCATCGAGTTGTTTGATTGCCCCATGCTTCCGCCCCGCTCACCGGTCTCTGGAAAGAATGAACGGCGGCGCCGAATCGCAGCCCACATCGTCCAGCGGCACGGCTGCATCGCTGTAGCCGGGTACCGCCGCCGGCCCCAGGTTGGTCAGGTGCCCGGAGACCGACTCCAGGAGATTCATCACCGACAAGGGGTGCTCGGAAGTAATGAACAGGCGCCACTTGCCGGTACCGTCGCCCAGCGTGCCGGTCAGGGCCTGGTCTCCAGTCTCGAGTTGCGGCGCGGTCAGGGTGCGCACTGCCCCGGCCGGGATCTCGAAGCCGACCGGGCCGCGGCGGCTTCCCGCTTCGTCGACACCGATGATTTCGACCGCTGCCGCCACCAGGTCGTAGTTGATCAGGCGCAGCCAACTGCGCTGCTCCCGGTTGCTGGCCGGATTGAAGATGTTGGCCTCGAAGGTGCAGCCCGCGGACTCGAGGCCGAGCACTTCGGGCCGGTAAGCCAGCAGGGTGCTGCCCATGGCCGTCAGGAACCTGTCTTCGGTCCGCATATAGGCGCCGGCCTTGAAGTCGACCTCGCCCCTCAGCTGCAGGCGCCAATCGCCGGTGCCGGTGCCGATGCCGGGCCAGAGGCCCTTGCTCTC
>CAZNFI010000087.1:0-7195 GCA_964572185.1 uncultured Pseudomonadales bacterium
CGCGGCTCAGCCGGCGGCGGACACCGCCTCGGCGGCGCCGTCGAACTGCAATCGCGCGAAACGGGCGTAGAGATCGTTGCTGCACACCAGTGCATCGTGCGGGCCGTCGGCAATCAGTTGTCCGGATTGCAGCACCAGGATGCGGTCGGCGCGGCGCACCGTGGACAGGCGGTGGGCGATCACGACGATGCTGCACTGGCCCTTCAACTCCTCGATGCTCATGCGGATGTAGTTCTCGCTTTCCGCATCGAGTGCGCTGGTGGCTTCGTCGAGCAGCAGGATGGCCGGGTGGGTCAGCAGCGCCCGGGCAATGGCCAGGCGCTGTTTTTCACCGCCGGAGAGGCCCACGCCGCCTTCGCCGACCCGGGAATCGAGGCCCTCGGGCAGGGTTGCGATGAACTCCGCGGCGTGGGCAAGGCGCAGGGCATTTTCCAGCTCCGCCCCGGTGGCGCGCGGATTGCCGTACAGCACGTTGGAGCGCAGCGTTCCGGCAAACAGCACCGGGTTCTGCGGCACCAGGCCGACGGCATTGCGCACGTCTTCCAGTCGCAATTCGGTGAGCGGGCAGCCCGCCAGGCTAAGATCGCCGCCGGTCGGGTCGTAGAACCGCTGCAGCAGATCGAACAGGGTACTCTTGCCGGCGCCGGAGGGGCCCACCAGCGCCACCATTTCACCGGGAGCGATTTCGAAATCGAGGCCGCGCAACACGTCGACATCGGGTCGCATCGGGTAGGCGAAGCGCACGTTGCGGGCAGTGAGCGGGAGGCGCCTGCCGTCCGGCAGTTGCCTGGGGCGCACCGGTTCCGGCAGGTCGTTGCTGGCATCGAGCAGTTCCATCAGCCGCTCGGTGGCGCCCGCCGCCCGCTGCAGGTCGCTGTACACCTCGCTGATGGCGCCGACCGAGCCGGCGACGATGATCGAGTAGAAGATGAACGCGGCGAGGTCGCCGGCGCTGGTGCCGCCCGATACGACATCCTGGCCGCCGATCCAGAGCATCACCGCGATGGCGCTCATCACCAGCAGCATCACCAGGGCGATCAGCACGGCCCGCTGGCGGATACGGCTGATGCCGACCTCGAGCGCGGTGTGCACACGGGCATCGAATTCGGCTTCGTCCTGGGGTTCGTGGTTGAACGACTGCACGACTTTCACATGGCGCAGGGACTCGCCGGCATAGGCGCCCACGTCGGCGATGGTGTCCTGGCTGCTGCGTGACAGGCGCCGGACGCGGCGGCCGAACAGCACGATGGGCGCCACCACGAAGGGAACGCTGAAGAAAACCACCAGCGACAGTTTTGGGTTGGTTACCACCAGCAGCACGACGCCGCCCAGGAACATCAGGGTGTTGCGCAGGGCGATTGAAACCGATGAGCCGATCACCGTCTGCAGCAGGGTGGTATCTGTGGTGATGCGCGACTGGATCTCGGTGGGGCGGTTCTCCTCGAAGAACGCCGGGTGCAGGCGAATGAGGCGGCGGAACACGGCCAGGCGGATGTCGGCGCTGACCCGCTCGCCGATCCAGGACACGAAGTAGAAGCGCACGAAGGTGCCGATGGTGAGGCCGAGCACCAGCACCGAGAAGACGATGATGCTCTGCTCGAGCAGGGCACTGGAGCCGCCCCTGAGGCCCTGATCGATCACCAGCCGCAAACCCTGGCCGATCGACAGGGTAATGCTGGCGGTCACCACCAGCGCGATACTGGCGATGGCCACCTGCCTCAGGTACGGGCGCACGAAGCGCAGCGCCGGGCGCAGGTTGACCAGGTTCCTGGAAACCTCGCGGTTGTAGCCATCGTCCATGCGGCCATTATCCTGAATTACCGGGAAACCTGTTAATCGGCACCGTTGCGCGTTGCCACGGAGCGGGCGCGGCTACCGGCGCAATGCGCGGACCGGCCGCAACACCGCCCCGGCAGGCGGCGACGCCGCGCAATGGTGTTGCGGGGCCGCCGTAGCGCTCACATCACATTGTCGAACAGGCCTGTTTCGCCCGATGCGCCCGCCCGGCAGGCCGGAGGGCCGTGCCGCATGCCTGCTCGGCGCCTGGCAAAAGCACATCTCCAGCATTATGTTCCGCATGGTCGCCACGGCAGGTGCGTCTCTGTCGGGATTGACCGTTGGCTCTCGATGGGCCTAACTGCAAAATGATCAACAGGCGCAAGAGGAGCAGGGAACGGTGAGTCTGGACTTTTTGACGGTTGCCGCCGGTGGCGCCGGTGGCGCCGACCCGGCGGACTGCGCGGGCACCGTGATCTGGCTGCACGGGCTGGGCGCGGATGCGCATGACTTCGAGCCCATCGTGCCGCTGCTGAACCTGGGGCAGCCGGTGCGTTTCGTGTTTCCAAACGCGCCGGTGCGGCCGGTCACCATCAATGCCGGCATGGAAATGCGCGCCTGGTACGACATCGACCCGGGAGCGCCGGTCAGCGGCAAATCGGACATCGATGAATCCGTGCGGCTGGTCGCCGAAATCGTCGACATGGAAATCGCCGGCGGCACGCCCGCGAGCCGGATCGTGATCGCGGGATTCAGCCAGGGCGGCGTGATCGCCCTGGAACTGGGGCTGTGTGGCGACCGGCGCATGGCCGGCATCCTGGCGCTGTCCACGTACGTTCACGATCACGAGCGGCTCGCCGAACGCGTTGGCCTCGCCGGCATCGATGTGCCCATATTCATGGGGCACGGCGTCGGCGACCCGATGATTCCCATCACCCGGGCGATTACCGCCAGGGAGACCCTGACAGGCCTGAACTACGGGGTCGAGTGGCGCGAGTACGCCATGGGCCACGAGGTGTGCCCCGAGGAAATTGCCGACATCGGCAACTGGCTGAACCGGGTTTACGCATGAACCTCGCGCCCACGAACCCGGCCTGGGTCGATGTGGTTCTGGGCGATTTCGACCGGTTTCTGCAGGACCACGCCTCCTGCGAGAAGAAGGCGTCGGGCATGGCGCTGGCCATCGCCGCACACTATCCCGACAAGCCGGGGCTGGTGAATGCGATGGCCGACCTTGCCGTCGAGGAACTGAGCCACTACCGGGAGGTGGTGCGGCTGCTCGGCAAACGAGGGGTGACGATCGCCCCGGATCGGAAAGACCCTTACGTGCGCCGGCTAAACGCGCTGATCCGGCACGGTAGTGAACGGTACCTGCTCGACCGGCTGCTGGTGGCGTCTGTCATCGAGCGCCGCGGCCACGAACGATTCGGCCTGGTTGCACAGGCATTGCCGGAGGGGCACGAAAAGCGGTTCTTCGCCGCCATTACCCAAGCCGAATGCCGGCATTGGGCGGTGTTTCTGGAACTGGCCCGGGAGCATTGCGACCCCGGCCAGGTTGAGCCCCGCCTGCAGTCGCTGATCGCGGACGAAGCCGATATCGTCGCCGCCCTGCCGCTGGAACCGCGTGTGCACTGAGCGGCTGCGGCGCTACCTCGAGCGCTACGGAGAGCCGGAAGCCGGAGCCATACCGTTGCCCGGCCGCGAGTTTGCAAACGCCGTGGTCGTGCCCTGTTACGACGAAGCGCCCGAATGCATCGACCATGCGTTGGGCCGGGTCGCGGGCGCGCCGCTGGCCATCGTCGTGGTCAATGCCCCGGACGACGCACCGGCGGCAGCGCTCGCGCGCAGCCGGGCGATGTGGCGGGCGCTGGCCCCGGGCGGCGGGCAGCCGATGCAGTGGACGCGCACGCCGGGCGGCATCGACGTGCTGGCCGTCGACCGCATCAACGGGCAGCGGCGCATTCCCGGGCGCCGGGGCGTGGGGCTGGCGCGCAAGATCGGGGCAGACATTGCCTGCGCCCTGATCGTGCGCGGAGCCGTGCGCCGGCCGTGGATTTACTTTACCGATGCCGACGTTCGCCTGCCGGCGGGGTACCTCGACGATGCGCCGGAACAGCCCGGCTGCCTGGTCATGCCGTTCCGGCACATCGCCGAACCGGATATTGCGGCCATGGCCAGAGCCTATGAGCTGCACCTGCGCTACTACGTCGACCGGCTGCGGCAGGCGCGCTCACCCTATGCTTTCCACACCATCGGCAGCGCCATCGCCGTGCACGCGGAGGTTTACGCCCGGGTACGCGGGGTGCCGAGGCGCAACGCCGGCGAAGACTTCCACCTGCTCAACAAGGCCGCCAAGACGGCGCCGGTACTTGCGCTCGGGGGCGAAGAAATCGTCATCCGGGCCAGGCTGTCCGAACGGGTGCCGTTCGGAACCGGGCCCGCGCTGCTGGCCATGGACGATGCCGCGCTCTTTCCCGGCTACGCCCCCGAATCGTTCGAGTTGCTGCGCGAAGTGACGGCCTTCATCGATGACGGCGCCCCGGTTCAAGCACGCACCCGGGCGCTGCTCGAAGAGCTGGGTTTCTTCCGCCAGCTCGAAAGCGCCAGGCGCCGCACCAGGCAGCCGCATACGCTCCGGAAAGCCCTGCACCAGTGGTTCGACGCCCTGCGTACGCTGCGTTTCATTCACCTGGCAAGACGCCACCACCCCGACCGGCCGCTTGCCGCAATCCTCGAACACCTGTTCGGCAACGTCGATCACCTGGCGCTGCTGAAACTCCGCGAGCGCCAGGCCGAAACCAGATACGGCGTACCGGCCAGATAGAACCCCTCCGGCACCCGCGCCGAACAGCCCACGACTCCCCAATCGGGGACACGCGCGTCTCCGACTCCCCAGTCAATCACCTTTATTCGGGACTGTTCGGGGGACTGTTCGGGGGACTGTTCGGGGGACTGTTCGGGACACCCACCTCTCTCACCAATCGGGTGAAGTCGGGACACCCGCCATTGCGTGACGAAGCCGGGGACGCCCACCGTTCCGATACACCATTGCCGGCCAATCGCTGCCGGCGCGGCAGGAACCGCGCCGTTCGTGGACACCTATCTCCTTACCGGTTGATTTGGCTGGTAGAATGCCGCGCCCATCCGACCATGGCACTGGTTTTTGACGGTCAAGGTTTACATCGACGGACAGGCCGGCACCACCGGGCTGGAGATTGCCGCCCGCCTGCAGGGGCAAGGCGACATCGAACTGCTGCGGGTCGACGCAGCCGACCGCAAGCGCAGCGCAGCGCGGCAGAGCCTGTTGCAGAGCGCCGATGTGTCGATTCTGTGCCTGCCCGACGATGCGGCCCGCGAAGCGGTGACCCTGGCCGGCGACAATTGCCGCCTGATCGATGCCAGCAGCGCGCACCGCACCGCACCGGGCTGGGTGTACGGCCTGCCGGAACTGTGCCCGGAACAGGCCGGCGCCATCGCCGGTGCGCGGCTGGTCAGCAATCCCGGCTGCTATCCGCAGGGCTTCATTCTCGCCGTCAGGCCACTGCTGCAGGCCGGTGTACTCGACCCGGCCACGCCGCTGTCGGTACACGCCCTGTCCGGTTACTCCGGCGGCGGGCGCAGCATGATCGAACGTTATCGGCAGGCCGACGCCAAACAGCTCGAGTGCTGGGGCGCCAGGCCCTACGCCCTCGACCTGGCGCACAAGCACCTGCCGGAAATGCAGCGCTACGCGGGCACCGCGGAACCGCCGCTTTTCTCACCGTGTGTCGGCAACTTCTACAAGGGCATGGTCACCCAGGTGCCGCTGTTCGCCAGCCAACTCGGCAGCGGCGGCACGCCCCGGGAGATTCGCGACATTCTTGCGCAAACCTACGCCGGCGCCAGATTCATAGATGTGCTGCCGCACCCCGCCACCGGCTGTCTGGAGGACAATTTCCTGAGCCCGACAGCCTGCAACGACAGCAACCGGCTGCAGCTGGCGGTGTTCGGCAACGAGCGTCAGCTGCTGCTGTGCGCCCGTTACGACAACCTGGGCAAGGGCGCCGCGGGCGCCGCCGTGCAGAACCTCAACCTGATGCTTGGCCGCGACCTGGCGGCCGGGCTGGAGTGACGACATGACACCGCTTGGCGAACGCTCCGCCGACGAACTGGCCGCGCTGGAAGCAGACCTGCGCCGCGACCTCGACCTGCAACGCGCGAACCGTCTGTCGCTGGACCTGACCCGGGGAAAGCCCGGCCCGCAGCAACTCGACCTCAGCGCCGACCTCGATGCGCCGCTGCCCGGCTACCTGGCCGCCGACGGCACCGACGCGCGCAACTACGGCGCATTGCGCGGCCTGCCCGAGGCACGGGCGCTGGGCGGCGACCTGCTCGGCGTCGACCCGGAGCGCGTCATCGCCGCCGGCAACTCCAGCCTGTTCCTGATGTTTCAGGCGGTGGAGACGGCCCTGCGCCGCGGGCTGTGGGGCGACGGGCGGCGCTGGTGCGCCTCGCAACCGGTCAGGATGCTCGCTCCCGCACCCGGTTACGACCGCCACTTCACCATCTGCGAAAAGCTCGGCATCGAGATGCTCACCGTGCCGATGCTGGATACGGGGCCCGACATGGGCATCGCCCTGCAACTCTGTGCAGACGACCCCACGGTGAAGGGCATCTGGTGCGTACCGAAGTACTCCAATCCCACCGGCTGCATCTACAGCGACCGCACCGTGCAGGCCCTTGCCGAACTGCCCGAACGCGCGGCCGCCGATGACTTTGCCGTGTTCTGGGACAACGCCTACGCGGTGCACGATTTCGAATTCCCGCGGGCACCGCTGGCGAACATCCACGACCTGGCCCGGGCGGCCGGCAGCGAGGATCACATCGTGATGTTCGCGTCGACCTCGAAGATCACCTACGCAAGCGGCGGCGTCGCCTTCTGCGCCGGGTCCGACACAGTGCTGGATGCACTGCAGAAAACCCTCGAAGTCATGATGATCGGCTCCGACAAGGTGTCGCAGCTGCGGCATGTACGCCTGCTCGCCGGCCGCATCGAGGAACACATGGCGCGCCATGCGCAGATTCTGAAGCCCAAGTTCGCCCTGGTCGACCGGGTGCTGCAGCAGCAACTGGGCGGGCTCGGCATTGCCACCTGGACCAAGCCCAGGGGCGGTTACTTCGTTTCCCTGCAGGTGCTGCCCGGCGCCGCCGCCCGGGTGGCCGCGCTGGCCCGGGAGGTGGGCCTGAAACTCACCCCCGCCGGCGCCACCTTTCCGTACGGCCGCGACCCCGACGACAGCAACCTGCGCATCGCGCCCACCTTCACCGCCGGCGACGACCTCGCGGCGGCGATGCACGTACTCACGCAGTGCGTGAAGCTGGCCTGCATACAACAGTTGCGCGGCACCCCATGACCGACACGCCCATGACCGACACGCCC
>CAZNFI010000087.1:7295-12432 GCA_964572185.1 uncultured Pseudomonadales bacterium
CCCATGACCGACACGCCCATGACCGACACGCCCGACACCGACGCCCCGGGTACCGACGCCCCCGAGGCATCCGGCAGCTTCCACGACTTCGTATTGCCGCCGCCGCTGATACAGGCCATCGACGACCTGGGCTACCGGCACTGCACGCCCATCCAGCACCAGGTGCTGCCGCTGAGCCTGGCCGACTACGACGTGACCGGCCAGGCGCAGACCGGCACCGGCAAGACGGCCGCCTTCCTGATCACCATACTCACCCACCTGTGGGAGCGACCCCGCCAAGCACCCGCGGAAACCCTGCCGGCGCGGCCGCGGGCACTGGTGCTGGCCCCCACCCGGGAACTGGCCATGCAGATCGAGAGCGATGCGCTCGACCTGGGCAGGCACATGCAGGAGACGGCGCGCTGCGTGGTCGGCGGCATCGATTTCCAGAAACAGCTGGATGCCATCCGCTCGGCCCCCACCGACATCCTGATCGGCACCCCGGGCCGGCTGATCGATTTCCAGAACCGCGGCCACGTCAACCTGCGTTCCGTGGAGATTCTGGTGATCGACGAGGCCGACCGCATGCTCGACATGGGCTTTATTCCCGATGTGCGGCGCATCGTCTACCAGACGCCGCACAAGCGCACCCGCCAGACCCTGTTCTTCAGCGCCACCTTCAACGACGACGTGATGCGCCTGGCGCAATCCTGGACACTGGAACCCGAGCACGTGGTCATCGCGCCGGAGTCGGTGGCCACCGACTCGGTCGAGCAGAAGTTCTGGCTGGTGAGCGCAGACCGGAAAGCCCGGCTGCTCGGCGACTTCCTGGCCAACGAACAGCCTGCCCGCGCACTCATCTTCACCAACCGCCGTGACCGCACCCACCGCCTCAGCCAGGCGCTGAACAGGCGGGGCATCAATAGCGAGCCGCTGGCGGGCGATGTGCCGCAGAGAAAGCGCCTGGCCACGCTGAACCGTTTCAAGGAAGGCAAGATCCGCTATGTGGTGGCGACCGACGTGGCCGGGCGCGGCATCCACGTCGAAGGCATCAGCCATGTGATCAATTACGACCTGCCCGAGGATGCGGAAGACTACGTGCATCGCATCGGCCGCACCGGGCGCGCCGGCGCACAGGGCATCAGCATCAGCTTCGTTGCCGAGGACGACGCATTCAACCTGCCCGACATCGAGGCTTTTCTGGGTGAACCCGTTGCGTGCACGCAACCCGATCTACGGTACGATAAGTCCACTGCGGAAAAGGCAAGGAGCGCAACATGATCGTCGAGCAAATCTGGACCGGCAACGCCTATCGCAACTTCAACTACCTGATCGCCTGCGGCGAAACCGGCGAAGCACTGGCGGTCGACCCGCTCGATCACGAAAAGTGCCTGGCGCGCGCCAAGGACAAGGGCTGGGAGATCACCCAGATTCTCAATACCCACGAACACCCCGACCACACCGGCGGCAACCAGGCCATGATGCAAGCCACCTCGGCCCGGCTGCTGGCCCACGCCAACGCCGGCGCCAGCATCGACGGCATCGATGTGGGCCTCGGCGCCGGCGACGTGGTGTCGGTGGGCAAGAGCGTGGAACTGCTCGCCCTCGACACCCCGGGCCACACCATGAGCCACATCTGCCTGCTGTCGAAAACCGACACGCCGGCGCTGTTTTCCGGCGACACCCTGTTCAATGCCGGCGCCGGCAACTGCCACAACGGCGGCTATCCCGAGGAACTGTACAGGACGTTCTCGGCACAGCTCGACGAACTGCCCGAAAACACCCTCGTCTACCCGGGGCACGATTACATCACCAACAACCTCGGCTTCACGCTCGACCGGGAACCCGACAACGATGCCGCGGCAGAGTTGCTGCAGGAGCTGGAAGGCGCACACGACCCGGGCGCCGCGATGGTGACCACGATCGCCCAGGAGCGGGACATCAACACCTTCTTCCGCCTGACCAGCCCGACGGTGATCAGGCGCCTGCAGGAAGCGTTCCCCGACCTGGACGAAAAGCCATCGCCCCAGGACGTGTTCCTGAAACTTCGGGAACTGCGCAACAGCTGGTAGCCGCGACCAGGAGAGCCGCGCCGTGGGTGCCGGTAAAGGCTTCGTCATACTGGCGGCGCTGATCGTGATAACGGCGGGCCTCAAGGCCGCCGAAGCGCTCGCGGTTCCCTTCCTGCTGGCCGCCTTCATCGCCACCATCGCCGCCACGCCCATGTTCTGGCTGGAGCGGCACCGGGTTCCCGGCTGGCTGTCGATCGCCATCGTCATGGCGGCCATGGTGGTCATCCTGCTGGGCGCCGGGGCGCTGGTGGCGCAGTCGGCGGGCGCGTTCACGCAAAAGCTGCCGGCCTACCAGGAGCGCCTGACGGCGATGTTCACGGAGGCAATCGTGTGGTTCCAGGGCCTGGGCATTGAACTTTCCCCGGAGCTGCTGGTCGAAAACTTCAATCCGGGCGAGGCGCTGGCGCTGGCCGGCACCACCCTCGCCGGGCTGGGCGGGGTTCTATCCAATAGTTTTCTGATCCTGTTGACGGTGATATTCATACTTGCAGAGGCATCGAGCTTTCCGCGCAAGCTGCGCGACGTGCTGAAAGACGCAGACCGGTCCATGCCCTACTTCGCCCGATTCGCGGAGAACGTGAACCGCTACATCGCCATAAAGACCACCGTGAGCGTCATCACCGGCGTTACCATCGCCATCTACCTGGGCCTGCTCGGCGTCGACTTTCCGGTGCTCTGGGGGCTGCTCGCGTTTCTGCTCAACTTCGTGCCCGCCATCGGCTCGATCATCGCCGCCATCCCGGCGGTGCTGCTGGCGCTGGTGCAACTCGGCCCCGGTTACGCGCTGCTGACCGGGGCCGGCTACGCCGTGGTCAACGTGGTGTTGGGCAACGTCATCGAGCCACGCTACATGGGTCGGGGGCTGGGGCTCTCCACGCTGGTGGTGTTCCTGTCCCTGGTGCTGTGGGGGTGGGTGCTCGGCCCGGTGGGCATGCTGCTGTCGGTGCCGCTCACCATGACGGCGAAGATCGCGCTGGAGGCCAACCCGTCCACGGTATGGCTTGCGCACCTGCTCGGCCCGGCCCATGCCGTGCCCGAGCCGGCCGGCATTGCAGCCAGCGGGGGCAGCGCTGGTAGCGGGGGCAGCGCTGGTAACCAGCACAGCGAGCAAAACAAGGGAACAGCCGCCCCGCCACCGGATTCACCCCAACCATGACCTACGAACGCAACAACATCCGCCGCATGCAGGGTTATGTGTGGGGCGAACAGCCCCACGATGCAGATACCTGCAAGCTGAATACCAACGAAAACCCGTACCCCCCGAGCCCAGCGGTGCAAACCGCGCTGGCCACTTTCGACGCCGGGCGCCTGCGCACCTATCCGCAGCCCACCGCAGACCCGCTGCGCCGCGCGCTCGCCGATCACCACGGGGTCGGCCTCGACAACCTGGTGGTGACCAATGGCGGTGACGAGGCACTGCGCATGGCAATCACCACATTCGTGGAGCCGGGCGCGCCCATGGGTACCGTAGAGCCGAGTTACTCGCTGTACCCGGTGCTGGCCGAGGTGCACGATGCACCGCTGGCCGCCGTGCAACTGGCGGACGACTGGGCGCCTCCGGCAGACCTGGCGCGGCGCCTGAACGATGCCGGTGCACAGTTGACCTGCCTGCCCAACCCACACGCGCCTACCGGCCGCCTGCTGGACGCCGACAGCATCGGCCGGCTGGCGGCGGAACTTCGCGGCGTATTGCTGCTGGATGAAGCCTACGCCGATTTCATCGACCCCGAGCTGGGCTACGACTCGGTAAAGCTGTTGCAGCGTTTCGACAACCTGCTGATCCTTCGATCGTTCTCGAAAGGGTACAGCCTGGCCGGCCTGCGGCTGGGATACCTGATCGGGCAGGCCGGCCTGATCACGCCGCTGCTCACCAAGACGCGCGACAGCTACAACATCGATGAATTCGGCCAACTGCTGGGGCTTGCGGCGTTCGCTGACCGGGCGCACGCAGACCGGTGCTGGGCGTCGGTGCGCGAAGCCCGCGCCCGGCTGGCCGGCGAGCTCGAGCGGCTCGGGCTTGACGCGCCGCCGTCGCAGGCCAACTTCCTGCTGGCGCGGGTGCCCGACGGCGCCCGGCTGAATGCTCGGGAACTGTACCTGGCCCTCAAGGACGAGGGCATCCTGGTTCGCTACTTCGATGCGCCGAGGCTTGCCGACAAGCTGCGCATCACCGTGGGCACGCCGGAACAGAACGACCGCCTCATCGCCGAACTCGGTACGCTGCTATGATGTAGCATTCGATGGCACCGCCGGCATTGGGGCGGCGCGCAGGGCTGTCCACGCACACCTGAACGGTGTGCACCGGCAACACGAGCGACCCCGGGCCGGCACAGGTCTGGAACAGTCGGCATGTTTCCGCTAAGAGACGAGAACCCAAGGTCGCGCACCCCGTTCGCGGTCATGGCCATCATTGCCCTGAATGCACTGGTGTGGCTGTTCGTGCAGGGCCTGGGCAGCGGCTACGCATTGGCCGAATCCCTGTGCCTGTACGGGCTGGTGCCAGGCGACCTGCTCGGGCTGCTGGACACCGGGCATGCGATTCCCGTGGGCCACAACCTGATGTGCCGGCTGGACGGGCCCAATCCGGAAACCGTGCTCACCTCCATGTTCATGCACGGCGGCTGGTTCCACATCCTGGGCAACATGTGGTTCCTGTGGGTGTTCGGCGACAATATCGAGGACGTCATGGGCCCGTACCGGTTCATCGCCTTCTACCTGTTGTGCGGCGCCGCCGCGGCGTTCGCGCAGATTCTCACCGACCCGGGCAGCAGCGTGCCGATGGTGGGCGCCTCGGGGGCGATCGGCGGCGTGATGGGGGCCTATGCCCTGCTGTACCCGCGCGCCCACGTACATACGCTGATTTTCCTCGGCTTCTACATCACCACCGTGGCCGTACCCGCCGTTTTCATGCTCGGCTACTGGTTTCTGCTGCAGATCGTCGGCGGTTTGCCGGGCCTCGGCTCGGGCGGCGGCGGCGTCGCCTTCTGGGCGCACATCGGCGGCTTCGTCGCCGGCCTGGTGCTGGTGCACCCGTTCAAGCGCGAAGACTACTACCAGAAGCACCGCGCCCAGCCACAGCGCCGCAC
>CAZNFI010000088.1:0-3401 GCA_964572185.1 uncultured Pseudomonadales bacterium
TTGGGAGAATGCGTGAGCATTCTCGATCGCGTCGCCGTCAGGCGACGCGCCTAGACAGCATGTTTCAACTTGCCCGCAAGTTGAACCATATCAGCCGCATATTGCGGCTAGCAGCCTGGCGGCGTCGGGAACCTCCTCCAGACTGATTTTACGGCAAAGCGGCGCCAGGCCCCCAAACCGCAATCGACCTCGGCCGCCTCACCCACAACCTATCAAGCTATACTTTGCCGTTCAGTCACGGGAGCGGGAAACGCCACACATCATGTTGGATCTGCTTATCAGCAACGGCCGGTTGATCGATGGCACCGGCGCACCCGCGACCCGCGGCGATGTCGGCATCCGTGATGGCCGCATCGCGGCGCTGGGCCGGGTCGATGAATCCGCCAGGCAGGTGGTCGATGCCGATGGCTGCGTGGTGGCGCCGGGCTTTGTCGACATCCACACCCACTACGACGCCCAGGTGTTCTGGGATCCGGCGCTGACGCCCTCCTGCCACCATGGCGTCACCAGCATCATCGGCGGGCACTGCGGCTTCAGCATCGCTCCCTTGAGTGCCGAGGCCGCCCCCTACCTGCTGCGCATGCTGGCGCGGGTGGAAGGCATGCCGGTGGCGAGCCTGGAAGCCGGCGTTCCCTGGGACTGGTGCAGCTTCGGCGATTACCTCGGCCGCATCGAAGGCCGTCTCGGGCTCAATGCCGGGTTCATGGCGGGCCACAGCGCCATCCGCCGGGTGGTGATGGGCGAACGGGCGGTCGGAGCGGAAGCGGGCAGCGACGAACTTGCGGCCATGAAAGCCCTGTTGGGCGAGAGCCTGGAGCAGGGCGCGCTCGGCTTCTCCTCCACGCTGTCAACCACGCACAACGACGGGGAAGGCTTGCCGGTGCCATCGAGGCACGCCACCCGCGAGGAGATCCTGGAGCTGGCCAGGGTGGTGGGCCGCCATCAAGGCACCTCTATCGAGTTCCTGCCCGGCGTGGGCCTGTTCAGCGATGCCACCCGCCAACTCATGTCCGACATTGCCACCGAGTCGCGCCGGCCGGTGAACTGGAACGTGGTGACTCCCGGGCCGCGGGATTTGCTCGACAATCAACTCGGCATCAGCGACATCGCCCGCCGCAACGGCGGCAAGGTGGTGGCGCTGACCATGCCGCAGCCCATGGTGCTGCGCCTCAACCTGCACAGCGGCATGGTGTTCGATGCCATGACCGGGTGGGCCGACCTGTTCAAGCTGCCGATTGCGGAACGCATGGCCGTGCTGCGCGACCCGGCCCGGCGCCGGGCACTCGATGCCAGCGCTCGCACGCAAGGGCCCTTTCAATCCATATCCGACTGGCGCCGCTGGCAGGTTCACGCCGTTTTCGATGCCGCGCACGAGTCGCTGCAGGGCCGCACCATCGGCGAGATCGCCGAGCAGCAGGGCAAGGCGCCGTTCGATGCCATGCTCGACCTGGCCCTGGCCGAGGGGCTGCGCACCTCCTTCATTCCCCTGGATTTCGGCGGCGGCGACAGCGAGGCGGTATGGCGGCAACGGGCCGAACTGTGGGCCGACGAGCGCACGGTGATCGGCGCCTCCGACGCCGGCGCCCACCTGGACATGATCGACACCTTCACCTATGCCACCGCGCTGCTGCGCCACGGCGTGCGCGAGCGGCGGCTGATTTCTCTCGAACAGGCCGTGCACCAGCTCACCGAGATACCCGCAAGACTGGTGGGCTTGCGAGGCCGCGGCGTTCTCAAGCCCGGCTGCTGGGCCGACATCGTGGTATTCGACCCCGATGAAGTCGGCCCCGGGCCGGTGCAGATCCGTCGCGACCTGCCCGCGGACGAACCCCGTGTCTACGCCGAAGCCGAGGGCATTCGGCACGTTTTCGTCAACGGCGTGCGCATTCTGGCCTCAGGAGCGCACACCGGCGCCCTGCCGGGCAAGGTGATGCGTTCGGGAATCGATACCGAGACACCAGCCACAAACTGGCAATAGCCACAGGCTCGCGTACAGCAAGATCTGCGGATGCGGTTTTTCAAACACCGGGCGGGCGTGTACTCGAGGCTGTTCCCTGCCGGTCAGCGCAGCGTATTCTCTGCGAGAATTCCTGGCGACCCACACGATTCGGGGGTCACCCGGATCGCCTCTGGTGCCGGGAGAGCCAATCACCTTTCAGTCAATGACGGAGCATTCAGCCATGCATGACGAAACGCTACCGCCCTCGTCCGGATTTTTCTCCCGCCGGGGCCTCATCGCCGGCGCGGGAGCCGCCGCCGTGGGCGTGCTCGGCAGCGGCGCGGGCCCGGCGGCCGCGTCAGCGACAACGACCGGCGACCAAAGCGTCGAAACCTGGATTGCCAAGCAGCAGGTCGCCGAACTCAGGCGCCTGTATGCCCGCGCCACCGACCTGATCGGCATGGCGACCGACGACTCGATTGCCGAGGGCCGCGCCATCTACCACCGCGTTTTCACACCCGATGCCAGAATCGGCGCCGCCGGTGTCGACCCGGCGACCGGCCCGGATGCCTGGGTGGATGTGGTGCTCGGCGCCCTGGCAGACTACGACTCCACCCAGCACCTCATCGGCACCCAGCTGGTGAACATCGCTGCCCTGCCGGATGCGCATGGTGAAGGAGGCAGGGCCAGCATGACGAGTTACCTGCAAGCCTGGCACGCGACGGCGGAAGAAGTCTGGATATTCATCGGCACCTACAACGACGGGCTGGCCTACAGCAAGAACTCCGGCTGGCAGATACAGGAAATGATGCTCGAACAGATATCCGGCGAACGCCGGGCGATCGGAAACTAGTGTCCTGTGTCACAAATACGCTGCCTTTCAGAGCGCGCAAGACCGCCGAGGGCAAGGCGCGGCACGCTGAAAGGTAGCGTATTTGTGACACAGGACACTAGGCGCCTCGCCTGACGGCGAGGCAATCAAGTTGCTCCGCAACTTGGATACGTTGTTCCAGAATGCAACTCATCTGTACACATCAAGGCCGCTCAAGGATTCTAGTTCACCCCCGCAGCCCCGGGGCGGCCGACCGTCCAGCATGTCACGATTGCCGGAGAAGTTTGATTTGTGTAGGTTGCGCGCTGCAATCAGGCGATCGGAGGGAAGGTGAGCACCGTATCGGACCAGGAACTTCGGGAAGCGATCGACAAGCAGGCCATTCGCGATGTCTGCGCGCTCTATTGCCGCGCGGTCGACCGCATCGATGCCGACCTGCTGCCACGCATCTTTCACGATGACGCCACCGTTGAATTCGGCACCTATGACGGCCCGGCGAGCGGTTTCGTCGAAAACACCTTCGCACACCTGCTCACCATGGAACGCACCTTCCACTGCCTGGGCAATCAGTTGATTACGGTCGACGGCGACCAGGCCACCGGGGAGATTTACGTATTTGCCTACCTGTGC
>CAZNFI010000088.1:3411-12247 GCA_964572185.1 uncultured Pseudomonadales bacterium
GGACTGGAACCAGAACCAGCCGAACTCCTCCGAGTGGGAGGAAGGCATGTACGGCGACCTGCGCGCCCGCGGTCGCCGGGACAAAAACGACCCGCTGTACGGATTGCTGCAATGAGCGTCAGCCAGCAGGAAATCGACCGTTGCAAAGACCGGCAGGCCATCTGCGACTGCCTGCTGCGTTACTGCCGCGGCGTCGACCGACTCGATGCGACACTGTTAAAGACCGCCTACCACGAGGACGCCACCGACGACCATGGCATCTTCAACGGCAATGCCTGGGAATTCGCCGATTTCATCGGCCCGTTCGATGCCTCCATCGGCGTCCGCCAGCAGACCCATCGAGTCGATCACACACTGATTGAGTTTACCGGGCCCGACACTGCCGTGGTCGAGTCGTACAACCTGACGTTCATCGATGCCGAAACAGACGACGGCATGGCGGCCGCGATGGTCGGCGGCCGTTACCTCGACCGCTTCGAACGTCGCGACGGAGCCTGGAAAATCGCCCACCGTCTGTACGTGATGGACTTCAATCGCAATGAACCATCGACCGTGGACTGGGTTGGCTCGTTCTTCAAGGACCTGGCCCTGGGGCGCATCGATGACCAGGACGAGTCTTACAGATACGTTCCGGGCCCCGGCTGACAGCCCCCGGCAAGGCGGCCACGCCGCGCATCACCGGAATCGACGAACACCCGCACCTGCGTGACCGCATGGATGGTTCGCCGGATGGCCGGATTTCGACGGCGTCTTCGAAAGCAGTCTTCTGCCCCGTCCTAAGGAGCCTGAAGTCGCGGCCGCCGGGCGCGGCAATCCGTTACCTGTTCAACCACGCGGGCCATGCCCAGCACCGCCGCATCGGCGCGCGGCGGGCCGACGATCTGCAGGCCCACGGGCAAACCGGCAGCCGTGAATCCGGCTGGAACGGAAATGGCCGGCAAGCCGAACACGCTGATGATGCAGCAGATCGACATCCAGTCGATATAGTCGGGCATGCTCTGGCCCTCGATTTCCCGAACCCACTCGGTGCCGCAGTCGAAGGGCTGCACCTGGGTACTGGGCAGCACCAGGAAATCGTAGCGCTCGAAAAACTCCAGCAGGCGCACATATAGCCGGGTGCGCAGGCTTTCGGCGCGGATCAGGTCCGCGGCACGCAGCTTCTGCCCGGCCTCGATGTTGCCGACCACCGTGTCTTTCATCAGGTGGCGATGCCGGGCCAGCAGCGGGCCGCCGGTGGCCGCAAACCAGGCCGCGCGCAATGCGCGGAACACATCCATGGCGCCATCGAGGTCCGGATGCGCGGTGTCGACCCGCACGGCATGGCTCTCCAGCCTCGGAAGAACGGCCGCGCACAGGTTCTTGACCTCCGACTCGACGGCCAACATGCCGAGGTCCGGCGTCCAGGCGATGCGGCTACCGGTAAGCGCCTGCCCCATCTCGTGGCGGAAACGCTCGCCGCCGTCCTGCAGCGACATCGGGTCGCGTGGGTCCGGCCCCGCCAGCACGGAAAGCAGCAGCGCGCAGTCGTCCACGTCCCGCGCCAGGGGCCCTTCCACCCCAAGGCGTGATTGGAAAGCCATGGGCGTCGGCCAATGCGGAACCCGCCCCACGGACGGGCGAAACCCGACCACATTGCAGAACGCCGCTGGGTTCCTCAGCGAGCCGCCCATGTCGCTGCCGTCCGCCAGGGGGAGCATGCCGCAGGCCAGCGCCGCGGCCGCGCCGCCGCTGCTGCCGCCGGGTGTTCTGGCCAGGTCGTAGGGATTGCGGGTAACGCCGAACAGCGGGTTGAAGGTGTTGGAACCGGCGCCGAACTCCGGCGTGTTGGTCTTGCCGATGATCAGCGCCCCGGCCCCTTTCAGCCGTTGCACCAGCAGGCAGTCTTCGTCCGGGACGTTGTCGGCGAATATGGGGGAACCCAGGGTGGTACGGATACCCTTGGTATCGGCAAGGTCTTTCACGGCCATGGGCAGGCCGTGCAGCGGGCCCAACGCCTCACCTTTTTGCCTGGCCCGGTCAGCGGAATCCGCCAGTGCCAGGGCCTGTTCCGCCGGAATCAGCGTGCAGATGGCATTGACCCTGGGATTGCAGGCCTCGATGCGGGCCAGAAAGGCTTGCATCACCTCCCGCGCCGAGCGCTCGCCGACGCGCAACTGCCGGGCCAGTGAACGGGCCGGTTCATAGTGGATTTCGTGCTGCGAATTCACGCTCCCACTCTACGCCGCAGGTTCGGCCGCTGTCACTTTACAGGCCGCCGAACCCCTCGTTCAGCGGATAGCGCCCCGCAGTTGGTGCAGCGCCCGTACGGCGCCTCGACAGCAAGGCGCGCGCAACCCGCTCACCGGAGCGCCGACGATGCCGACGGCACCGGCCAGCCCCGGGGAAGGGTCCGGCCACCGCCCCGCCATGCCAGTGCCCGATTACAGCCCGCTCCTGCCTGCCTCGCGGATCATCGGCTGATACTGGTCGAAAGCCGGCGGATTGGCCGTCGACCCGGTGGTCATGCCCGCATCGGTGGTCAGCGTATGCCCGCTGGTATAACCCGATTCATCGCTTGCCAGCCACAGGGCCGCATTGGCGACGTCTTCCGCCAGCCCGGGCCTGCCCTTCAGCGGCGATGCGGCGGCCAGAGCCTCCTTGGTCGCCTCGATGTCGGTGGGGTCGCCGGTGGTGACATTGGCCACCATGGGCGTCGCCATGCCGGCCGGCGAGATGCAGTTCACGCGGATGCCGAAGCGGCACAGTTCCGCCGCGGCGCTCTTGGTCAAGCCCACCACACCGTGCTTGGCGACACTGTAGGTGTGCGGCCCGAGGCCGCCGAGAATGCCCGCCGTGCTCGACATGCTGACGATCGATCCGGACCCCTGCGGCTTCATCACCCGGGCGGCGTGCTTGACGCCGTAAAAAACGCCGTTCAGCAGAATGTCCAGGGTTGCCTTCCACTCGTCCGTGGGGGTGGTATCGATCGGCCCCACGGCGCCGACGATGCCGGCGTTGTTGTACATGATGTCAAGACGGCCGAAAGCAGTGACGGCAGTGTCCACGAGATTGGCGACATCGTCCTCGGAGGTGACGTCGCAGCGCACGAAAACCGCCGCATCGCCAAGCGCCTCCGCCACAGCCGCACCGGCTTGCTCCTGAATGTCGCCGAGCGCCACCCTGCAGCCCTCGCTGACGAACAGTCGCGCCGCCGTTTCGCCGAAACCGCTCGCCGCACCCGTAATGGCGGCCACCTTCCCTTCAAGTCTTGAACCCATGACATTCCTCGCTGGTTGATTTCGCCGGGCAATATTCTGGCATCCGTTGCAAAAGTCAATTTGTATGCGTACAGCGTTCCCGCGTGCAACGTGCAGCGCCAACCAACGCCGCACGCACGCAACAGGCTCGGCCGGACCGAGCGTCCGGCAACGCTGGCAAACGTATTGGCACGATTCCACGCCAGCGCTTACCACCGCGAGCCGTTCATACCATGCGGATTGAACTCCGCGGGAAGCAATGGCAGCATGCCCGGGTAATTGGCAGGGCAGTGCAGACAATGACTGTAACCAGCGTCGATTGGTATTACTTCCGCAGCGGCTGAACCAGCTGCAAGCGGGCCTCCAAGTTTCTGGAGGCGAGAGATATTCAAGTGGCGGAGACCGTTCCGGCCAGCCGCAAGCTGCAACGCGAAGACGCAGTGGGGCTGCTCGAAGGGGCAACCCGGGTGCATATCGCCAAGGGCAGAAAGGTGCGGGCATTTTCCGGCGATGACCGGCTGTGCGAGGATGCAGTGCTCGCGATGCTCGGCAGTACCGGCAATCTGCGAGCGCCAACCCTGCGTGTCGGCGATACGCTGCTCGTCGGCTTCAACGAAGAGGTCTACACCGGAGTTTTCGGTTAGATCGAACGATTGCGCCCGGCGCAGGGCAGCGGCGCCGAAGTGCCGGCAAGCCGCTCGTACCGGGAAGCGCTGGCCCGATTCAAGGCGGACTGAGCGGCGCATGACGCCGCCTGGTGCCTGCGACACGCAACTTCCCTGCCGGCCCCGGGCCCGGCGCGACGGGCTCCCCGCGTGTCTGGGGAGCGTTTCAACCTGTTGACAAGGTTCACGATCGCAAAGGAATTTGACGCTATTCGACCCGCTCAGGCCATAATGAACGAGACCAGACACCGAGACCTTTTGCGATGCGCGCAACCGACTGGATCGACCTGACCGGCAAATCCGCACACGTCACCGGCGCCGGCCACGGCATCGGTTCGGCCATTGCCCGCGCGCTGGCTGCGGCCGGAGCGAGCGTGGCGGTCAGCGACATCAACGCCGAAGGCGCCGCCGAGGTCGCCAAGGAGGTCGGCGGGGTGAGCATGCAGCTCGATGTCGCCGACCGGGCGGCGGTGGACACCGCCATGGCCGAGACCGTCGCGTGCCTCGGCGCCCTCGACATACTGGTCAACAACGCCGGTGTGTATACCGACCTGGGCGGCCCGGTGCGCGACATCACCGACGAGATGTGGCAGAAGCTCTGGTCGGTGAATGTCGATGGGGTGTTCTATTGCTGCCGGGCGGCGGCGCGCCTGATGATCGAGGCCGGTAGCGGCGGCCGCATCATCAATGTCGCCTCCACTCAGGCCGTGACCCCCGGGGTTGGTGTTACCTACGACGGCTCCAAGGCCGCGGTGACACAGATCACCAAGGCACTGGCGCTGGAACTGGCGCCGCACGGCATCAACGTCAACGCCCTGGCACCCGGCCCCACCTGGGTGCAGGATGGCGAGCCGCCGGCGGTCGGCGGGCGGGTACCGGAACCCACCGGCGACCCGTTGGCCGACACGGTGGCCGACCGCATCGCGCGGCTGCCGCTGGGGCATTGGGGCGACCCGCTGGAACAGGGCAAGGCGGCGGTGTTCCTGGCCTCGGCAATGAGCGACTTCGTCACCGGCATCTACCTGCCCGTGGATGGGGGATGGCTGACGCTTTGAGATCGGCAAGCGCATCCCGTGCGGGACGGAGCCGCGCCGTGTTCACTTCCGGTTGCCGCCGCTGATTTCAACGACCACCTTGCCGATGTTACCGCCATGGAAAAGCTTGGCGTAGGCGCCCACCAGGTTTTCCAGCCCCTGCGTGCACTCGATCGGCAGCTTCAGCAGCCCCTGTTCGTGCCACCGTCGCAGAATCGGGTTGAACTCCGCCTCGCGACGATAGAAATCGGGGGAAAAGAAGCCCTCGATGCGCAGCCGCTTCATCAGCACAAGGTCGTAGTTTCTCGGCCCGGGGGCCCGCTGCGAGGAACCATAGGTATCCAATAGTCCGCAAACCGCCACGGTGCCGAACAGGGCCATGTTGTCGAACACCGCTTCGGCGATGGCACCGCCGACATTGTCGCAATAGACATTGACGCCTTCCGGGCACAACCGCTCGAGTTGCGCACAGACATCCTCGGTCTTGTAGTTGATGGCGCCGTCAAAGCCGAACTCCCCGCAGAGCAGCCGGCACTTCTCGTCACTGCCGGCGATACCGACCACCTTGCAGCCGGCGATCTTGGCAATCTGGCCGACCAGCAGGCCCGTGCAGCCGGCGGCGGCGGAAACGACGAAGGTGTCCCCGGCCCGCGCCCGCCCGGTTTCGATCACGCCGACGTACGCCGTCCAGCCGTTGGCGCCGAGAATGCCAACGTAGTTGACCAGTTCCGTCACGCTGTCGTCCACCTTGCTCGGAAACATGGCGTTCGGGTCGATAACCGAATAGTCGGCCCATTGGCCCCAGGAGCGGAGCCGGTCTCCCACCCGGTAATCCGGATGGTTGCTGTGCACCACTTCGCCGAGCACCGTTCCGGTGAGCTTTTCGCCGACCGGTGTCGGGGGCAGGTACGAAACTTCCCGGTCGGTCATGGTCATGCGGGTGCCGGCATCCATCGACAAGTAGCGGTTTCTGGTGGCAATGCACCCGTTGGGCACCTGCAGTGCCGGCTCCTGTCTCAGTTCGAAGCAATCGCTGAATTCCGCGCCTCTCGGCAGGTCAGTCATTACCCAGTAGCGGTTGGTTTTCGGCAGTACGCTCACCTTCATTCCTCGTCTGAATCCCGGCCCTTGCCGGTGGCCACTGCCTCCGCCATCAGGCAGTAAATCTCGAACATCATCTGCACGCCATTAAGGCCGGTGACACCGGAGGGGTCGAACGGCGGTGAAACCTCGACCACGTCTCCCGCGACGATATCCAGCCCGCGCAGGCCACGCAGCATCTGCGTGGCTTCAAAGGTATTGAAACCGCCCACCTCCGGGGTTCCCGTACCCGGAGCGTATACCGGGTCGAGGCCATCGACATCAAAGCTGACGTAGGTGGGGCCCTCGCCCACCACCTTGCGCGCCCTGTCGATGACTGCCGGCAACCCCATCGCGTAAAGCTCCTCGATGTGGATCACGGTCATGCCGCGCTCGTAGCTGAACGCCCACAACGGCTCGGCGGGGCCGCGGATACCGATCTGGATGGTGCGCCCCGGGTCCAGCGCGCCCTCCTCCACCGCCCATCGGAAGGGGCCGCCGTGGTGGTGCTTGTGGCCGAACAACTCGGGGCCGGTATCGCAGTGGGCATCGAAGTGCACCAGACCCAACGGGCCGTGCCGCCTGGCGAGGGCGCGCATGATGGGCAGGGTGATGGAGTGGTCGCCGCCGGCGGACAACGGCGCGATGCCCGCGGCGCAGACCCGGTCGTACCAGGCCTCGATCTCGGCTATTGCCCGGTCCAGTTCGAATAGGCCTTCAATGGGCACATCGCCCAGGTCCGCGGCGGTGACCAGCTTGTGCGGCTGTACGCCGGTCTGGTGGTTATAGGCTCCCATCAGGGTGGATTGATCGCGCAGGTGGCGCGGGCCGTGACGTGCACCCGGGCGGTTGGTGACGGCGCCATCGAACGGCACGCCGATGAACCCCAGATCAATGCCGCTCCAGTCGTCCGGATTCTCGAGCAGGGGTCGGCGCAGGAAGGTTGCCACTCCTGAGTAGCGAGTTGTTTGCCTCTCGCCCCAGGCTGCCAGGCGCTCCTCGGGAACACCTGGCGCCCTGTCTTGCTCGTCGCTCACGGATTGCTCCCCTCACTGGCGGCTTCGCCGGTGCGGCCAATGTCGCCACTCGGCGTGAGGGCAATTGTATAGCCAACATCAGCAACTCGAAGAATGGCACGGCGGTTCACCACGTTCATGGAGTGACTGTCCGGCGATGTGGAGTCACCGGACACCGGGCAGCTACGAGGCTCGGCCCGGTTGACCGGCACAGCACTGCCGGGACATGCTGAATCAAGGTGACCGCAGCGCCCGCCATGACCCGGGAGGAGACCTCCACCAGTCCGCACGCGACAACCGTCATTGCGTCGGGCAGGGCATTGCCCCGCCGGCCTCTTGCCTCACAGCCTGTTCAGCGGGTAGACGGGCTCTTCCCCCGCCAGCACGCGGATGACGTCCTGGGCACAGCGCACGAACAGGTCGGTCTTGGCCCCTTCCGAATACCAGGCGGCGTGCGGCGTGAGTATGACGTTCGGATGGCCCACCAGCGGATGATCGGCCGGAGGCGGTTCCGTGTTCAGCACGTCCAGGGCGGCGCCACCGACCCGGCCGTCCTGCAACGCCGCCAGCAGGGCATCCTCATCGATCAGTGAGCCCCGCGCCGTGTTGATGATGCGGGCGCCGGGTTTCATCTGCGCCATCACCTTCGCGCCGATCAGGTGCGTTGTCTCCGGCGCTGCCGGAACGTGCAGGGAGAGATAGTCGGAACGCCGCACAAGGTCTTGGAAACCGACCGGCTCGATACCCTCCTCCGCTATCTGTCCATCCGCAATCGCCCGGTCGTGGGCCAGCACGGTCATGCCCAGCCCCCGGGCCTTGCTGGCGGTCGCGCGGCCGATGCGCCCGAACCCCAGCACGCCCAGCACCTGCTCCTGCAGTCGCTCCATATGGCCCCAGGCGCCGAAGCGCCAGCGGCCCGCCCGGCTGTCCGCCAGCAGCGAATCCATGTTGCGCGCCATAGCCAGCATCAGGGTGATGGCATGGGTCGACACTTCGTGGACGCCGTAGTCCGGACAGTAGGTGACGCGTATGCCCCGGGCGGTGGCCGCGTCCACATCGATGTTCTCGTAGCCTACGCCCAGGCGGGTGAGCACCCGGCAGTTCGGCAGGCGGTCGAGGCAGGCCGCATCGACGAACTGACCGCCGACAATGATCGCCGCGCAACGCGCCAGGTCCGGGCCGGCTTCGAAGCCGTCGAGCTGGCGGTGACTGACGACCTCATGCCCGGCTTCCCGCAGCAGGCGGATTTCGGGATCGGTATCCCGCGGTTCGCCGTAGGTTATGACCACACATTGGCTTGTCGAATTCACGGGCTCGTGGAACTCCTCTGCTCCGGCATCCTATCCGGCAACTGCAAGCCTACCGGCGGCCGGCCATGTTGGGTAGCCCGACCTTGCGCGGCGGCGCGGCGGCTCGGGGGTATTCGACCCCGGAATGGACCCGTTTCCACCCAGTCGCCCGGCTACCACCGAGGCTGCCAAGGCAAATGGCGAGGCTCTCGGCATCCAGGTCAAGCCGGCCGGCAACCGGCCGCTACAGCCGGTGGTCAACAGGTTCTTCTACTGGCTGCGCGCGAGCAGGCTGGAAAGCGACCGGGTCGCCTACTGGTGGGCCAACCGCATGCTGGCGACACAACGCCCGCTGCAGGAAAAGATCGCCCTCTTCTGGCACGGCCACTTCGCCACCAACGAGGACAAGGTGCGCGACTACCGCAAGATGCTCAAACAGGTGGAGCTGTTCCAGGCGCAGGGCCTCGCGGAACTGCTGTCGACGCAACTCGGCACACAGGACATCGAGGCGGCGGC
>CAZNFI010000089.1:0-12162 GCA_964572185.1 uncultured Pseudomonadales bacterium
ATTCGCGGATCTTGTGGAACGGCCCGTCGCTCTTGATCTGCATGATCTGGAAGATTGGCTCCTTGGCCTGCCACACCTCGAAGTCCTGCCCGAAGGCGAGGCGGCTCGACTCCTGAAACTCCCGTGCCTTGGCGATGTCGCCGGCGGTGGCAACGGCGTGTTCGCTCTTGACCATCAGCGCATGCCAGGCCTTGAGCCGGCCGTCGTCCACCGGCGTGTGGGCGATCAGCATGATGGCGTCGTAGAAGCCGGTCAGGCGGGAGATGAGGATGGCCGGCCCGGTATAGAAGGTATCGGTTTCCAGCAGCGTATTGCTCGCCGCCAGTGTCTTGTGCCCGCCGCCCTGGCGCTGGATGACGATGTGGTCGCGCACCTCGTTTTCGAAATACTCCAGTGTCGAGCCGTGAATCGGCCCGAGATGCGGCGAATCCGCCATGTTGTCGATCACTTCCTGGGGGTGCGAATCGAGTTCGCCCAGGTGGTCGATGGTCCAGTTTACCCAGCCCGGGTCATCCCACTCCGGCA
This sequence comes from uncultured Pseudomonadales bacterium, assembly GCA_964572185.1. GTDB lineage: Bacteria > Pseudomonadota > Gammaproteobacteria > Pseudomonadales > Azotimanducaceae > Azophilus. The sequence goes on from CAZNFI010000089.1 coordinate 526, forward strand.
GCGACGGAATGTCGTAGTCGGGCTCACCGCCTTCCGGGTCGTACCAGACCCAGACGCAGCCGTACCGCTCCTGCACGCGCCAGCTTCTGATGCAGGCGCGGGCCGGGATGGGGCCTTCGTGGTAGGGGATGTCGTCGCACCGGCCGTCCGGCCCGTAGCGCCAGGCGTGATAGGGACAGCGAATCGAGTCACCCTCGATCTGGCCGTCGACCACCACATACGAGGTGGTGTTGCGGGCCATGTTGGTGCCCATGTGCGCACAGATGGCATCGAGCAGCACCAGTTTGCCGCTCTCGCCCCGGTACAGGGCGAACTCGTTGCCGAAAAAGCGCAGCGGCAATACCCGTTCGCCGACTTGCCCGGCTTCGGCAATCATGAACCAGCCGCGCGGGAAGGTGAACGGTCCGAGGTCGTACTCTGCGGTGACGGCCATGCGCTTACTCCTGAGCGAGTGGGTTTGTGGAACGGGGCGATGTCCCTGCCCGGCAAGACAGCAGCGATCGGGTGCAAACAGGACGCACTTGGCAAGCTGGTCCGCGAATTTGAGATGTAGAGTACCTATCGCGCAAAATCAGTCAATCCAGTTCGCGAATTCGGGCAGCCAGTCATGCATTTGCTGCTCGTTTGCGCTGAATTGGTCGGGTTCGCCTCAGCACTTTCTCCACCCGGATCGCTCAGGCTCGAAAGCGGCGGCCCGATGTCAGCCGCAATCTCGTCCAGGCCGGCGGCATCGAAGCCGTAGAACCCGATGGCGTTGCCGCCCAGCATGGCGGCGATGTCGTCCTCGGGCAGCCCCTTGAAGGTCTTGACCATCTGGTCGGTGGTGTAGGGCCAGGTGCCTTCCGGGTGCGGGTAGTCGCTGCCCCACATCATTTGCGCCATGCCGATCTCGTGGCGCATCTCGGCATCGCTGCGCGGCATGCAGGAGGCGCCGATGGCGCAGTTCCTGCGGAAATAGTCGGTCGGCGACATGGACAGGTGGCTGCGGTAGTCGCCGAGCTTGGCGCTGAACTGGGTGTCGTGGAAATGGTGGTCGAGCATGCGCATCATGGGCGGCAGCAGCCAGCCCTGGCCGGTTTCGGTAACGCTGCACTTGAGCGCGGGGAAACGCTCGAACACGCCGCCCCACAGCATGAAGATCAGCGGGCGGTAGGTCCTGAAAAACACCTCGGATACGTATACGCCGACTGCTCCGGGATACTCGGCGATGTCGCTCATCGGAAAGTTCTCTCCGAAGATCTCCTCCATGGCGCCGGCACCGGAGTGGAAACAGACGACCAGCCCAAGATCTTCGCAGGCCTGCCAGAAGGGGTCGTAACACTGGTGGTGATAGGCCTTGAACTCGTTGGTGAAAAGCGGCAGCAGCAGGCCGCCGAGGCCGTTTTCTGCTGCCCAGCGCGCCTCGCGTACCGACTCGTCGATGTCCCAGAGCACCGGGCAGATGCCAACGCCGAAGTGCCTTACCGGGTTGCGCGCGCACAGTTCCGCAAGCCACCGGTTGTGGGCACGGGCGCCGGCCCATTGCAGTTCCGGGATGATGTTCCTGGTGGGCAGCGACAGGCCGGCGCCGAACGGTGGGGCGTTCTGCTCGGTAATGCCGTCGCAGAAGATGATTTCGCCGGCGATGCCGTCGCCGTTCAGCACGTTCAGGCGCTGTTGGTAGTCCCAGGCGCCGGTCAGGTGCTGTTCGACGCCGGAGCGCCATTCGTCATTGATGTCTTTCAGCAGGAAGACCTCTTCCGCCTTGTCCGTCATCTGCTTCTGAATGGGCAGCGCCATGTCGAAGGCTTCCCGGAACCCCGGATCCAGGTATTCCCGGTACTGTTCCGGCGGCAGGCCCGCGTGGCAATCCGACGATACGACCGCAAATCGTTCCATGTGTACTCTCCTTAGCTGACCAGGCGAACCGGCGCTTCCTCGGCGCCGTCGTCATAAAACTGCCGGAACCACTGGCGGTACTTGGCGATCGGGCCGTCTCCATCGCACAGGATCGGGTCGTCGCGGTACAGCTTGTGTTCCCAGATGACCATGTCGTGGCCCACCTGCCTGACGATCTCGGCGATCAGGCCGTCGGTGAGCACGGCAAGCTGATCGGTCAGGTCTTTCGGCTTGGTGAACGCGAAACGCATGACCATGCGGTTGTTGGTGATCGGCGTCATGGTGCCCATCATCACCGTCCGGAAGGCGCGGTCGAACGACTGCGAACTCATGCCCGGGCCCCAGTTGCGGCTGAGCAGGTGCGAGTCTTCGGTCTTCGACAGGTCGATGGAGCCATCGTCGCCGATCGCCGGGCCCTTGCTCACCATGTCGGTGACACGCCGGTGCCCGTCCAGTTGGATGTTGGCCGAGGGCATGTCCAGGGCACTGTGCACGGTGACGAAGTGGGCGATGTCCACCGCATTCTCGCCGGTTTCCTGGATGTGCGAGTTCATCTCCCATTCGTAGGTTTCCAGTTCGCTCCAGTCCGGGTCCGAGAACTCGGGAACGTCAGCGATGTCGAAGGTGGGCTCGATGCGGCGCGGGTGATACCAGGCCCAGATCATCTGGTTGCGCTCCTGCACCGGGTAGCTGTAGAGGCACTGGCCTTCCTGTACCCGGCGCGGGCTCGAATCGGCGTAGGGAATGTCCTGCACGACGCCGTCGCCGTCCAGTTGCCAGCCGTGAAAGGGGCAGGCGATCCGTTCGCCGACCACCTTGCCGCCGTGGCCGAGATGGGCGCCGAGGTGCGGGCAGAAAGCCTCGAGCATTTTCACCTGGCCGCTGTCGGTGCGGAACAGCACCTGGTGCTGGTCGAACAGAAACGTGGCGGTGGCCTCGCCGGGCTTGAGGTCCTTGCCGTAGGTGACGGCGAACCAGCCGAAGGGGATAGGCAGGTCGAGTCCGATTCCCATGATATTCGTCTCCGGTTATCCGAGCGTGGGTATGGGCAGATCGCTTCGGTTGAGAATGGAATCGAAGCGCGCCCTGATCTTCTGTTTCGTGTCGGGGTTGATCGGCGCGATCCAGAACTGGTTTTCGCGCAATCCCTGAATGGCGGTCTGGGCCACCTCGTCCGGGTGCGTGGTGATCAGTTCGGCGCCCATGAACTCCATGAGCTTGCGCAGATCCTCGGCGGAATTGATGCCGGTTTCCGGGGTGCCTTCGGGCTTTGCGAATTCATCCGGGCGCACCCGGTCGGAGTCGAAGATGCCGGTATCCACGATATGCGGGCCCGGGAACAGGGCGTGAATCTTTACCGGGCTCTGCTGGTTGACCGTTTGGATGTGCAGGGCTTCCGTCACCGCCTGAACGGCAGCCTTGGTGGCGGAGTAAACGGGCTGTTCGGGATAGACGATGAAGGCACCATTGCCGGAGCCGGTGATCGCCAGGTGCGCTTCCTCGTCCTGTGCCGTCAGGCGAGGCATAAAAGCGTTGATGCAGTGCACCGCGCCCCAGAAGTTGACGTTGAAGGTCCACTGCCAGTCATGCGGCGAGTATTCCCACAGGTTGCCGGCCTCCCCGGCGGATATGCCTGCATTGGCGAAGACCAGGTGGGCGCCGCCGAGTTCATCGAATGCGGTTGCCGCCAGCGCATCCAGGTTTTCCTGCCTGCTGACGTCGCAGTACCGGCTGTGCGCGTCAACGTTGCGCTTTACCAGCTCTGCCACTGTCTGTTCCAGCCCCGCTTCATCCACGTCCGCGATCAGCACGCGCGCCCCTTCGGCACCGAGGGCGAAGGCCAGGGAGCGGCCGACGCCGCTGGCGCCGCCGGTGATGACGGCCAGCTTGTCCGTGAAATCCTGCATGTCAGGCCTCCATCGGAAAGCGGGTGCCGCCGATCGTGTTGGCGAAGGGGAAAAAACCGTCCGGGTCCAGTTCGCCGGCAATGGTGATCTCGCGCGCGAGGAACTCCGGAGTCCAGAGGTAGGCGTCGATCTGCTCGCGCAGGGGCAAACGCTGCGCCAACGGATCGAAGGGCGCCTCGCGCAGCACCAGTTCGCCGGACAGGCTCTGCCGGAAGGCGGTGCGGTACTTGGCGTAGACGCGCACCAGGTGGGGCGGGTAGTCGTAGCTGTTGGGCGCCATGCTGACGCTGCGGGCGACCTTGACCCACCACTCGTTGGTCTCGAACTCTTCGCCGGCCGCGTCGGTGCTGGACACATCGCCACTGAACTCGGCGAAGGTGTGCCCCGCATGCCGTACCGATGCCTCGACGTGATTCATCATGCGGTAATAGCGGATGTCCGCCAGGTACTTGGGCTGTCCCCAGTGCTCGCGGCTGACGTACACCGCGGATTCCTGGTCGATGGCGTAACCGAGGGCGTATTCACCCTGAATGCCGTCGTAGTCGGCGGCCGCGGTCATCACCAGCCCGTACTCGGGCTCGTTCATCACGGGGAAGTTGTAAAAGGTCAGGTACACGATCGGGTCTTCGCCGGGTGCAAGGCCGGGTGGCAGCAAGCGGGCAATGGCGTCCTTGTCGGTGCGGTATTGAACCTTCAGCATCGGCCAGTTGATGATGTCGCCCGGACTACCTTGGGGAGCAGCGTTGGTCATGTTGTTCCTCCAGACAAGTGCTAAGGAACATATTATTAAATAGTGTTCCATTAGTCTAGCTCAGTGAGACAATTTCAAATAATATGTATCTATATGGAATCGATGACCCGAATTGACACCCGGCTTCGCGCCGAGAACACGCGGCAGGCGATACTCGACGCGGCGGTGGCCCTCTACCATCGGCAGGGGGTCGCGCAGACCACGGCCAGTGCCATCATTGCCGCTTCCGGCGTCGGCCGCGCCACCTTTTACCGGCACTTCGCCGACCAGGACGAGGTGCTCAACCAGGCTTTGCAGCGCGACTTCGAGTCGATGCTCGAGGCCTACGAGGCCCAGCGTTACCAGCACGGCACCGTCGAGGCGCAGATTGTCGAGGACACCATGTGGTTCCTGCGCCAGTTCCGGGCGCAGCCGGCGCTGTCGTTGCTGTTCGGCGAGCAGCGCGATCAGTTCCTGCCGCGCATCAATGCCACGCTGGCCGGGTTCCAGGAAGCGGCGCGTAACTGCGTGAGCCCCACCTTCGAGCGGGCGCAAGGCGAGCACCGCATCCGCGACGGGGTGACCCTCGAGACCTATGTGGACTGGGTAACCTTTGTCACCACGTCGCTGCAGGTGGTGGACGCGCCATTCAGCCACGATGAATTTCGTCTGCGCGATACCCTGCGGCACTTCCTGCTGCCGTCGCTCGTGAAAGACCCGGCTTGAGGCGCCTTGGTCGTTGCGCCGCGCTGCTCGTTCTTTCGACGTCGCGTTGTTGCGCCGGTCAGGCGACCTGAACCCGGGCGGGCAGGTCGTCGTTTAGAACGCACTTGACGCCGTCGCGGTCCATCTCCGCCACGCACAGGTTGCATACCGTGCAGCCGGATTCGGTTTTCGCACCGTCGCGGTAGTGGTTGACCAGGGCCGGGTCGTGAATCAGCGCGCGTCCTAACTGCACGGCGTCGTAGACCTCCTGCAGCGCCCGGTGAACCGACGCCAGGCTCTGCACGCCGCCGACGCAGATCAGCGGCAGGTTCACCGCGGCGCGCACCTTGCGGGCGTGTTTCAGGAAGTACAGTTCCTCGAAAGGTTGCGAGCGCAGCGACGGCCTGGCCATGCGATAGACGAGCTTGTCGATCTTGCGGCGCTGAACCTTGATCAGTTCCTCCACGAAGGTGGGGCCGCGGAACAGGTACATGGCGTTGCGGGACGAGAAGCCGCCGCTAAGCACCAGCGCGTCGGCGTCATTGGCCTGCAGAAGCCGCGCGAAGGCGGTGCTGTCCTCGATCTCCACGCCGCCGCGGAAGCCGTCGCGCAGGTTCATCTTGACGATGATGGGTACGTTTTCGCCGACCCCTGCGCGCACGGCGCGCAGCACTTCCAGCGGAAAGCGTGCGCGGTTTTCCAGGCTGCCGCCGTAGTCGTCCTTGCGCTTGTTGATGCTTGGGCACAGAAACTGGCTGAGCAGGTAGCCATGGCCCATGTGCAGTTCCAGCGCGTCGAACCCTGCCTGCAGCGCACGTTCTGCCGAACTCCTGTAGTCCTCGGCCAGTCGCCGCAGTTCCTGCCCGCGAAACGCCCGGCACAGCGGTGTGCCGGCGAAGGCGCCCAGGGCATTGAAGCCACTGCTCGGCCCGCGCGCGCGGCGCCCCAGCCAGCCGCTCCACTTCGACATGCCGCCGCAGTGCGCCAGTTGGATGGCGGCCTTGGCGCCGTGGCCGTGAATGCGGTCGGTGACGTGCCGGAGGTCGTCGAGAATGTCGTCCTGCAGGCACATCTGATTGTCGAAGGTGCGGCCCCCAGGCTCCACGGACCCGTAGGAGACGGTACACAGGGCGGCGCCCCCCTTGGCGAAGGCCTCATGGAAGGCGCCGAGACCCTCCCGGTCCGGACGGCCCCCCGGGCAATGGCCTTCAAAGGTGGCGGCTTTTATGAATCGATTGCGCAGCTCGAGTCCGCGCAATCTCCAGGGTGCGAACGGATCGATCGGCTGTTTCGATCTGTCACTCACTTAGCGCGCCGGACACCCGCACCGCACACCCACTCGGAGTTCGGGAAAACCACATCGAATGGAGTTTGTTCCGTGCGAGAACTCTGTCAATACAGGACATCGCCGGATCAGATCACGCGCGCCGGGTGCGGGGTGCGCGGTGCACCGAGATGTTCGCGGTAGGACGGCGGCTGTTTGCCGTCCTGGTCGCTGATGCCGTATTCGAGGGCCAGCTCCGCGGTAACCAGCGTCTGCCCGGACTTCTCGGAAAGCTGCGGGTCGTTCGCCAGGGCATGAATGATGCGTCCGTTGAATTGCGGCGTCTCGGCCATGGCCATGAAGTCATCGTACTGTTCGCCGCGGTGGCGCAGCACCACCTCGGTGCGCTCGGTGAGTTGCGGGCCGAGCCACAGGGACACCGCGGCCACGCCGGTGTTTTCCAGATCCACGGCCATATCGGCGGCGAACTTGTCGTAACCCGCCTTCTGTGCCCCGTAGGCCGGCCCGTGCATGTAGCAGACACCGCCGAACGACGAGGTGAAGGTGATGAGCCCGGAGCCCTCGCGAACCATGATGGGCGCCGCAAAGTAACTTGCGACATAAGCCGAGCGCAGGCCCACATCGAGGATCCCGGCGAGTTCCAGCGGCTTCTCCCAGAAGCCGCCCGGATCGATCAGGTTGTCGTGGATGGCAGCGGCGTTGTTGACCAGGATGTCGAGGCGCCGCTGCTCGGTGTCGATCTGTTGCAGTACGGCTCGAGTCGCCACATCGTCGGCGTGATCGCAGGGAATGCCGATGCCCCTGCCGCCGGCCGCATCGATGGCGGCAACGGTCTCTTCCAGGGTGCCGCGCAGCAGCTCGCCCTTGAGCGTGGCCCTCGCCACGTTGCGGGAACGCCCGGTCACGTAAACCGTCATGCCCCGGCTTGCCAGGCCCAGGGCGATTCCCTTGCCGGCGCCACGGGTTGCACCGGTAACCAATGCGACGGAAGCCGACATGATCGCCCCTGCCATAGTCTGCGGTTAAACTAATGACCTGTAGCGCATATTGCAACAAAATGGCCGCAGCACTTTCCAATAGCGCAGTATTTTCTGCCATACGTGCGAATTCTGACAGTTTGCAGGGTAACTGAATGCGTCCAGGCGATGATCATTGGCACTCTTCGGTAGGCGAACCCATCGTCGTTTCCGGTCCCGAGTTGGTGAACTGGAGTCACCAGGCCGATGTGGTGGTGGTCGGCTTCGGCGGGGCGGGCGCCACCACCGCGCTGCGTTGCCGGGAACTGGGGCATACGGTGATCGCGCTGGACCGGTCGGACGGTGGCGGCGCAACCCGGGCCAGTGGCGGCGTGATCTATGCCGGTGGCGGCACCAGCGTGCAGAAGGCTTGCGGGGAGCAGGACAGCCCGGAAAACATGTTCGCCTATCTCAAGCTCGAGACCGGCGGCATTGTCAGCGATGCGACACTGCAGCGGTTCTGTGCCGACAGCGCCGCCAACCTGGACTGGCTGATCGGGCATGGCGTGCGTTTCGGCGGGCCGGTGTGGAAGGAAAAGACATCGTATCCGAACGTCGACTATTTTCTGTACCACTCCGACAACTCGCTACTGCCGGCCTACCGCAAGCAGGCGACGCCCGCCGCGCGTGGGCATCGCGGCGTGATCCGTAAAGGCCGTAGCGCCACAGACCTCGGCGGCAGCATCTACGATCCGCTGAAGGCGCGCTGCCAGGAAAGGGGCGTTTCGCTGCAGACCCAGACCGAAGCGGTGCGCCTGCTGGTGGATGAACAGGGTGCGGTGCTGGGCGTCGAGGCGTTGCAGTTGCCGCCCGGCAGCGAGGCTCGCCGGGAACACGCCCGGTGCCTGCGCAAGGCAAATCGGCTGGTGTCCATGTATCCGTTTTTTCTGCCCGGTGCGCGCTCGGCGCACGCCCGCGCCGGCCGCCACTTTGCCCGCGCGGCGGAAATCGAAGCAACCGGACGCGTCACGCTGCGTTATCGGGCCAGGCGCGCGGTGTGCCTGTCGGCGGGCGGATTCGTGTTCAACAGGCCCATGGTCAGGCACCACTGCCCGGCTTTCGCCGATGGCGTTCCGCTGGGTACGCCGGGCGACGACGGCAGCGGCATTCGCCTCGGCCAGAGTGGCGGCGGGGCGGTTGCCCACATGCACCGGGCCACCGCCTGGCGCTTCATCAACCCGCCGCTGGCCTGGTCCCAGGGCATCGTGGTCGATGCACGCGGTGAACGCTTCGTCAACGAATGCTGCTATGGCGCCACCATAGGCGATGCCATGGTCGACAAGGCCGGCGGCCGCGGCTGGCTGGTGTTGGACGATCACCTGGTGCGCAACGCCTGGCGGCAGATCCGGCCGACCAGGGTGTTGTCGTTTCAATGGCAGCTCGCTGCACTCAACATGCTGTTCGCAAAGAAGAAATTCCGGGATGTCGAGAGTCTCTGCGCGGCACTCGGGTTTGACCCGAACCGATTCACGGCAACGCTCGGACAGGTGGCTGGCGTAGCCGAGGGCAGGGCACCCGACCCGTTCGACAAGCCGCGGGAGGACGTGCGCAAGCTCGAGTTTCCACTGCATGTGATCGATGTGTCGCTGGGCGCCAGATTGCTGCCGTGCACCGTGCTGACCATGGGCGGGCTGGTGGTCGACGAGGCGACCGGCAATGTGCTCAATGAGCAGGGTGGCGCCGTGCCGAGACTGTTCGCGGCAGGCCGCACCGCCGTGGGCATACCTTCCTGGCTCTATATGAGTGGTCTGTCCATTGCCGATTGCGTGTTTTCGGGCCTGCGGGCAGCCGAAGCGGCTTGAATCCCAACCCGCGTCTTCGATTGAACTAGCCCGCACATCCTCGATCGAACAACGAGTGCACTCAACCCGGGAACGATCATGCCTTGGAACGACGCATTGAACCTGCACCCGAGGGCGGCCGAATTCTCGGGTTACGAACAGTGGGCGGGAGAAGCCCGGCGGGCCGAAAGGCTTGGCCTTGGCGGGTTCGCTGTTGGCGTCCGGGATCTCAGGATCATTGCCTGGCACCTTGGCGAGGGGAACGGCCGATTGAGCAAAGTGTGGGAAGCCACTCGGGACAACCCTGCTGCCACAGCCGAACTGGAAGGTGGATATGAGCAGTTTCTCGCTTCGATCGCGCGGTCCCGGCATCAGCACAAGGCGCACCTCGTGGAGTCGGCATTGGCACCGGAACGGAGCCTCGGCCTGCCTTTGACAAGCCGGCGGATTGTCGACGTGGCCAGTTTCCTGGAAGAGGATTTACCGATACCGTTGCATCGGAGCGATGCCGGCGCCGAAGAATCTGTCACTGAGGCCGTGTCGCCTATCGGATTGCCAGGGTCGGCCGGTAGTCGTCCGGCGGACGGGTTGCCCGGGGGCTCTGGACCGAACTGCGTCGAACCCGCGACAGCACCCGCCACGCCGAGCGTGCCCGCACCGTCGCTTCGCTACCAGTACTCATGGAATCTGTTTGTGCGTTGGTGCGGGGAACACAACGAATCGCCGTGGCCCGCGAGTGGCGCGGTGGTGGCACGTTTTCTACGCGACCGCGCACCGTTTCGTGCCTACTTGACGCTCCAATCCGACCAAACTGCAATCTCGAACACACACAAATCGGCGGGTAAACCCGACCCCTGCGACAGCTCCGAAGTCAAACTGGTCCTGAACAGCGTGCGCCCGGAGGCAACCAGTCAAGCGTGGTCGCGTCTTAGTCCCGAGCAGCGCGGGGGACCGTTGGCGCGTAAGGCGATCTGGGAAGCCGCGGTCGAGGGCCTACCGAGCGGCGCTGGACTCGAGGAGACAGCAGCCGTCAGGCGTAAGCGCCTCAGCAACATTGCCTTGTACACACTGAGCGTCGACTCGGGATTGAGCTGCGAGGACCTGAGTGTGCTCAAGTGGGAATCGCTGACGTTACGGAACGGCGATCCGTGCGTTCTGATACCGCTTGGTGCGCCCGGCGCCTGCAAGGTCTGCGTCCTCTCCGAGCAGGCTTTTGACGATCTCGAGGCCCTTTCCGATTACGTTGGACAGGAGGCCAGTATCTTTCCGCGGACGTACAATCAGATTAAATCGGATCTAGCAAAGTTGAAAGCGTTGGTCGTGAACGGTCTGCGGCACGTCATCGACTCGACGGACGTCGCCCGTGCGCCGACCGGGGGCACCAGCGCGTCCGAATCGGCGACGATTGCCGGCGGACAGGTAGATTCGATGGACTCCGGTGTTGCGCATCCCGCCGAATTCGTAGGCGCCGGTGGAAAAACGGTGCAGGACAGTTCGAGGCGCGTCTATGCAAGGTTATGGCAGCATTATTGCCACTGGTGTGAAGAGCAAGGCGACCGGCGATCCTTGCCGGCTAGCGCCGAAACGGTTGCGGCGTACCTGCGGTACGCGGCGCAAAAGTACAGCGTGAGCGGAGTCGGGCATGCGCGGTCCGCGATTGCCGGCAAACACCGCGCGGCCGGTGTGGAAAACCCGTGTCAATCAGCACTCGTCGCGGAGACCATGCGGCAGATTCGTATCGAGAAGTCCCCCGTTCGGCAGCCGGCTTCCTACACCGGCGCGACTCCGCCGCCGGCGTCCTCTACTCACTGATTCACTGCAATGCGCCATCACCGGCGTCCGGTTTGCGTTTGCGCGCTACAGGGGCTCGAGTTGGTCGAGCCAGTAGGCGTCGTCATCCCTGCGACGAACCAAGAAACGCCCCAGGTCGGCGGCGTTTTTTGCCTGATGGTAGCGAAGGTAGATGCGTTCGTCGTCCACCGCGAGGATTTCGACCTTGCCGGATTCGTGCGACATGCAGAACCGGGCGCGCCGGGCCAGACCGGAGCCTTGGCTCAGCGCCTTGGAGAAAATCTGCCAGCCGCGCACCAGTGGCACCTCGTAGGGCTCGTTACCTGCCGTCGGGCGCCCCTGGAAAAGATAGTAGGGCGGGCAGCCGACGTGGGAAAGCGTGGCATACAGCTCGGCAATGGTCGCCGGGTCATCGTTGACTCCCTTGATCAAGGGGCATTGGTTGACGCAGATCACCCCGCTGCCGATGCAGGCATCGATGCCGGCAACGGCGGCTTCGGTCAGTTCCCGGGGATGATCGAAATGCGCCATCAGGTAAATGCGT
>CAZNFI010000090.1:0-4589 GCA_964572185.1 uncultured Pseudomonadales bacterium
TAATCACGCCGGCGAGGTCGGAGCCGCCCGACGGCTCGGACATGAACTGCACCCACAATTCATCGCCCCGGATCATGGCCGGCAGGTGCTGCCGTTTCTGCGCTTCGGAGCCCATGTCGAGGATGGTGGGCGCGATGATGGTCAGCGTGGGCGTGTTGAACAGCAATGGCATCTCAAATGGGCGGGACTCCTCCGTGAACACCTTCTGGTACTCCGGCGGCAAACCCTGGCCGCCGTACTCCTTCGGGAAGCACAGGCCGGCAAAGCCCGCCTCGAAGAGCCTGCCCTGCAGTTCCCTGGCCCGCTCGGCATCGCCCTCGTCCACGCGCATGGCGTTCCAGGGCGGGGCGTCCGGCGGCAGGCGGCGCATGTTGCCGGACAGCCAGGTCCGGCACCGCTGTCGGAACGCTTCCAGTGATTCCACGCCGCCCCTCCGCCCTACAGCGCCAGCAGATCGGCAATGCTCGCGCGGTGCTCGCGCGGCGTGCCGAGAATCGCACGGTTGCTGGTCACACGGCGCAGGTACAGGTGAATGTCGTGGTCCCAGGTGACGCCGATGCCGCCATGCATCTGCACGCATTCCTGCACGATTTCGGGAGCACAATCGCCGATATAGGCTTTTGCCACGCGGACCAGACGGGCACTGTCCGCGGCGCCGGCGGCAAATGCATGCAGCGCCGCGGAAGCCGTCGCGTGGCACCCTTCGAGGTAGGTTTTCATGTCGGCAAAGCGATGCTTCAATGCCTGGTAAGATGCCAGCGGGCGTCCGAAGGAGAAGCGTTCGAAGGCCCACTGCAGGGTGAACTCGAAGACCCGCGCAACGGCCCCGGCGCTCTCCGCACAGGACACGGCGAGGCCGATCTGAAGCTGGCGCTCGACGTCATCGGCGGCGCCTCCCAGTGTGCCTACCACGCAGCTTTCATCGACCTCCACCGCATCGAAGCGAACCCGCGCAAAACGGCGCACCAGGTCCAGCCCCTGCAGTGGCTCGATACTGACCCCCGCTGTTTCGGCGGGTACCAGGAACTGGGTGAGTTGCCCGTCGCAACGCGCCGTCACCAGCAGATACCGCGCCTCGGCGGCGGCTTCCACCGGCCGCTTGTCTCCGTGCAGACGATAACCCCCCGCCACCCGGTGCGCCTGCATCGCCACCGCGTCGGCGCTCCAGTGGCGCCCGCCCTCGGCGAAGCACCAGCCTGCCGTCGCCTCACCCGACACCAGCGCCGGCAAGGCCACGGACCGCTGTTCGGCATTGCCCGACCGTGACAGCGTGGCTGCCACCACGCTGCAGGGCAGAAGGGGCCCCGGGGACACCATGCGGCCCATCTCTTCGGCGACCAGGCCCAGGTACAGGATGCCGTCACCGCCAAGACCCAGGCCTCCCGCCTGTTCGTCCACCAGCAACGAAATCCAGCCCAATCCGGCGGCACGGCGCCACCACGGTGCGGCGAAGCCCGCATCGGTTTCCGAGAGTGTGCGAACTGTGGCCAGGTCGCACTCATCGGCCAGGAACCTGCGGCTGGTGTCGGCAAACAGTTGCTGCTCTTCTGTCAGTTCGAAATCCAATGCTTCCCCTGCGTGACGGGTCGGACCATGGCCCGCAACTCAACAAGGCTATATGATTTAAACGATTGCGCCAAGCAATCCCATGCCGGGTTGACCGGCGCGAATCGGAGCATTGAATATCCGCCGCAGCATGGAAATTCCCAATCACAGCGCCACCCTGCCGGCCATGCTCAGGCACCTTGCCGAGAAGCATGGAGACCAGGTTCTCGCCAGCGATTCCAGCCGCTCGCTCACCTACCGCGAGGCCGAACGGGAGTCCCGCGAGCTGGCCCTGGGGCTGCTCGCGGCGGGCATCGGTAAAGGCACCCGGGTGGGCCTGCTCATGGCCAACTCCCCGGACTGGATCGTCGCCTGGTTTGCCGCGCTGCGCGTGGGTGCGCTGGTGACCGGCGTGAGCACCTTTCTCAAGTCGCCGGAACTGGCCTGGGCGCTGAAGTTTGCCGACATCGACACGCTGCTGATGCAGGACAGGTACCTGCGCCACGACTACGTCGCCAACATGGAGCGCGCATTTCCGGAGCTTGCATCGGCGCGCGGCGCCTCGCTGCGCCTGGCCGATGCGCCCTATCTACGGTCAGCATGGGTGTGGGGCGAGGCCGCGCCAGCTTGGGCACGGGGCAGCCCGACTGATCTGCGCGCCCTGGGTGATGACGCCACAGACCTGTCCGATGATTTCCTTGCCAGCGTAGAGGCGCAGGTTTCGCCGGCCGACCTGGCCGTGGTGATCTTCACCTCGGGCAGCACCGCACAACCCAAGGCCGTGGTGCACAGCCACGGTAGCGTCGTACGGCACGCCTATACCCTGTTCGAGTACGCCGAGTGCGCACCCGGAACCCGCACCCTGGTACTCACCCCGTTCTTCTGGATCGGCGGCATGCTGACCACGCTGCTCAACACCATGATCGGCGGCGCCGAGCTGATCTGCCCGGAGCGGCCGGATCCGGGATTCGTGCTGAAAACGCTGCGACGGGAACGCCCCGACCACCTCACGGGCTGGGCCGGCCAGCTCAGCGCCATCAAGGCGTACCCGGACTTTCAGGCCGAGGATTTCCTGCGCCTCATGCCTACCCACAACACCCAGCGACGCGCCGGTATCGTCGGTCCTGCGCTGGATGTGCCACTACCACTGGTACCCAATTCGCTCGGCATGTCCGAAACGTTCGGGCCACACAGCGGCGAACCCCATGACGTGGTGCTGGCGCAGGATCGCGCAAATTCGTTCGGCCGCGCCATCAACGGCCTGGAACGCAAGATCGTCGACCCTGAAGGCTCCGCGGAACTGCCGCCGGGAGAGACCGGCGAACTGCTGGTGCGCGGCTACTCGGTCATGCAGGGCTACTACAAGCGCGAGCGCCACGAGTGCTTCGAGCCGGATGGCTTTTTTCGCACCGGCGACCTGTGCGCCATCACCGAGGACGGGCATCTGTTTTTCCACGGCCGCGGCACAGAGATGATCAAGACCAGCGGCGCCAATGTATCGCCCCGCGAGGTGGAACTCGCGCTGCTGGCATTCCCGGAGGTTGCCGAGGCGGTGGTTCTGGGCAAACCGGACCGGCGCGCCGGGGAGCTCGTGGTGGCCGTGGTGGTGCCGCAGCCCGGGGAACACCTGGACCCGCAACGATTGCGCGAGCGCCTGGACGCGGAAATTTCGAGCTACAAGATCCCCAAGCTGTTCATCACCGACCTGCCCGGCGAGCATCTGCCCCGCACTGACAGCGGCAAGGTGCAGAAGCACGAACTGCTTGGGATGATCGTTTCGCGTCTCGACGGGCAAACGGTCGCCAACACCTGAACGGGTGGTTTGAGCGTTGCCAGACGGGAATACGCAACTGGCCCTCCTCTCAGGCGCGCCCGGCCATGCCGGAACTCCGGGGCGCGTACGTCCGCCGCCTCATCTCTATGGTTCCATTACCTTTACAGGTCCGCCCGCAGCCGTCTTGATGAACCTGCGGTCGAACGTTAACAGCGCCTCGCAGCGAACTGCCGAACCAAGGTGCAGCGCATCGGCGAAGTCCATGCCGTGCTCCGCACGAGCCAGCGCTTCAGCGACGAGCGCGGGGCTTTCGACCCGAACCGTCGGCAATCCCGCCAGCCCGCGCAGTGCTGCCGCTACATCCCGGCGGGAAAATCCGTACACGCTGCGCAGAACCCACTCGCTTTCGAGCAATACGGTGACGCTGATGAAGATATCGTCCGCATCGATTGCGGCTTTCGCCCGCGCTGCCTGAGACGGATCGTCCCCGGTCAGATATCGGACGACCACATTGGTATCAACGGCCCTCATGACGGCGTCTGGCCTCTTCGAGAACTCCCGCCTCCATGTCCTCCAATGACTTCGGCGCCCCTTCGAACGCCAAGCTGCCGAAAATCTCCTCAGGCCTGGTTTCGCTGAACACCGGCAATGGTTTCAACAGCACACCCTCTTGCGTGTTCTCCACCACAAGGCGCGTACCCGCCTGCCAGCGCAGTCTTCGGCGAATCGCCTTGGGCAGGATGACCTGACCCTTGGTGGACACGGTTGTCGTGAGTTGTTCCGGTTCGATCATCGCAGCACGCCAAAAAAAACACCGGTAAGGCAAAAGTAAGATACGGGTAACGACGCCGTGAATCAAGGTCGACCGCATCGCCATGCAGGCTGCCGGAAACCCGCCGCGCCTGAGAGGCGGCAAAGGAAAGTCCTGTAGCATGGAGGGCTTCGCCAACTGACTGTTGTGAAGCCCATGTCTCGCTTCCCATGTCTCTCCCCGGGGAATCCTTTTGGCAGCCTCTTGACGGCCATCTGCCTTGCGGGCAACCGGGACGGCGGGATGTTCGAGGTCGCGGGCACAAGCGCTCGCTGATCGGCTTCGTCGTCAAGCCTATCCAGACATGGCCCGGCACGAGCCTGCGCCGGCAACGTTGCAACTTCCGCCGTTTTGAATGGCGCATCGTCACACGCTTGAGGAAATCGAGCGCCGCGTGACGGTCTCTATATCGCTACTGTTGACGGCCGCAATGGTTTACTCGTGAACCGGTCGGGCCGG
>CAZNFI010000090.1:4689-12000 GCA_964572185.1 uncultured Pseudomonadales bacterium
CTATATCGCTACTGTTGACGGCCGCAATGGTTTACTCGTGAACCGGTCGGGCCGGGGAAGGCGTTTCCAGGTGCTGGCGCAACTCCGCCAGGCCGGCTTCCAGCGCGGCAACACGGGCTTCGAGTTCCGCCACGCGGTCGCGCCGGGGACCTGAGGGCCGGGATGCGGACTCGTCCTGGGGAACCGTCTCGATCTCGCCGGAGAACAGGTGCGCGTATTCGTGGTCGCGCCGTCCGGGCTTGCGCGGCAGGCGGGCGACCACCGCGCCGCCCTCGCGGGCGGGGTCCATCAGGCTGCGCAGGGTCGCCTCGACCGCGGCGTTTTCGGAGAACGCGTGCAGCCGCCCACTGCGCGTGCGCAGTTCGCCGGGCGTTTGCGGCCCGCGCAACAGCATCAGGCAGACAACCGCATATTCGTCGTCGGCGAATTGCCGCACACCGAACGGTGTGTTGCAGAACCGGTGCCTGTACTTCACCACCCCGGTCCGGAAATTCTCGTCGGCAGTCAGCAGCTTTCTGGCATGCAGCTCACGCGCCGTGCGCTGTACGGTCGCGGGCTCCAGAGCCAGTACCGGGTCGCGGCTCGATTTCTGATTGCAGGCATTGACGAGCGCATTCAGCGTCAACGGGTATTGGTCGGGCGTTGTCACCGCCTTCTCCATCAGGCAGCCGATGATGCGCGTCTCGTTCAGGGTAAGTTCCATGTCCGATCACGGGTCAATTGGGGCAAGGGCCACGCACGGTATAGGCACGGGATGCGATAGGCAACCCGTTGCCCGGGGTAAACCGTTACCGCACTTCAAACTTCTTTTTCTTCACCGCCATCACGGCATCACGGTCCACCTGCGCGGTGCCGACCGGGTTGCCGATGATGGTGTAGGACATGCCCATGTTGAGCGCTGCCGTGCGCGGCAGATCGAGCGATTCCCACACCGCGCGTACCGTGCCCTGGGTGGCGGCGGGCGGTTTGGCGGCGATCCTGGCGGCGATTTCGTGGGCGCGCGCCCAAAGGGCGTCCCGTTCCACCACTTCCGTCACCAGCCCCATGCGCAGTGCGGAGTGGGAACTGATGCGTTCGTCATTGCCGAGCAGCGCCATGCGCATCACGTCGCCGAGCGGCATGCGGTAGGTGGCGCCGATCGGTTCGAGGGCGGCGGTCATGCCGTAGGTGACGTGCGGGTCGAAAAACGTCGCTTCTTCCGAGCAGATGATGATGTCCGACTCGTTAATCCAGTAGAAGGCGCCGCCGGCGCACATGCCGTGCACGGCGGTAATCACCGGCTTCCACATCTTGTTGGCGCGCGGGCCGAGGTATTCGCCGGGGTCCAGCTTGAACCAGTCGTTGGTCTCATTGGGGCCGCTGACCGCCCGCGCACCCGGGGCATCGCGGCCGCCGCGCACATCCACCCCGGTGCAGAACGCGCGGCATTCCATGGACGCGCGCAATACATAGGCGTGTATGTGTTCATCGACGATGGCCTTCTGCCAGACGTACTCGAACTCCTCGCACATGCGGCCGCTGAAGGCGTTCAGCGCCTGGGGCCGGTTGATGGTGATGGTTGCGACGTGATCGTCGCTCTCCTCGTAGAGAATCGTTTCGAATTCCATGCTTGGTTGCTCCTTTGAGTGTTCTGTCGTTAGTCGGCCAGGTCGTTTCGGGGCCATGCGCGGTTACCAGCCGGCCAGCACTGCCGCGCGCTCGCGATGCACCGACGGGCTGCCCAGGTAATTGCGATCGAACATCGCCCGTTTCAGCCAGAACTGGCAGTGAAACTCCCAGGTATAGCCGATGCCGCCGTGCAGCATCACCATGGTGCGCGAGGCATTGACGTAGCGGTCGGCGAGGTGCGCCTTGGCCAGTGCCGCCAGGCGCGGCGCTTCCTCGGGGCGGTGATCGAAGGCATAGGCCGCGTACCAGACCAGCGCGCGGGCCGGCTCGACCTCGGCGGCCGCATCCGCGATCTGGTGCTTGACGCCCTGAAAGTGCGCGATGGTCTTGCCGAACTGCTCGCGCTCGTTGGCATAGTCCACGGTCAATCGCACGGACCTGTGCGCACCCCCGTACGCATCGGCGGCCAGGAACACCAGGCCGGCGTCGCGTACCCGTTCGGCAACGTCGCTGTCGCAGGGCAGCAGGGCGCAGGGCGCCTCGTCCAGGCCCAGGCCGCCGATGCGCCGGGTACGGTCAACGCCGTCCCAATCCTGGGTGCTGACACCCGGGGCGTCGCTTTCCACAACGGCCAGTCTCCCACCCTCGACGCCCACCAGGAACAGGTCGGCATCCGAGGGAAACAATACGTTCTTCTTGGTACCGCTCAGGCGGCCGTCGCTGACCGCAAGGCGCCACTGCTCCGGCTGCCACGCATCGCCTTCTTCGCCGAAGGCGACACTGCCCACCAGTTCACCCGAGGCCAGCCCGGGCAGCCACCGCGCCTTCTGCTCGCCGCTGCCGCCCAGGGTCAGGGCCAGGGTCAGCAGCGAGTGGCCCAGCAGTGGCCCCGGCGCCGCGCAGTAGCCCATGGCGTCGGACGCCACGGCCAGCTCCAGCATTGCCAGACCCACGCCACCGTACTGTTCCGGCACCAGCAGGCCAGCCAGACCCAGTTCCGCCGAACGGTTCCAAAGCGCCCGGTCGAGCCCCGCATCGGCATCGTACAATTCCAGCAACCGCGTGGTTGGCGCTTCCGCCTCGTAGAAGCGCCGCACCGTCTCACCCAGCAGGTACTGCTCTTCGGTGAGGTCGAAATCCACCGTCGCTACCCGGCCCGACGGCGTTGCGCCGCTTCCGTCATCATGGCCGCCCCACGCTCCCGCAACACCTCTGCCGGTTCCGGCAGCACCACGGGGCCATGTTTGCGGGACGGCAGGATCACCACCGCGGTTCCCGGACAGGTGAGCCACCCGCGCTGCGAGGTGCCCTTGATCTCCAGTTCCACGATGCAGTGCCGGCCGTCCTGCCGCTTGCCGCGCACCGTGCCTTCCATGAGGTGCCAGTCGCCGATGAAGTTGAAGGCGCGCATCTGGCCGGTGAGTTTCCACAACCAGCCATCATCGCCCATCCAGTTGGTGACCAGGTGGGTCAGCCAGTTCATGCGCATGTCGCCGTAGTCGTAGGCCAGCGGCAGGCCGATCTCCCGGGCGCGCTCGTGCTCCCAGTGCAGCCGCTGCACCACGTCGGGCACGCCGTGGGTGTTCTTGGCATAGAAGCCGCCGATCTTCTGCCGCGTCTTCCATTGAAAACGCAGTGGCCCGTGGCCGTAGTGGCCCATGCCGCGGCCGAGATGCTCGGCGATGATGTCGGTGACCGTGAGGGGGCCCTTGGCCAGCGGTTGCAGCCGGTCACCAACTTCAACGTCTTCCCAATACCGTGGCGTTGCGCCGCGGGCCTCTTCGGCGGCATAGATCGCATCGATGGCCGCGATGTCCGCGTCGCTGTATTGCCAGTGCCGCACCCCGGCGTGGCGGTCGGTCTTTTTCGAGCCGCTGCGTTCGGAGGCGATCTTCAGGGTCTCGCTCATGCCCACCGGGCCGCCGGTATGGTCGGCGTACAGGTCACGGGTGATCATGTGCACTGACTGGCCGCCGGTGAACTTGCTGCTCTGCACCACATGCACGCTGGTCAGCGCTATGTCGTAGTAGATGTCATCGCCCGGGCTGACCGGCCGATACCACTCCCAGGACTGGCCGGAAACGTATTCGCCCGCGCCGGGAAACAGGTGGCGGAACTGTTTCTTGCGCTCGGCGGTGAACTTGGGCGTCTCGTTGACACCGGTAATGGTCAGGTAGGTGGGCGAGCCGATCTGACGGCGCCAGCGGGTGGTGCTGCCGTAACCGGGGTCGTGCCAGAGCGGGTTGTCATCGCCCAGGCTGAAGGCGAAATGCGCGATGCCGGCTGCCGATGGCCGCGCATCGTGACGCTTGACATGGTCGGGTTGCGGAATGCCCACCTGCGACCGGGCCCTGTCGATCTCCGCTTCGGTAATGGCGATGCGGTGTTCCCTCACCGGCGCCGCGGCGGATTTGTCGCTCATTGATCTGTCTTCCGGTCTATACGTCGCGCGGCAGCCCCAGGCCCCGCTCGGCGATGATGTTGCGTTGAATGTTGGAGGTGCCGCCGCCCATGGTGGCGGCCAGGGAACCCAGTATCTGGTTCACCCAGCGCTCGTTGCCGACTGTCCGGGGCGGGCGCCGCGTAACCGCGCTGTCCTCGCCGGTGTCGGTGCCGGTGCCATGGGCCACGGCGGAGGCGAGCAGCATGGAGTCGTCGCCGATCAACTCGTGGGCGATGCGCGCCACCTCCATGCCGATGGTGTGCATGGTGACAAACTTGTTCATGTAGCCCAGGGCGCCAGTGCTCTCGCCCTTGGCGTCCCTGGAGAACTGGAACTGGCCCGACCAGTACGAGGACAGCACGAAGCCCTCAAGCGCCGCCAGCCACTGGCGAACTTCCGGGTCCTTGATGGCTTGCACACCGTTGCGCGCCGTGCGCCGGGCGAGGCCCACCGTCTTGCGGTACAGCTCGCGGCCCTGCTCCGGCCCGCCGAGCTGGTCGCGTTCGAACTTCAGCGTGGTGCGCGACACCTCCCAGCCCCTGCCGCGCTCTCCCACCAGCCAGCCGGCGGGCGTTCTGGCATCGGTGAATAACACCTCGTTGAACGAGGCGCCGCCGGTGATCTGCCGCAGGCGCCGCACCTCGATGCCGGGCTGATGCATGGGCACCAGCAGGTAGGAGATGCCGGCGTGGCGCGGCTCGTCGGGCTCGGTGCGCACCAGGGCGAACATGTATTTCGACAGGTGCGCGCGGCTCGTCCACACCTTCTGCCCGTTGATCACCCACTCATCGCCCACCAGTTCGGCGCGGGTACGCAGGCCGGCGAGATCGGAGCCGGCGCCCGGCTCGGAGTAGCCCTGGCACCAGATGTGGTCGCCGTGAATGGCCGGCGGGATGAACTTCTCCTTCTGCCATTCGCTGCCCCATTGCAGCAGCGTGGGCACTACCCGGGAGATGCCGTTGCCTTCGATCTCGCGCGGTGCGCGGGCGGCGATGAACTCCTCGGTGATGATGCGCGCCTTGAGCGGGTCGGCCACCTGTTCCGAACCGCCGAAGCGCCGGGGAATGCCGCGGTACAGGTAGCCACGGTCGATGCCCTTCAGGCGAAACGCGCGCACTTGAGCGGCACGGTCCAGGTCGAGATCCACGCCCTTGGGCGGCCAGTTTTCCGCCAGGAACGCGCGCACTTCCTCCTGAAAGGCCAGATACTCCCCGGTGTAGTCCAGGTTCATGATGCGCCTCCCGCAGCATCCGCTACTGTACGCCCACCGGACCGAGCCCCGGCGCGTTTGCCGCCCTGTCGAATCACCCCGGCCCCGCGGCGGATTCAGCGCATGGTTTGGTCAACGACACGCCTGCTTTGGCCCGTCGGATAGCCATTCGGATTCGTATAACTAATTAAAATAGGGTTTCTTTAATCGAGTCAAGCCGGACGGGGCCGGGCCGCCGGGCAACGCGCCTGGAGTTCCCGAACTGCCTCGACGGGACAGATGAGGCGCACATTCGAACCACCTTTTCAATTTACAGAGCGCCTCAACGGCTTAGTCTCCGTGAAAGGTGGAATCCGGGTTGTTCCAATGCAGCTTGACCCGCCTGTTGGCGATCAGCCAGCGGTCGCCGCTTTTTCGGAAATGATCGATGTAGGTACCCATGTGGTCGGGCCCGAACCGGGTATAGACGATGAAATAGGTCCAGCACCTGGCTTCACTGTCGGAGTCGAACTCGATGCGGCTGGTGGTCAGGTTGTGCCGCACGAAACCCACGCCCCCCTCCGGGTCACGCGCGCGCCTGGCTATGCCCCCGTCCAATCCTTCGACAATGGCGGCGCGCCCACGAAACGTGCCCGACGCGGTTTCGAGCACGCCGTCTTCGAAGAAGGCCGAGGCCAGGCCCTCCAGGCGGCCCCTGTCCCCTTCGGTGTTATAGACGGACATGGTATATCTGATGGCTTCGCGGGCTGTGGCCTGTTCCGGGGTCATGTTCTCCTCCGTGCAAGTGGGTGCGGGCCAAACGATTTGCCGACATGGTGCGCAATCGCAAGCCGATTGGGAAGCGCAGCGGTCAGTCGCATTCCGCGCCCAGCGCCTGTTCGACGATCTGCCGAAATTCCCGTTTCATGATCTTGCCGCGCAGTTAAAGCATACTGAAGCCCCCTGCGTAGGCGAGCGCGTGTCGGCAGTGCGCAGAAAGACACACCCGGCCAGCCAGTTCGGTCTCTGCGATTGAAGGCAAACGAAAACCCTCATCAAGGCCACTGAAGTACTCTGGAACCGACTCATGCCAATCGACATCACGCCCCTGGTCAACCCGAACCACACCGCGTTGCTCACCAACGAAGTGCAATCCAGCGTCTTTGACGCCGACGGCGACCTGGCCGCAAACGCCCGGCGCATCCTCGGCAATATCGTGCGCCTGGCCGATGCGGCCCGCCTGGCTGATGTGCCGGTACTGCACGCCGTCAAGCACTTTCGCCGCGACTCGCTGGCACGCAATCGCAACATCGTCCTGTATCAACTCCGGGGCGTGCTGCCGGATGCGGATAGCCGGCCAGAGCCCGACAGCCGGCTGCAGCCCGGCTGCCAGGTGGTGCCGGAACTCGGTCCCGACGAGCGCGACCTGGTCATGACGCGCCTGCATGGCATGGGCGCCGTGCACGACAGCGGCATCGACCCGGTGCTGCGCATCCTCGGCGTCAGCACCGTGGTGGTGGTGGGCGTATCGCTCAACGTGGGTATCCCCAACAGCGTGATGGATCTCGCCAACCGGGGCTACAACGTGGTGGTGCCCTCCGATGCGGTCGCGGGAACGCCGATGCAGTACCAGGACCAGATCATGAAGCACACCATCAGGCACCTGGCCCGCGTTGCGCCCACCCAAGCCATACTGGAGGCCTGGTCCGGCGGCTCCTGACAACGCATCGGGCGGGGCTCGCCCCCCGGCGCCGCTTTCCACCCCGGCCGGGGCGGCCTGGTCAGTGTTTGAACTCGGAACCCCCGGTCGCCGAGACGACACTGCCGGAGGTAAAGCTCGAGGCATTCGATGCCAGAAACAGGGCAGCACCGACGATTTCCTGAGGCTCACCAAGCCGCTGCAGCACGTGGCCATTCCTGGCCCGCGCCTCGGCCGCCGGCAGATCCCAGGCCTTGGAGATGTCGGTGAGAAAAGGCCCCGGCATGAGGCAGTTCACCCTCACCTTGGGCGCAAAGGCCCAGGCAAAGCCGGTGGTCATGGCATGCAGCCCGGCTTTCGCCGCGGCGTAGG
>CAZNFI010000091.1:0-11983 GCA_964572185.1 uncultured Pseudomonadales bacterium
ATGTGCGTCGGCGCCGCCTCGGCCAAGGAGCGCATCGACATCGCCTGCCGCGACGCCATCAACGCCGGCATGATTCCCGGCCCCCGCTACCTGGCGAGCGGCCAGGAACTGGCCACGCCCGCCGGCGTGCTGGTGAATGGGATCAGCCGAATCGTCTCCGGCACGGAGGAGATCACGCGCGCCGTCAGGGAGATGTGCGGCATGGGCGTCGAGATCGTCAAGCTGATCCTCTCGGGTGAGTCAATCACCGAGCGCGTCTGGGCCAAGGACACCTACATGAGCGACGAGGAGGTGCGGGCCGCGGTGGTCGAAGCCCACCGGGTGGGCAGGCGCGTGGCCGCCCACGCCCGCAGCACCGAATCCATCAAGCAGTGCCTCAACCAGGGCGTGGACATCATCTACCACGCCAGCTACATCGACGACGAGGCCGCGGATCTCTTCGAGGCGCGCCGCGACGACGTGTTCGTGGCACCGGGGCTGCACTGGCTGTGGGCCACCCTGTACGAGGCGGCGGAGTTCGGCTACCCGCAGGAGGCGGCCGAGGCGGTCGGCTACAAGGACGAGCTCGATCACTCGATCGTCGGGCTGAAGGAACTCCACAAGCGGGGTGTGCGCGTACTTCCCGGCGGCGACTACGGCTTCGCCTGGACACCCCACGGCACCAACGCCCGGGACCTGCAGCACTTCGTGGACCTGCTGGACTTCACGCCCATGGAGACCATCCGGGCCGCCACGGTGCTCGGCGGGGAGATCTTCGAGCGCCCCGACCAACTGGGCCGCGTGGCGCCGGGCTACCTGGCGGACCTCCTGCTGGTTGACGGAGACCCCTCAAGCGACATCACCGTGCTGCAGGATCACGACAGACTGGTCGGCATCATGAAGGACGGGAACTGGCACAAGCAGCCCGCCATGGCGGCGATGTAGGCGATCCATCGACAAGCCGTTCGCGCATTGATCGGGTTGGCAGCGAGTGACCGCTTGACTCATTGACCCGGAAGGCTAGGGTAGGGTCCAATTGAGACGCCGATTCCCGCCATGGAACCCGCCATGACTGTCAGCGAGAGTGAGGTTGCAGCTTTTCACGCCGATGGGGCCATCGCCCTGCGCGGCGTGGTCAACGAGCGATGGCGCGAGGTGCTGGCCGCGGCGATCGAGGACGACATCGCCGACCCGGCTCCCTATTTCCATGGCTACGCGCCGGAAGACGGGCGCGGCCGCTTTCACGGCAACCTGCGAACCTGGGAATTTCACGAGGGCTTCCGCCGTTTCTGTTTCGACTCGCCGCTGCCGCGGCTGGCCGCGCGGATCCTGGGTTCGCAGAAGGTGAACCTGCTCTACGACCAGTTGTTCGTCAAGGAACCCGGTACCGCCAATCGAACCCGCTGGCACAACGACCAGCCGTATTGGCCCATCGACGGCTACCAGGTGCTGTCGTTCTGGGTGGCTCTCGATACCACCACCGACCAGACCGGTGCGGTGGAGTTCGTGCGCGGGTCGCACAAGTGGGGGCGGTTCTTTCAACCGGAGGTATTCGGACGCAACACGCTGACGGACTACGAGCGCAACCCCGACTACGAAACCGTGCCCGATGTCGAGTCGGCACGGCACCACTACGACATATTCAGCTTCGATCTCGAACCGGGAGATGTCTATGCATTCCACGCGCTGACGCTGCACGGGGCCGGCGGCAATCTGAGTCAATCGATTCGCCGCCGCGGATACACGGCTCGCTACACCGGTGACGACATCACCTATTCGAGCAGGCCCGGCACCAACGCGGGCCTGCGCAGCAGCCTGCTGAAGGACGGCGACCCGCTCGACTGCGATCAGTACCCGGTGGTGTGGCGAAGCTGAATGCGCCGCCACGGCCGGGACGCCAGGGATGGGCGCGCAAGACGATGTCGCCTCGCGCGAGCGCCCGGCAGTCAGCGGCTGCCGCGGTAGCCGGTCAATTTGTAGGTAACGATCGCTGCCGCCACTTCCCGGCGTTGGCTGTCGCGGACGGTCACATCGCCGGTAGACAGCGTGCCGCCGCGCCGCCGGACCGTCGCGGTTGCGATGAGGTCGGTGGCAACAGCCTGGCTGAGGAAGTTGACGGTGAACCCGACCGTGGTGCCCCGCGACTCCGGCGTGACCTCCGGAGACGACCAGAACGCGGCGGTGGCGGCGATGTCGACCAGCGCGCTGATGGCGCCGCCGTGGATGCGCCCGAGGCCAAGGTCGGAGCGGTAGGGCAGTTCGATCACCGCGCGGTCGGGTTCGCTCTCGACAAGCCGCACGCCGAGCAGAGCCGCGAATTCGTCTGAGGCAATGTGCTCAACGATCTCCGGCCCGTTGAGCATGTGGGCCGTTGGTGGTTGTTGGTGTGGGCGCTTCATGCGTTTCCTTGAGGGATGATGG
Organism: uncultured Pseudomonadales bacterium; assembly: GCA_964572185.1. Taxonomy (GTDB): domain Bacteria; phylum Pseudomonadota; class Gammaproteobacteria; order Pseudomonadales; family Azotimanducaceae; genus Azophilus. The sequence goes on from CAZNFI010000091.1 coordinate 2,401, forward strand.
GTATCCTTGGTGTTGGGTCAATGGCGGATGCCTGCCTGGCTTACCGGCAACCGAAAACCGCCGGACTGCGGTCAGGGGGTCAGTCCCCGAGTTCCAGGCCGGATATGAGATTGGCGTACTGAACGTAATCTTCGGCGGCTGCCGTGAGTGCCGATAGTCCCGCCAGTGCCAGAATCGTTGCTGCGAGTATTTTCACGGTGGTCTCCTCAGAGTGTCTGCGTACTTTTCCGCGATGACGGCACAAGGCTTCCTGCGTCTTGAAACATGGGTGTCCTCAATCTGTGGGCGCAGGTTCTCAATAGCCTGCATGCAAGTCAAAATTGTCTGCGACCATTTGCCGCGCTGGCGCATCCAACTGGATATATGTCCCGTTTCACCGACATCGACCTTGACCCTGCGGTAATCCGGCGCCTGAAAAAGGGCGACCGCAAGGCCCAGGAGGTGGTTTACCGCGCTTTCGCCAACCCGGTGTACAGCCTGGCCCGCCGCGTACTGCGCGACGAGGCTGCGGCGGAGGAGGTGATGCAGGACACGTTCGTCGACGTGCTGGGCAAGGCGGGCACGCTGGCAGAGGACATGGCGTTTCCGGCCTGGGTGCGCACCATTGCCATGAATCACTGCCTGATGCGGGTGCGTTCACCCTGGCATCAGCGGCGTGAGGCACTTGTGGGCGATGAGCGAACCACCGCTCAGGACGCCACGGACAGGGCCGTGGACGTCGACCAGGCGCTCGCGAAGCTGCCCGGTACCGCGCGGATGGTGGTGTGGATGCATTGCATAGAAGGGTTCACGCACGAAGAAATCGGCCGCGCGTTCGGCTACACCGCGAGTTTTTCCAAGACGCAACTGTCGCGTGCGTTCTCGGCAATGGCTGACGCACGCTTTGGCACAACGGAGCACAACGATGACCCGGCAACAAGCAGGGTTTGCCGTGCTTGACGGCAAGCCGAAAACCCCGGAACAGCGTCGGCAGGCCATCGAGACCGAACTCAAGGCCTTGCCGGAGCTGGAGGCGCCCCCGGAAGTCTGGCGGATGATCGAGAAGCGCCTGCATCGGGAGCATCACTCGCATCGCTCGTTTCCCTGGCGGGCGCTCGCGGCAGGCGTCTTCGTGGCGGCGTTGGCCGTGACCGCCCTGCAGATCGACAGGGGCTCCGCACCGGCGCAGCAGCAGGTGACTGGCACCGCAGCGTCGCACCCCGCGGTAGCCGATGCGGTGCTATCGGAACCAGCCGTGGCTGCCTGGATGGAACGTTCACGGCTGGCGGAATCCCGCCGCCGAACCCTGCCGGGCATGCCTGGTGTGCAGCTTGCGGACGGTCAGGGCCTGGAAGCCCGTCGCCTGCTTGCGGCGCGCATTGCCTCGGTGGACGAGTCGCTGAACCGGCTCGTTACCGTGGAGCCCGTCGATTTGGCGGCTCGTGAACGGCTCTGGCGCGAACGGGCGGAACTGATGGACACCCTGGTGCGTGCCGAACAGATACAGCGCGAGGATCTCATCCGTCGCGCGGTTTATTGACAGGCGGCGCTTGTTCACTGACGCCATCAGGGCGCGTGAGCAGTTCGCCGAAGATTTGAAACTACGCTCAAAAAAGGAGAGTGTAACGTGAGATTTGCAGTTTTTTCCGCACTGATTCTTGCCGCCGCCAACGGCTGGGCGGCTGAGCAGCCCCAGGACGAAACGAGCATCGCCGCGGAGGCGCAGGATGCGGCGGCGATGGCGCTCGAACGCCTCACCGAAGCGCGCGAGGCGTTCGAGGATGCTCTGGAGAGCGTGGAAACCATCGAATTCCGTGAGATATTCGCCGATGGCGCCATGCTTGGGGTGGTGATCCGCGACGACGACGACGGCGTGCGCGTGGTCGGCGTAACACCTGACAGCGGTGCCGAGGCGGCCGGCGTGCTGGTCGATGACGTGATCGTCGCCATTAACGATCGCGACCTGGCAGACGAGGCGCATCCGGCGAGGCGGTTGCGCAAGGCGATGGATGGGGTCGACCCCGGCGACACCGTGAAGATCGTTCTGATGCGTGACGGCGATGCGCACAATGTCGATGTGGAAGCCATGCGGCGGCCGCACAGAAAAGGGCCCTTTCATTGGAATTGGAACGGTCGCGACATGGACTGGTCGATGTTTCCTTCCGGGGACAAGCACGTTCGCATGCTGCGCGGCCGCAGCGGCGGCCACCGCAAGGGCGATCTGAAGCTGGTGGATGTGGGCGAGGACCTCGGCAAGTACTTCGGCGTCGATGCCGGCGTACTGGTTCTGAACGCACCGCCCGGCAGCGAACTCAAGCCCGGAGACGTGCTGCGCCGCATCAACGACGCCGATATCGGCAGCGCCGACGAAGCCTACCGGCTGCTTGCCGACCTCGACGAAACCGGGGAAGCGACCGTGCGCCGGGAAAATCGCGGCCGCACGGTCGCGGTTGAGCCGCTACAGGGAATATCCATGCGCGCCTTCAAGATCATGAGGGATCGTCACCGCGGCGTGCAGGAAGAGGAGGTCGAGATCGAAGTCGAGGCAGACAGGGGGGGTGCATCGCTATAGGTCTGCGGAAGCGATGTACTGGCCGAAGCTCTCGCACCAGATGGTAACCGCGCCCGCCCCGGCCCAGGTCTGCGCATCGGCGGCATACACCTGGGAGCCGGTAAAGCTCTTCAGCCGGGCGATGCGAACACGGCCGCTGTCGGCCTCGAAGCCGGCCTCGTCGTCGATGCCGCCCCGGGTATTCAGATAAACCCAGAAGTTGGGCCCGGGGCCGACTTCGAAGTCCGGCTGCAGTTCGATCAGCGCGTTGCCGTCGTCGCCGGGATAAACACGCACGCCGCCGCGGCCCCAGTGTGCGGCATCCTGCCCGGCGACGCCTTCCCGAAAGCGCGCCTCGACCAGCGCCGGCACATCGCGGCCGGCCATTGCCGCCACGGTTTCGTTGACTACCGGCGGCGGGAACAGGAACGGAAACGCCAGCAGCATGCCCCCGGCGCCGGCCATCACGCCGAGTACGCCGCCGCAAAGGAAACCGATGAGCGTTTTTTTCATGATATAGGCGCGGTTAGCCCTCGATTGCACAGTTGAAACACATTGCCAGACTCCCTGGCAAGCCGTGACTGCGGGTTGTTCCGCCCGGCGTAACCCGGAACCAGCGGCAGTAAACAGACCCGGTGGTCTTTAACTTGGAAAAATTCCTTTCCTGGAAGTTCCCCACGCGGCGGCGCTGTGCACGGTTGCGCGGTTGGCAGCCTTGCCGTTCCGGGTGAGTGCGGGAGTTTCGCGCAGCGGCAATGCTGACACGCCACAGGACCGTACCACCTGGCCGCTTGGTCTGGAAAACAGCAACGCCAGGGTTTTGTTGCTACGGCGCATGTGCCTGGCGCTGTCGCGAAGTCACTGACGACAGGGGCTGGCGGTTCCAGAATTGGTTGATGTCCTGGTCGTGGCCGGTCATCTCGTAGCGGATCAGCGAAATCGGGATGCGGCCTTTCGAGATGAACTCATCGTGGAAGTCTCCCAGCACGAAGTCGTTGCCGAGTTGCCGCTTGCGATCTGCGAGCAGCCGGAACATCTGGATGTTGCCGATGGTGTATTCCAGGCCATGGCCCGGTTCCGGGCGCAGGTAGGCGTACTTTCGCGCGACGTCCGGGTCCATCATCGGCGTGATGTCCATCCAGTACTCGGCGGTTTCGGCGGCCGTCATTTCGTTCCACTGGTTGTAGATGTCGCCGAGCGAGCGGGCCGCGCGCCACAGGCCGAAGACATAGATGAGTTCGCGGGCACGCGGCCGGTGCTCGAGTGCGCCGGCCTGCAGCCCGGCTTCTTCGAGATAGACGGCCCAGCCCTGCCAGCGGGCGCCGAAGTTGACCTTGCCGCGAATCGGGTGCGGGTTGTTGGCCGCCACCAGGGCATCGAAGCGATGTCCGGGTATCACCGCATGCAGGTGGTCGGGCGAGGGGTCGCGGAACTGCACCTGCTCCCAGAAATTCGGCGGCGTCGCGCGCGCGATCCACGGCACGTTGTAACCCATCTCGCGCCAGCCCCGCGGGATGTAGTCGGGTATCGAGATGAAGCTCTCGCTGCGAAGCCACTTGCGCAGATGCGCATCGGTGCTGGCCAGCCGGTCCTGGTAGGCGGCTTGCGAACCCGCAATGGTCAGTTCGGGCAGATCGCGGTTGCGATGTTGCTCAAGCGCATAGAACCCCCAGAGCCGCTCCAGTTCGCGTTCGGCAAGCACGACCATTTCCGCCGAGGTGTACGGTAGCAGCAGCGCGTTCTGCACGAACCAGTCGAGCGCCTCGATGCCGACGCCGTTGGCGCCGGTCATCGAGTTGCGATTGTCGACCAGCCAGCGGTGAAAGCCCCTGATGGCCGCCAGTGCCGCCGAGACGTCGTCTGTCAGTTCAGGCTGCGCTGCGGCCCGGGCGTGCAGGTCTTCGTACCAGCCGATGATGCCGTCGGGCGGGTCGGCCCGGTAGGGATAGCCGTTTTCCACGCCGTCGGACAGCGTCAGCGTGCGCAAGGCGAGATCCGCGTAGTCGGAGGCCACTTCGGTGAGGTTCTGCTGGGCGGCAAGCAGGAACTCGGGTATGGCCTGCAACCGCGATCGCAACGTCGCCAGGTCGTCGCCCGCCGCCGGCAGCTCGGTAAAGGCCAGTTCGAGCAGGGGGGGAAGGTAATAAACCGGGTCTCTCGACCAGGGCCGGGTTACCTCCAGAATGAACCGCTGCTGGTCAAGTTCCGCGCGTACCGTCAGGTAATCGACCCGCTCGGCGACTGACCATCGGCGCACCCCCATATCCTGCAGGCGGGCATGCATACTGCCGAGTTCGGCGCGGCGTTGCGCCACTGCCGAGGTGGTGTAGTCGGGCATGGCATCGACCGCATGGGCGGTTTCCCAGGCGTGGAGTTCCTGGAACAGTGCCACCAGTTCGTCGTGGCCCCCTTTTCCGTCCGGAATCTCAGCGCGCACGCCGAAGGCGGTAGCGGCCAGCAGCAATGCGAGCATTATCACCGCAGCCGGGTGGTGCCGGTCCGCAAATCCTGTCCGTCCAATGTGGCGGTGCCTGTTCATCGTTGCTCCCTCCTCCTGAGTGCTTTCCTGAAACAATTCTTCAGGTCATTGATTATTTGATAATCTTCGATTTCCTGCGTCGATTTGCCTACGGGTTCCCTGGTGCGGGCCCCGAGTGGGCATGAAGTGCGGGCCTCCGGCCACGCTAAGCGTACTCTGTCCTGCAATATTCTAACGCGCTGAAGTGCCTTGCAGGTGCCGGAGGCGCCCGCACCTCACGCCCGCTCTCATCGGTGTACTCGATGCTGTTCGTTGCGCGTCAGCGACACGGCTCAACGCCGTTGTGGGAACTCTCCTGGAACAAAAGTCCTGCGATTTGGTTTTTGCGGGCACCGAGCGGCCACGAGGTGCGGAACTTCGGTACGCTGAACGGGAGTGCTTCGCTCGCCACGGGCAGACCATTGAAGCCAGCGGGACAGGACAGGAGTTCGAACAGCGAGCGCAAGCGCTGGCTGCGGCGGGAACTCGACCGCCAGGGGGTACGCTACGGTTGATCGGCAGGTGGCGGGCGCCCTGCACCGACAGCGATGCCGGCGCGATCGGCCGAATCGGTACCTACGATGTGCCAGTCGCCTGCGGTTCGAGCTGGGGTTGAGCCGCTGCCTGCTGCGTCGCCAGGCGCTCGCGATAGGGTTTCAGCCCGTAGACGAGGAGTGCGACGCCCACGGGGGTCAGCACGGCGCTGACGATGGCCAGCGAATAAGGCAACGCCGCGTCGTAGCCGAATGCATAGTCGGTGAGCATGGCGGTGAGTGCGGGCCCAAGCGAAAAGCCGGCCAGCGCCGCCACCAGAATGAAAAAAGCCGTGAATTGCGCCCGCATCTTGTTGGGCGCGATGAGTTGCATGATCGTGGGCGGCAACCCCTGTGCGGAAGCCAGGATGAAGCTGAGCAACGCCAGCATGACCAGCCCGGAAACACGATCGGGCGCCAGTGGTGCGGCAATGGAAATCGGAATCATGATCGTGCTGCAGATGGCCGCCGCGCGCATCTCCGCGTCGCGGTAGCCGCGCCTGGCCAGCCGCTCGGCGAACCAGCCCCCGAAATAGGGCCCGGCGGTGCCGAACAGCAACAGCGCAAGTCCGTAAATCGCACCGGCCTCGGCAATGCTGTAGCCATAGGTCCGGCGCAGGAATTCCGGTACCCAGATCAGGAAGGCGCTGATTACCGTGCCGGTCATCAGGAAGCCGCCGAAGTGAGCGATGATCAGGCGACGATTTTCCCGAAAAAACCGGAAGATCTCGCGGAACGGAATCCGTTCGGCTTCGATGTCGCGGTGCGAGCCGTCATAGGCGTACTGTCGGCGCTGCGGCTCGCGGATGCTCGTCATCAGCGCGAGCACGAGAAATCCGGGTATGGCGACGACGATGAAGGTCATCTGCCAGCGGTGCAGTTGCCCGATTACCGGAAGCTCGATCATCCCGGGCCCGCTGAGCATGGCGACCACGGCGCTGCCGGCCAGCAGCGCTATGCCGGAGCCGGCGTACAGGCCCATGGCGTAGACGCCGATCGCCCGCGCCAGTTTCTGCGGCGGGAAGTAGTCGGCCATGATCGAATAGGCGGCCGGAGACAGCGCCGCTTCGCCCGCGCCCACGCCGATTCGCATGAGAAACAGCTGGATGTAGGTTTTGGTCAGCCCACAGGCAGCCGTCATCAGGCTCCAGACGACGATGCCGATCGAGATGATCGCCTTCCGGTTTTTTCGGTCGGCGAGCCTGGCAATGGGTACGCCCAGAATCGAGTAGAACAGGATGAAGGCGAAGCCGGCGAGCAGGCCGATCTGCGTGTCGGTCACGCCCAGGTCGCGCTTGATCGGCTCGACCAGCAGGCTCAGTATCTGCCGGTCGACGATGGCGACGATGTAGGCGAACATGAGAACGGCAACGACGTACCAGGCGTAGGCGCCGCCTGTCGGCGGCGGCGCCGGTTCCGATTCGACTGGCGATTCGCTGTTGTCAGGCATGCTGGATTCGCAGTCAGTGCCTCGGCCCGAGCCGCTGCCGGCCCGCTTCAAGCCGCCGAGCGTGGCATGGGCTCGCAGTCGTCACAACGGGCTGGTGTATGCCGCATGGCGCCCGCCGAAAGGCGAATAGCCGAGGCCCACCGGTTCGGACACCGTTTCGAAATCCCTGGCCTTCCATCCCCAGGCGCTGGTGATTGCCAGTGTCTGCCAGCGCCATTGCCCGTCTGCGCAGTGACGCATGGCGCCTTCGTAGCGGCCGCCCTGCACACCGTTTTCAGTGCTGGTCATGAAGTAGGCGGTGACATCGGCGCTTTGCAGGTCGTGCGCCACGTTGATGGCGAGGTTCGCCGAGTGATGGCCGCCGCGAATGCCTTTCGGGCCGTTGCTGTAAGGCGCGTACAGGGGCTCGATTTCGGCGCGCCCCTCGAAGTGCAGGTCTTGCCCGCCGGCGCCGGGGAAATTCGGCACATCCAGAATGGCATCTTCGGTGTAGCAATCGACTATGTCGTCGCCGAAGCCGGTGTCCAGGCTGTACAGGTAGCGATTGAATGCACTCTGTACCGCTTCCTTGGCTTCCAGGCGTGCAACACGGGTTATCAGTGCCTGCAGTGCTTCGTTCATGTGACGGGTCCTCCATTGGTTGGATCATGCGGCTTCGCAGGCGGAGCTTACCGTTCGTCTGGAATGATCCGAAGCCACGTGTCCGGAACGGGGCCGTTGAGGGGCGGCCCCTGCTTCTCTTTCCAACCAACGAGGAACGTCGCTCTACATGACCTATCCGCTGTGACGCAGCACCTGGCCGGCGCGCGCGCCGGTGAGCTCGCCTTCTTCCAGCGTCACCGCGCCGTTGACGATGGTGGCCTTGTAGCCCGTCGACTTCTGGATGAAGCGCGGCGCACCGCCGGGAAAGTCATGCACGAGCACGGGCTGGCGTTCGGCAACTCTGGCCGGGTCGAAGACATTGACGTCGGCGCGCATTCCCGGCACCAGGGTGCCGCGGTCGCTGAGGCCGATGACGCGCGCCGGGCCCGAGGTCAGGCGGCGGATGCCTTCGCCCAGGCTGTACAGCCCGGCTTCACGCACCCAGTAGGAGAGAATGAAGGTCGACCAGCCGCCGTCCATGATCTGCGAGACGTGCGCTCCGGCATCGCCCAGGCTTGGAAAGACATGCTTGCTGGTGAACATGTCGCCGAGTTCCTTGAGGTCGGGGCTGAACGCGCGCAGGTTGAACAGCGCGCGGCCGTCGGTCTCCAGGGACAGGCGCAGGAATGTCTCTACCCAGTGTTCGCCCGCTGCAGCCGACTGGGCCAGCAGGTTCTGATCCGCCGGGGCGGTGTAATCGGGTGTTTCGTCGTCGCCCAGATAGAACACGTCGGCCATGGAAAAGCGCAGTTCCGCGTTGTTGCCTTCCTCGATCAGCCTGGCGCGGGTCTGCTCGTTGCGAATGCTGGCCAGGCGTCCGGCGAGGTTCTGCCGACGCAAGGTTTCCCAGGCGCCGCCCTGTACCGGCAGCATGGATTGCAGGCCGAACAGGAACCCCGAAGCGCGCACGTGGGCAATGGCGGTGACGTCGCCGTACTGGCAGAGCGCCGCGACCGTCTCGGCCCTGGATTTGCCCGAGCCGGCGTGCCGCTCTGCCGAAGAACTGTAGAGCACGCGTCCCTCGGTTGCCTCTGCGATCGCCTTGAGCACCTTGAAATTGGCGCCGACCGCCTGTATCAGCCCGTTGCGCGGCCCGACTGCGCCAGCGATCTGCACCAGTTCTTGCGGGTCGGCGAAGGTTCCGGGAACCGAGCGACCATCGGGCAGCCTGTGCGGCTCGAACCGGTTGGTCGAAAAACCGACCGCACCCCGGTCCATGGAATGGGCCACCACATCGGTCATCTGCCGGCGCTCCTCGGGCGTCGCCTGCTCCTCGACGGCGCGTTCGCCCATCACATAGAAGCGAACCGCGCAGTGGCCGACCATGCCGGCGACATTCAGCGCGGGCCGCAGGCGTTCGATCGCGTCCAGGTAGCCGCCGTAATCTTCCCAGTTCCAGGGCAGCCCCGTGAGGATGGCGTTCTTGGGGATGTCCTCGACGGTTTCCATCATGCCCGCGAGAAGTTCGTTGTCCTGGGGCCTGCAGGGAGCGAAGGTGACGCCGCAGTTGCCCATGAGCGCGGTGGTGACGCCGTGCCAGCTGATCGGCGTCATTTCCGGATCCCAACCGATCTGGGCGTCGAGGTGGGTGTGCAGATCGATGAATCCAGGCGTTACCGCCAGCCCTTCGGCGTCGATTTCCCGCCTGCCCCGACCGTCAACCTTCCCGACAGCGGCGATCGTGCCGCCATCAATGGCAAGATCGCCGCGCACCGGCTCGGCGCCGGTTCCATCCACGACGTCGCCACCACGAATAACGATGTCATGTGCCATCACAAATCCCCGAATGAAGTGCGTAAGCCACTGAGCCTATCAATCTCCGCCACACTAATCCAAAAAAACCGGAGTGCACACCCGGAAAAGTGCAAGCTGGAAAAAGCGAGGGCGGAATAGGTCAGGACACCCACAAA
>CAZNFI010000092.1:0-11964 GCA_964572185.1 uncultured Pseudomonadales bacterium
GGGTTCCACCAGAACGACGGGCAGGCGGTGGAGCAGCAGGCACAGAGTATGCATTCGTAGGCGCCATCGAGCTTCGCCCGTTCCTGCGGCGTCTGCAGGCGCTCCCGGGCCGGCGGCGGCGACTCGTTGATGAGGTAGGGCTTGATCTTCTCGTACTGGCGGTAGAACTGGGCCATGTCGACCACCAGGTCGCGCACCACCGGCAGCCCCGGCAGCGGCCGCAGCACCAGCTTGCCGCCGCGCGCCGCCTCGGACACCGGCGTGATGCAGGCCAGGCCGTTCTTGCCGTTCATGTTCATGCCGTCGGAGCCGCATACCCCTTCACGGCAACTGCGGCGGTACGACAGGCTCGGATCCTGCTCTTTCAGCAGCGCGAGCACATCGAGCACCATGAGGTCACGCCCCTCGGGCAGCTCGACGGACATGTCCTGCATGTGCGGCTGGTCGTCCGACTCCGGGTTGTATCGATAGACACTGACGTGCATGGCGCCTCCGTACCTCTTTGACTCCATTCTAGCCTGAACGTTCTGCAAATTGGTTCCCGGGAAAGCCGGACCGAGTCGGCGCCAACCGGCAAAAAACGTCTCACAGATTCGGGTGCGCGGCAAACGGTCCGGACGGGGCCATCTTCCTGCCTGCCTGGCGACCCCATCCAGCCGACAGTTCGCCTTTCACTTCAAGCGGCGTGGCAATGGAATCCGAGCGGAGTTTCATTGGGACCATGGTCTCTGACCATGGTGTGGTTCTAGAATCCTTGAGCGGCCTTGATGTGTACCGATGAGTTGCATTCTCGAACAGCCTCGACAAGTTGCGCAGCAACTTGATTGCCTCGCCGCCAGGCGAGGCGCCTAGCGTTCTTGAGGATGTCCCGTCTTGACAGTTGAGCACAGTTTCGTAACGCCGTTGGGAGAATGCGTGAGCATTCTCGATCGCCTCGCCGCCAGGCGAGGCGCCTAGAATCCTTGAGCGGCCTTGATGTGTACAGATGAGTTGCATTCTGGATCGACCTCGACAAGTTGCGGAGCAACTTGATTGCCTCGCCGCCAGGCGAGGCGCCTAGTACTTCCGTTCCATTGGCTCAAAGACTGGTACGGTGTTCGGCGCGAAATTGACGTCGCGCTTGCCAACCCGCTTTTCCTCGGGAAAGTACAGGGAGTGGCACAACCAGTTGTCGTCGTCGCGCTGCTGGTAGTCTTCCCGGGCGTGGGCGCCGCGGCTTTCCCGGCGCACCTCGGCCACGATCGCCGTGGCCTCGGCAACCTCCAGGAGATTGTCGAGTTCCAGGGCTTCCAGGCGCGCGGTGTTGAAGGCGTGGCTCTTGTCGCCGAGATGCGCCGCACCGATGCGTTGCCGAAGTTCATCGAGCTTCACGATACCCGTGCGCATGTGCGATTCCGTGCGGAATACGCCGAAGCTGTTCTGCATGACGGTCTGCAGTTCCCGTTTCAGGCCGTCGACGGACTCCCCGCCGTCGGAATCGTTCCAGCGGTTCAGGCGCGTGAGCGATGCCTCGAGGTCCGAATCGCTCGCCTCGCGGTAGCTGACTCCCTGGCGCAGGGTGTCTTCGATGTGCAGTCCCGAAGCCCGCCCGAAGACGATCAGGTCGAGCAGCGAATTGCCACCGAGCCGGTTGGCGCCGTGCACGGAAACACAGGCCACTTCGCCTGCCGCGTAGAGGCCTTCCACCGTCTGGTCGTTGCCATTGCCGTTCTGTGTCAGCGCCTGGCCGTAAACGCCGGTGGGGATGCCGCCCATCATGTAGTGGCAGGTCGGCACTACGGGAATGGGCTCCCGCACCGGGTCGGCGTGGGCAAAGGTTCTGGAAAGCTCGAGAATCCCGGGCAGGCGGGCGTTGAGCACCTCCTCGCCGAGATGATCGAGTTTCAGCAGCACATGGTCCGCGTCGGGGCCGCAACCCCGCCCTTCCAGCACTTCGAGCACCATCGACCGGGCCACCACGTCGCGGCCCGCAAGGTCCTTGGCGGTGGGTGCGTAGCGTTCCATGAAGCGCTCGCCGTCCTTGTTGATCAGGTAGCCGCCTTCGCCGCGGCTGCCCTCGGTGACCAGCACCCCGGCGCCGTGAATGCCGGTTGGGTGAAACTGCCACATCTCCATGTCCTGCATGGGCAGTCCCGCGCGCAGCGCCATGCCCACGCCGTCGCCGGTGTTCATCAGCGCATTGGTGGTGCTGGCATAGATGCGCCCGGCGCCGCCGGTGGCCAGCACCGTGGCCTTGGCGGCGATGTAGACCTGCTCGCCGGTCTCGATCTCGATGGCGATAACGCCGACCACCACGCCGTCCTGGTTCTTCACCAGGTCGACGGCGAACCACTCGTTCAGGAACGTCGTACCGGCCTTGAAGTTGGCCTGATACAGCGTATGCAGCAGGGCGTGGCCGGTGCGGTCGGCGGCCGCACAGGTGCGGGAAGCCTGGCCGCCCTTGCCATAGTTCTTCGACTGGCCGCCGAACGGCCGCTGGTAGATGCGGCCCGACTCCGTGCGCGAGAACGGCATGCCCATGTGCTCGAGCTCGTAGACCGCCTGGGGGCCTTCGCTGCACATGTACTCGATGGCGTCCTGGTCGCCGATGTAATCCGACCCCTTGACGGTGTCGTACATGTGCCAGCGCCAGTCGTCGTCCGGGTCTTCGCTGGCGATGGCGCAGGTGATGCCGCCCTGGGCGGAAACGGTATGCGAGCGGGTCGGAAAAACCTTGGAGATCACCGCGGTCTTCAATCCCGACCGGGCCAGGCGCAGCGATGCGCACATGCCGGCGCCGCCGCCGCCGACAATGACGCCGTCGAATTCCATCCTGCGCGGTAGCGTCACGGCGACCTACAGCGACCAGAACAGGGCCAGGCCCCAGGTCAGGTAGACGAACAGCACCAGCACCATGGCCCACTGAAAGACAAAACGGAGCGCGGTCGCATGCCTGCCGAAGTAATGCGGCCGCACATAGTCGGTGCCCACCGTCCACATGCCGATCCACCCGTGTACGGCGGTGGCGAGCAGCGCCAGGGTGCTGAACAGCTGCATCGGCAGGGAGCCGAAATACGCGGCCAGCGCCTCGTGGGTGACAGCGTCGTTGACCAGAAACCAGCCGAGCAAGCAGACCGCGTACAGTGCCAGCACCACGGCGCTCACCCGCTGCAGCACGAAATCGGCCAGCCCGTTGCCGGTGAGCGATGTCACGCTGCTCACCATAGCCAGGCCCAAAGCGCCAGCACGGCAGCGGCCGTCAGCGCAAACACCAGCCAGGATGCCCGCCGTGCCGCATCGAAGGTATCGCCGATGTGCATGTCCAGCAGCAGGTGCCTGAGGCCGGCCAGCAGGTGGTAGGCCAGCAGCGCCAGCACGGCGAGCAGCGCGCACTTGCCGCCGGTCCCGGCCAGCACCGCCTGCGCCCGGGCAAACCCGTCGGGCGAGCCCAGGGCAAGATCGAGCAGGAACAGCAGCCAGGCGAATCCGGCGAACAGGCCCATGCCGCTCAGCCGGTGGGCAATGGACGCCATGGCCGTAACCGGCCACCGGAACCGGGCCGGCGAAAGCGACAGACTGACTGGACGCGCGGATTTCACAACTGGAATTCAGGCTACTTCGTTATTCGGATTGGCACGCATACCGGCCGGGCTACCCGGGTGCGCGAGCAAGGCTATATTAGTGGGCACATCGGAAAAAACAAATCAGGCAACAACCGGCCGGTCGCACGGCAACCCTGGAGCACAAGGCGGACGAAACCCGATACCAACCTTTGAGCACGCCGGTCGGATTGTCCGGCAGCAGAGCACGATCCTCCACGAATACGGCCATCACCTCTCGTCACCGTTCACCACCGATCTACCGCACTGGGCTTCCCGGTTGGTCGCCATCCTGCGCCGGGAGGGGCTGGTCGGCAGTGATGCGGAAATCGACGCCCCGAATCCGCCCGATGACGCTTTCGCCATTTCGGTGGGAAAAAACGTACGGGAGATGGGGATGGGACTGGACGCAGGAGAGAACATTCTTGAATTCGCGGCGAGTGCATTGGCCTGGCGCATGACGCCCGGTTATGCAGCGTCGAGCACGACGCCGCGCATGCCAAGGTACCTCGAGGCCTGGCTGCATGAGTGTTTCCCGTTCACCAGGGACGGCCCCATTCCCGCCGGCTGGGTCGAGTTCGACCGGGCGAAGATCAAGGAACCGATTCTGGTCGACGGCGTGCTGCGGTCGGTAGAGCGCGGCGACCCGCCCCGGCGCATGCCCGGTCCGCGACCTTGAGCGCTATCGACCGAGCCCGTCCAGCGGCGGTTTTGCGCGCTTTGAAAGGCAGCGTATTTGTGACACAGGACACTAGGAGTCGGGAACCCGGCGCGCCGGGACGCTGACATGCAAGGAACATCAGCGCGTAACCTATCCAACATTATGTTAAATACGTTTTCCTTAACTTATTGATTATATTGAATTTAACGATTTGTTCCATGCAAGTTTCCACTCCGGGCGCGACCGGAGCGCGGACACGCAAGGAACAAACGAGTCTTTTCCACCTCGTAGCATGTCGTATACGATGGCCGTCTCGGGCAATGAGGTCGTTTAGGCAGTGGTGCATATAGCCCGCATGCAAGTTTGGCCCGGACCGTAATCGGCGTATTGACACTGGTGGCGCGGAGCAATCCCCGACCCCGCATGGGAGACTGAAACTCTTGCCGCGGTCCTGCCCGAGAAAGCCCGCCCGGAGGTGTCGGGGTGGATGTTGTTCCATGGGAGCCTGCGCCTTAGTAACCGCCGAGCAGCTTGCCCGGGTTCATCACCCCGTTCGGGTCGAATACCGCCTTCAGGCCACGCATCAGTTCGATTTCTGCCGGACTACGGGAGAACTCGAGGTAGTCGCGCTTGAGCAGGCCCACGCCATGCTCCGCGGATATGCTGCCGCGCCGGGCTCGAACCACTTCGAACAGCGCCGGGTTGATGGCCTGGCACTGTTCGTAGAAGGCTTGCACCGACAGGGTGTCCGGCTTCAGGATGTTGAGGTGCAGGTTGCCGTCGCCGATGTGCCCGTACCAGCAGACCTCGAAATCCGGATAGCGTTCGCCAACCAGCCGGTCTACGTCACCCAGGAATCCCGGCACCTCCGATATGCGCACCGAAAGATCGTTCTTGTAGGGCGTAAAGGGCGCAATGCTCTCCGAGATGCCTTCCCGCAATGCCCAGAGGTTGCCGGCCTGGGCGTCAGAGCGGCTGCTGACGCCATCGATGGCCCAACCACGCTCCATCGCTGCGGCAAACATCGCCAGGGCCGCGTCTTCCTGGTCGGCATCGAATTCGAGCAACGCATAGAACGGCGCCGCTTGCGCGAACGGCCGTTGCACTTGCCGGTGCGCGACCACCTTGCCGAGCGCCGTCTCCGAAAAGAACTCGAACGCCGACAGGGTCAGCGCCTGCTGCGCGAGTTCGAGCAGTTGCAGCAGGTCGGCCAATTTCGCGAGCCCCAGCACCATGACACGCTGTGCGGGCGGCGGCCGTATCAGGCGCACATCGGCCTCGACCACGAAACCGAGCGTACCCTCGGCGCCGATGAACAGATGCCGAAGATCGTAGCCGGTGGCATTCTTGACCAGCCCGTTGTTGCAGTCGAGCACCTCGCCGTTGCCCGTGACAACCTTCAGCCCGGCAATCCAGTTGCGCGTAAGCCCGTAGCGGATGACGCGGATGCCCCCGGCATTCGTGGAAACATTGCCGCCGATCTGGCTTGAGCCGCTGGAAGCGAAGTCGACGGGATAGAACAACCCGTTGTCGGCCGCATGCTGTTGCAACGCCGCGGTCACCACGCCCGCCTGGCAGCGCAGGATGCGGTCCACCGGGTCGAACCCGAGGATGCGGTTCATGCGGTCGAACGAGACCACGACCTCGCCATCGCTCGCCACCGCCCCGCCGGAAAGCCCCGTCCGCCCCCCGGACGGCACCAGGGCAAGCCCGCGATCGTTCGCCAGCCTGGTGACGGCGACCACCTCCTGCACCGTTTCCGGGAACACCACGGCACTCGGCGCGACCCGGAAATTGCGGGTCCAGTCGCTACCCCAATGGCGCAGGTCTCCCGCATCGGCGCTGACCCGGTCGCGCGGGAAAATGCCTCTCAAATCACGCAGCATTCACCGTGCCCATCGTGTTGCAGTCAAGCGTGCCGGGCCAGGGCTCCACACAGCTCTGCCGGGTATCCACCCCGCAGGCGTCGCCGAGACGGGTTTCCCGTCCTGGTGTTGCCGATTGTGTTGCTTGGGCCTGCCCCGCATCTACGCGGCCTCGGCCGGCCGCCGCCAGCCACGGCCCCACTTGGCGAGGCGGTACAGTTCCAGAAGCGCCAGTGGAACGAAATGCAGCACGGCAGCCATCCGGTTGTCCTGCACGAACATCCCGTGCGCCAGCGTCAGGATGGCGGCGACCTGGACGATCCGATGCAGAGCCTTCCCGTTCCGCCCCAGCCTTTGCACCGATGCATCGTTGCTCGTGGCCGCCAGCGGCAGAAACAGCACGAACGC
Organism: uncultured Pseudomonadales bacterium; assembly: GCA_964572185.1. GTDB lineage: Bacteria > Pseudomonadota > Gammaproteobacteria > Pseudomonadales > Azotimanducaceae > Azophilus. The sequence goes on from CAZNFI010000092.1 coordinate 6,513, forward strand.
GAGCCACCCGGTGCGGATGCCGAGCGCCCCCAATTGCGCCAGCATCCTGAGCATCGACCAGGGCCGGTGCGCGGCCAGCAAGAATCGCCATTGCACAGATCGCAGATCTCATGGAACGTTGCCTGCGTTTCGGTCCTGTATGACGGTGGTCAAAACCGTGCTCGTTCAGGTTGCTTCGTCAAGGCAGGTCGGGCACGGCTGCTGGCCCGCCGAACGGCTGACCGAGCACCTCGGCGTTGTGCTCGCCGAGTTGCGGCGGCGGCAGAGGCGCTCGCCACAGCCGGCCGTCGCAGCGAAACGGCGTACCCACCGCGCGCACCTTTCCCAACTCCGGGTGCTCGTAGTCGAACACGATCTCCCGCGCCGTCGCCTGCTCGCAAGTGACGGCCTCGCCCACCGAATTGACCCGGGCGGCGGGGACATCCGCTGCCCGGAAGATGTCCAGCCACTCTTCCACCGTGCGGTTCACAAAAACCGGTTCGATAATCTCGTAGAGGGCGGCCATGTTGTGCTTGCGGGCGGTCATGTCGGCAAAGCGTGCGTCCTCGCCCAACTCCGCCAGGCCTACGGCACCGACGAACTTCAGCCAGAATGCCTGGGTGAACGCGGCGATCACGAAATAGCCGTCGCTCGCCAGAAACGCCCGGTACGGGGCGATGTGGTGGTGCCCCGACCCGACCGGCGGCGGCGCCTCGCCGGTGACGAAGTAAAGCTGGCCGATGTAACCGAGCAGCGACACCATGATGTCGTGCATGGCCAGGTCGAGGTGCATGCCGGTGCCGGTGCGGCCGCGGCCGTGCAGGCCGGCCAGTACGCCCAGCGCCGCATAGATGCCGCCGGCCAGGTCGGCGGCGGGCAGCCCCGCGCGCACCGGCGGACGGCCCGCCTCGCCGGTGATCGAGAGGGTGCCGGCCATGGCCTGATTGACCAGGTCGAAGCTGGTCTTGTCCCGGAGCGGCCCGGTCTGCCCGAAACCGGAAATCGAGCACAGCACGATGTCGGGCTTCACGGCACACAGGGCCCGGTAGTCGAGACCGAGCCGCGCCATCACCCCCGGCCGGAAGTTCTCGATGACCACATCGCTTTCCCGCACCAGGCGCAGCAGCGCCGCCCTGCCCTGCTCCGACTTGAGATCCAGCGTGACGCTGCGCTTGCCGCGGTTCACCGCCATGAAGTAGGTGCTGCGGTCGCCGAGCCTGGGGTAGCTGTGCCGGGTGAGATCGCCGGTGCGCGGGTCTTCCACCTTGATGACCTCGGCGCCCAGGTCGGCGAGGATCAACGTACCGTAGGGGCCCGCCAGCGCGCGGGTGAGGTCGACCACGCGCACGCCTTCGAGCGGCAGGGCATGGGGCCGCACACCCGCCGGCGGCTCTTTCGCGGGCATTGCGCGCGGCTGCAGCAGCGTTTCGCCAGGCACCTCGGAGGTGCGCACCACCTTGGCCCGCTCGAGATTGCCGATGCCCCCGGCATCGTAGCCGAGCAGCGTTTTCAGAATGGCGGCACTGTGCTGGCCGAGCAGCGGCGGCGGCCGCAGCGGCGGCTGGTAGCGGCCGCCGTCCGGGTAGCCGATCTGGAACGGCGAACCCAGGTTGCGCAGCTTGCCGCACACCGGGTGATCGAACTCGACCACCATGCCGCGTGCCCGGCTATGGGGCATGTCGATGGCCTCGGCAACCGTGGTCACCGGCCCGTTGGGAACGTCGCCCTCGGTGAAGGCGGCGCTCCAATGGGCCGTGGGCCGCTGCCTGATGAGCGGTTCGATGACGGCATCGAGCGCCGCGCGGTGCGCTACGCGGTCTTTGAACGCCTTGTACTTCGGGTCTTTGCCCAGCTCCGGACGGCCGATGACAGCGCAGAAATTGCGCCAGAAGGCGTTGGTGAGCGCGGCCACCACGATGTGGCCGTCGGCGGTCTCGAAAGCGCCGTACGGATACATGCCCTCGTGGGCTGTGCCGAAGGCGCGCTGGCTGTGCCCGGTGGCGAAAAAAATCCCCGCCAGATAGCTCAGCATGGACACACCGCCGTCGAACATCGACACATCGAGGTGCCCGCCGCGCCCGGTGCGCTCGCGCCGGCGGATGGCGGCCAGTATGGCGATGCCGGCAAACAGCGACGCCATTTCGTCGGCCAGGGGCAAGCCCATCTTCACCGGCGGGCGCCCGAGTTCGCCGGTCAGCGACATGGCGCCGGTGGCCGCCTGCACGACGAGGTCGTAAGCGGTCTTGTCCCGCCAGGGCCCGTTCTGCCCGAAGCCGGTAATGCTGCAGTAGACCAGCCGCGGGTTGATCGCCTTGAGGCTTCTGTAGTCGAGCCCGAGGCGCGCCGCAACGCCATAACGGAAGTTCTCCACGACGATGTCCGCCTGGCGTACGAGATCGATGGCGATGCGGCGCCCGGCATCGGTTTTCAGGTCGACGGCAAGGCTCTCCTTGTTGCGGTTAAGCGACAGGAAATAGTGGCTCTCGCCATTGATGAACGGATGGTTGTGGCGGGTGGTGTCGCTGCCTTCGAGGTCTTCGACCTTGACCACGTGAGCGCCGAGGTCGGCAAGGATCTGGGTGCACAGCGGCCCCGAAAGGATGCGCGAGAAGTCCACCACGCGCAGCCCGTCCAGCGGGGCGGGGTGCGCGCAATTCAATGTGTTCGCTTCAGACTCGGCCATGGGTTCGGCGCCTCGATGTCGGCGGCAATGATACCGGTTTGATCAATCCCAAGCGGATCGGCCGGCGAACTGCGCCGGGCCGCTCTTTCGTTTGCCGAACTCTGTTTGCATTCACCCGGTTTCGTTCGGGCTTGCAGGAGTTTTCCCTGATGCAAACTGCGCTGGCCGCGCGCTGCAGGGTGTGCGCTTCGGGAACAATCGGTTCCCGCAACTGTCTATGGGCAATCGAGCAAGTACCGGTCAATGGCGGGACAGCAATGGAAGTCGGCACGGCGCATGCGGAGCGAACGAGCGCACCGCACCGGGATGGCCCCACAGCAGAGGTAACGCGTTCCCGCACAGCCGCGGTACCGTTTGGCGGCCGACGGGTATACACAACGAACACTCGGGCGGTCTCCATCCCCGCTCAAGGCTCTTCAGCCCCTGCAAACCTCCTGGAACCGCTACCACCAGGCCGCGGCCAGGCCAGGCGTTCGCTGCACTCCAGGCGCCGGGAGCCCGGTACGCAACCCGCTCCACCGACCCACGGCGAGTGGAGCGTTGCTGCACGCGCCCGGCTTTGCAGCGCTCCCCGCAACCAGCAACCGCGCAGCACCTCGCAGGTGTCTTCCACAAGCCAGGGCAAGGCGGCGCCATTGGGCACAAAACCGGCGAAACAGCCGACGGCCCCAAGCCAACCGCAGCCGGCAAGCTGCGACCGGCTGGCCACGTTTGGCGCCTGGAAGGCTCAACTCGACCAGGCCAGCGCCAGCGGAGACGTCTACACCGCCCATGCCTACCGCACCGCCATCGCCGGCATATGCACCGAAATGGCCAGGGTACAGCGGGTGTTCGGCCACAAAACGCCGCAAGCGCATCAGCCGGAACCGGCAGCGTCGTACCAGGCTCTGCGCCGCCTCGCTGCCGACAGCGGCACAACGCGCAAGCAGCAACAACGGAGAAAAGCCCTCGCCACAAACCTGACGCGCATCGACAGCCTGATCCAACAGAAAGACTTCGAACTTGCCAGACGCTCGCACCAGCTTGCGGCCTACCGTGCACCGGCTCCACCGAGCCGCGGCCAGGCCTCCGTGGTCAGGCCGGAAGTGCTTCGTGTCTGGTTGATCGACCAGGCCGACATGGCTTTGGCTTGCCATGTGAGGGCTAGCGGCAAGGACGATGTCGCGGCCCAGCGCGCCTGGTGCGAACACCTCTACTTCAAGCAGCTGTTTGACAAGCGCGCCCAGCAAGGCGATCCGTGGGCCATGTCACGCGCCATCCGCACGGTGCTGGTCGCCAGCCACAGCAGGGCCTGGCGGCCCGTTCTGCATCTGGCCCACTGCCACCTGGTGCAGGTCATGACAGACCCCGACCTGAAGCCATCGAACACCACCGCCGAGGCGCCGATATCCAGCCGGAACCTGCCCTGTGTCGAGCCCGACGTGAACAGTCGGCGCCGCCGCCTTTGCGAACCGGCGTCCGGCGGCGCCCTGCTGTCGGAAAGTCAGGCCAATGAACTCGACTTCCTGGTTCGCCTGGCGGACAGCCAGGACGACCTGGGCCCGGCAGCGGGGAAAGTTGCGCTCCAATGCCGCTGCCTCCTGGCTACGCTTTCCGGCGCCGAGCCGGAAGCGCCCGAATTCGCCGCGCTGCCCACCGCGGTCAAGAAGAAGATGCTCGAATCGATTCTGGCGCAGCTTGCCTGTGCGGGTTACCTCTGAGTCGGGAATGCTCCGGCAGCCGCGGTGGAGCCGTATCGTGCAGCGGGGTCAGAAATCCGTCCCGTGCACGGAAGAATGGCAGCACCAGCCGCCAGCCCCGTTAACGACCGGGTAGCGCGCCTGGCTCCCCGCCGGGTTGCCGCAAGCTTGGGTAGCGGCCGCGCCCCGGCACCGTCGACAGATTGGTCAAGTGGCCGGTCGGGCTGCGCAGCAGGCTCATCACGACGATCTGCTGCTCGTTGGGTTCCACGGACAGTTGCCACTTGCCCTTACCGTCGCCGAGCGCACCGTCAAGAATCGTTCCCGGACCCGTCCGGTCCGCCGCCAGTTCGCCCGTCTCCAGCTCCACGGCGGTGAATTCCACTGCCTCGCCTGCCGCCACCCGCAGCACGACATAGCCGTCGCTTGCAACGCCCGCGTCATCCCTGCCGCGAACCGTCACATCGCTGCCGACGCCCGTGGAGTTCACCAGCCGCAGTACGCTGACCTGCCTGGTATTGCTGCCCGGGTTGAATGTCGGCACGAGACGTTGGCCCGACGCGGCCGGAGCCAGGTCGTGCATCGCCGTGAGGAAGCCGCCCTTCGTGCGTACGTAGGCCAGCACTTCGATATCGAGCTCGCTGTCCAGTTCCAGGCGCCAGTCGCCGGCACCGGAGCCGATACCATTCGTCAGGCCTTTTCCGGGATTGCCGTTTTCGAGGTCTTCGGAATTGAAATGCGCAGCCGTGCCGGCATCGATCGCCAGCCGCAACGGCGGATAGCGGTTCCCCGCATCGTCGATGGCGGCGATGCGAACCTCGCCGCCGTCCGGAGAGCGGTTGACGATGCGAACGAATCCCTGGCGACCCTCGTCGGAAAACGACGGGAACAGCGGGACCCGATGGCGCCCGAGTACCGTGACGACAAAGGTCTGGGTTATCCGCAAGTCGTCGCCGTCGTCGCCCATGGCGGTGGCGGTCACCGTAACCGCGGCCTGGCCGGATGCCAGGGCGCTAATGGCGATCTGGCCATCTTCGCCGATTTCCGCCTCCACCACGCCGGGCAAGCTGGCCGCGGCACTGTATGTCAGCGGGCGCTGCTCGGGGTCGCG
>CAZNFI010000093.1:0-11831 GCA_964572185.1 uncultured Pseudomonadales bacterium
CGTTGCGGAACTTTGCTCAACTGTCAAGACGGGGCATCCTCAAGAACGCTAGGCGGCTGAGGCCGGGGCTTGCAGTTGGTCGGATTGGAAGCGGCAGTAGAAGCGGCTGCCCTTGCCGACCTCGCTTTCGATTTGCAGTTGGCTGTTGTGCCGCTTGAGCACGTGCTTGACGATGGCGAGCCCCAAGCCGGTACCGCCGCGCACCCGGGCACCGGCCAGATCGACGCGATAGAAGCGCTCGGTTAGCCTTGAGAGGTGCTCGGGCGCGATGCCCACGCCCTCGTCGGTCACCTCCAGAATGGCCCCGTCGTCGCTGTCCGTCCAACTGATGTTGACCGCGCCGCCTTGGGGGCTGTACTTGATGGCGTTGGTGATGAGGTTGGTGCAGGCGCTGTGCAACTCGTTCTCCAGGCCCATCACCCGCAAGCCGCACGGCATGCGCTGATTGATCTGGTGGCCCTTGCCGGCCATGCCCGCCACGTCGTCCACCACGTTGCCCACCAATTGCTTGACGTCGATGGCGATGAGGTCATTGGGTTCGGGTGCCGGGCTCGACTCCAACCGGGTGAGCATCAGCAGGTCATCGACCAGGGCCTGCATGCGGTGGGTGGGCGAGCCAAGCTTGCCCACCAGCCGGCGCAGGGTGGCCTCATCGAGCACCTCGTCCTCAATGGCCTCCAGATAGCCGACGATGATGGTCAGCGGGGTGCGCAGTTCGTGGGAGACATTGGCCACGAAGTCCTGGCGCATGCTCAACAGCCGGTTGAGGTGGGTCACGTCCCGGGCCAGGATGAGGTCCTGTTGCTTGGCCACCGGCACGCGGCGCAGTTCCAGCCGCTGACCTTCGACAAAGGGCGAACTGAATTCGGCGGTGGCGTCCGGGGTCTCCTGACTCAGCAGCCGGATGGCGTCCGGGTGCCGCAGCCGGGTGCCGAGGTTTTTGCCCCTGTCCTTGCGCTTCAGATGCAGCAGGGCCACGGAGGCGTCGTTGAAGCTCTCGATGTTGCCGTCCCCGTCCACCAGGATGGCGGCATCGGGCAGCGCCGCCGTCACGCCCCGAAAGTGGGAGGTCTGCTGCAGGGCGCCGCGGGTGCGCCGCCGCGCTTGCTTGAGGGAGCGGCGCAATGAGCGGCTGGCCTGCTGCAGGCCGGCATTGGCGAAATTGGGGCGCCGCAGCGGTTTCCTGGCCCAGCGCACGAACTTGTGCAGGTCCCGATGCTGGTAAACGAGCCCGGCGGCGGCGGCGGCGAACAGCGTCCATCCCAAGACCCCGAACGCGAGGCCGATGGCCATGGCGGCCAGTGCCAGCGCCGCGGCGCCAAGCAGTTCGTTGCGGCTGTAGAGCTCCATCATGCGGGGCTGAACCGATAGCCGACGCCGCGCACGGTTTCAATGAACCGGTCCGCGCCGTAGGGCCTGAGTGTCTTGCGCAGGCGCAGCACATGCACATCGACCGTACGCTCCTCCACGTAGATGCTGCGGCCCCAGACCCGGTCGAGGAGTTGGGCGCGGCCAAAGGCGCGGTCCGGATTGCGCATGAACAGCTCCAGCAGGCGGAATTCGGTGGGGCCGATCTTCACCGCCTGCCCATCGACGGAAAGCTTGTGCGCATTCAGGTCCAAGCGCACCAGGCCACAGGCGATGATGCCGTTTTCCGGCGTGCCGGTGCGCCGCAGCAAGGCCCGCATGCGGGCGATGAGCTCCTTCGGCGAGAAGGGCTTGGTGAGGTAGTCGTCCATGCCGGAGTCGAAGCTCTTGAGCTTGTCGGTCTCCTCCCCGCGCGCCGTGAGCATGATCATGGGCAGGTTGGCGGTGTGCTCGTCCTGCCGCAGCCGGCGGGCCAGTTCCACGCCGCTCATGCCCGGCAGCATCCAATCGATGATGAGCAGATCGGGCAGCGGGCCGTCGAGCTGGCTGAGAGCCGCTTCGGCGCTGTCCGCTTCGCCGACGCTGAAACCAGCCCGCGTCAGCGTGAAGTTGAGCATTTCGCGAATTTCATGCTCATCTTCAATGACCAGAACCTTGTTGTCCATGCGTGCGCCTGTCGGATGGTGGTCAACCGGAATTACAAGGCAGAATTATGACGAATCCATTACAGCAAAACGACTCCCGGGCCGCAGTAGCCAGCCAGCGAAATCGACAGGCATTCCACCAGGTCGAGCGTGCCATCGTTGCCGGAATCGTCCGCCGGGTCGCCGGATTGCAGCGCGGGCTGGCTGAACCATCCGAACACGCCGAGACGGTAGTTGGTGGTGACGACGACCAGGTTGTGCGCCGTGGCGAGCCGGGCGCCGATGAAGCGGGTGGCTACCACACGCCATCGTTCAATCCGTCATCACGCCCGGGAGCCCGGCTTTTCCACCTCGAACAGGGACGCGAGCTGCTCCGTCATGGCGCCGCCGAGCTGCTCCGCATCGGTGATGGTCACCGCCCGGCGGTAATGATGGGTGACATCATGGCCGATGCCGATGGCGATCAGTTCCACGGGTGACTGTAACTCGATGCTGTCGATGGCGTATTTGAGGTGCTGTTCGAGGTAGTTGCTGGGGTTGACCAGAAGCGTCGAGTTGTCCACCGGCAAGCCGTCGGAGATCACCATCAGCACCTTGCGTTCCTCGGGCCGCACGACGATGCGGTTGTGTGCCCAGATCAGCGCCTCGCCGTCGATGTTCTCCTTGAGCATCTCCTCGCGCATCATCATGCCGAGGTTCCTGCGGCTGCGGTGCCAGGTGTCGTCGGCTGCCTTGTAGATGATGTGGCGCAGGTCGTTGAGACGGCCGGGATGTGCCGGTTTGCCGTCGGCGATCCACTTTTCCCGTGATTGACCACCGCGCCAGCCGCGCGTCGTGAAACCCAGAATCTCGACCCGCACCGAGCAGCGCTCCAGGGTGCGGCCGAGGATGTCGGCGCACATGGCGGCGATGGTGATGGAGCGGCCGCGCATCGACCCGGAGCTGTCGATCAGCAGGGTGACCACGGTGTCGCGGAAATCCATCTCCTTTTCCTGCTTGTAGGCCAGCGGGTTCATCGGATCGACGACCACCTGGGCGAGCCGCGAGGAGTCGAGAATGCCTTCGTCGAGGTCGAACTCCCAGGTGCGGTTCTGCTTGGCCATCAGGCGCCGCTGCAGGCGGTTGGCGAGCTTGGCGGTGGCGTGCTGCATGGGCACCAGCTGCTGGTCGAGCAGTGCCCGCAGGCGCGTCAGTTCATCCGCATCGCACAGTTCCTCGGCAGGCACCACTTCGTCGAACCCGTCGGTATAGGCCTGGTAGTTGACGTCCACGCGGATGCGGCCGGCATCGTCCGGCATGACCAGCGGCGCCTCGTCCGGGTCGGCCTCGGCGCCGAGTTCGTCCATGTCGAGGTCGGCATCCATTTCCACCAGGCTGGCCTCGCCATCGGCGGACTCATCGGCCATGCCCTCGTCATCGAGCACCACGTCATCCGGGTTGACCTCCGCATCGCCCTCGGCATCCTCATCGGCCGACTCGGTTTCGTCCTGGTTGTCCATTTCCTCGAGCGGGTCTTCGAGTTCCGCGGCAAGCCCCAGGTCGGCGATGATCTCGCGGCAGACGTGGGCGAAGCGCTGCTGGTCGTGCAGGCAGCCCTTCAGTGCGGCAATGTCGCGGCCGGCATGCTCCTGCACGTAGTCGCGCCAGAACTTGACCACGTTTTCCGCCGACGGCGGCAGTTCGCGGCCGGTCAGGTGCTGGCGCACCAGCAGCCCGACGGCCACCGACAGCGGCGCCTCCGCCACATCCACCACGGTGTCGAACTGCGCCTGCCGGCAGTTGGCTTCCAGCGATGCCTCGAGATTGCGCGCCACCCCCTCGAACCGCTCGGAACCGATGCTGGCGATACGCGCATCCTCGATCCACTCGAACATTTCCTGGGCAGCACCGGATCTTGGCGTAAAGCGGCTGTGCACGGCTTCGTCGTGGAAGCGGCACTTGAGCGCCAGTTCGTCGCCGACGCCGCGTACCGCGTTGATCTCCGCCTCGTCGCAGCCGATCGCCGGCAGCGGCAGGCGCAACCGGTTGCCGCGCGCTACCGGCGACCCCTGGCCGAACGCCACCTCGAGTTCGTTGTCTTCGGCAATGGCGCGCACCGTGGCGACGGTGGCGCGCTTGAAAGACTCAAGCGGATGTTCGAGTTCGACCGACACGGCAGCGCCCTTTCTCAGGCGGTCTGCAGCGTGATGCCCGCGGTCGCGTCGCCCAGGTCTTCGCCCATGCAGCGCTGGTAGTACTCGGCCACGATGGGGCGCTCGAGTTCATCGCACTTGTTCAGGAAGGTGACCCGGAAGGCGAAGCCGGTGTCGCCGAATATCTCGGCGTTCTGCGCCCAGGTGAGTACCGTGCGCGGCGACATGACCACCGACACATCGCCGTTGATGAAGCCCTGGCGGGTGAGGTCGGCCACCGACACCATGTTGGACACCGAGCGCCGGCCGGCCTCTGATTCGGCGTAGCTCTTCGCCTTGCCGAGCACGATGTCGGTTTCCGCATCGTGTTCCAGATAGTTGAGCGTGGTGACGATGCTCCAGCGGTCCATCTGGCCCTGGTTGATCTGCTGGGTGCCGTGATACAGCCCTGTGGTGTCGCCCAGGCCCACGGTGTTGGTGGTCGAGAACAGCCGGAAGTGCGGGTGCGGGGCGAGTACCTTGTTCTGGTCGAGCAGCGTCAGCTTGCCCTCGACCTCTAGCACCCGCTGGATGACGAACATCACGTCCGGCCGCCCGGCATCGTACTCGTCAAAGCACAGGGCCACCGGATGCTGCAGAGCCCAGGGCAATATGCCTTCCTTGAACTCGGTGATCTGCTTGCCGTCCTTGAGCACGATGGCATCCTTGCCCACCAGGTCGATGCGGCTGATGTGGCTGTCGAGGTTGATGCGCAGACACGGCCAGTTGAGGCGCGCCGCCACCTGTTCCACATGGGTCGACTTCCCGGTGCCGTGATAGCCCTGAATCATCACCCGCCGGTTGTGGCCGAAACCGGCCAGGATCGCAAGCGTCGTGTCGCGGTCGAACAGGTAATCGTCATCGATTGCCGGCACATAGTCGGTGCGCTCGGAAAACGCCGGCACCTCCAAGTCGAGATCGATGTCGAAGGCCTCGCGCACGCACACCCTGCTGTCGAGCGGCAACTGCGGCGACAAACCAGATTCCAGTACAGTCAACTGATACTCCCAAACGCGGGCAAAGCGCGCTATTTTACACAGAACCCCTCGCGGCCGAACCAACCGGAGACAACTTGGCATGGCGAAGATTTACATGGTCCGGCACGGCCGCGCCCAGGCCGACGGCAGCCTCGACCCGGGCCTCGACGACCTCGGCCGGGAGCAGGCGCGCGCCACCGCGGCGGAACTGCAGCCCAAGGGCCCGCTGCCGATATTTTCAAGCCCGTTCTCCCGGGCCCGGCAAACTTCAGAGGCACTGGCCGCGCTGTGGCAGCAGCATGTGGTGATCGAACCCCGCGTGGCGGAGATCCCCTTCCCCACCACCGACCGCGCCGAACGCGCTGCCTGGCTGGGCAAGGCCATGGCCGGCAACTGGCTCGACCTCGGCGATGACCTGCTCGCCTGGCGCGCCGCACTGGTCGATTGCCTGCAGTCGATGCCCACCGACTGCGTCATCTTCTGCCACTACATCGCCATCAACGTGGCGGTGGGCGCCGCCCTGAACGACGACCGCGTGGTGATCTTCCCACCCGACAACGCCTCGGTAACCACCTTCGACAACAGCAGCGACACCCTGCACCTCGTCGAACTCGGCCGAGAGGCGCAGACCCTCGTCAACTGAAAACTCAATCAATTGAATTGCCGCCGAAGATAACGCGCTTCCCGCTCAAGTGACGGCAGCCGCATCCCGCACACCCGCAACAGCAACCGCTCAAACGATATCCAGACATCCCCGTGCAGTTCGCCCTTGCCTTGCTGGTCAACGAGCGCGAGTTGACTGAGCACGCGCTCGACCGACCCCACGCGGCGCAGAAAACCAGGTATCAGCCGCTCGCGCTGCGGCGGCATCCAGCGCCCCGACTCGATCCCGCGAAGCTGGCTGGTAAAGGCCCCAAGCAACGCGAACAGCGATACGCCCTCCTGCCTGAGCACGCGCAGCACGCGCCGCACGCGCCGCGCATCGCCGGCGAACACCGCGTCGATCAGTTCGAACGAGTCGTAGTGCGAGGCATCGGCCACCGAGGCGGCGAGTGCTTGCGCATCGACCGGTTGTTCGAGCCCCGCCAGTTTCAGCTTCTCGATCTCCTGGGCCGCGGCGAGCAGGTTGCCCTCCACCCGGTCGGCCAGCCAGTCGACCGCGTCGCGGGTCAACTGCAGCCCGGCCGAGCGCGCCCGGTGAGCCAGCCAGCCGGGCAGTTCGCGCTGGCCGATGGGCCACACCAGTACCGTGACGCCGGCCTTGTCCAGCGCCTTGAACCAGGCGCTGGAGCGCTGGCGCGACTGCAGCCGCGCGGTCCTGATCAGCAGCAGGTTGTCGCCGTTCGCATCGGCCAGGTATTCGCGTAGCACCGCCGATGCCTGCTTGTCGAACTTGTTGGCCGGCACGCGCAGGTCGAGTACTTTCTTTTCGGCGAACAGCGACATCGATGCCGCCTCCTGGGTGAGGTCGTGCCACTTGAAACCCGCTTCCACGTGCATCACGCAGCGCTCGGTGAACCCGGCCTGGCGCGCAGCGGCAAGCACCTGGTCGCAGGCCTCTTCGACCAGCAGCGTTTCATCGCCAGAGACCAGGTACGCCGGCTTCAGGCCGCCGGCCAGGCTCGACGCCAGCTCCTGGGCCTTAGCCGGCATCGTCCGGGGCCGCCGCAGTCAACTGCAGCGCTGCTGCGTTCATGGCGCGAATGATCTGCTGCACCAGGTCGTCGGCCAGTTCCGCCTCGATCAGCGCCTGTTCACCCGCGGTTCCGGCGATATTGTCCCGGTCGACGCTGAACACGCGGCTGACTTCCACCCATTGCGGCTCGCGCAGCGCTGCGCCACCGGCACGGATGGCGAAGCGCAGGCCAATGGAAATCTCGTATTCGGCCGCCCTGGCGCTGCCGGTTACCGCGACCGTGCGGCGCTGCCGGCTTTCCTGGAGCAGCTCGACGGTCATCTGTGCGCCCGCCGGGCGCGGTTGCACCTGAACGCCCGCCTGGCTCAGCGCCTGGCGCAACGGTACCGCCAGGCGCACGCCGGGCCCGGCGGCGACGTGCACGCTCTCGACGCTGCTTTCGAGATCCCAGCCACGCAACTGGAAGCCGCACCCGGCGACCATGGTGAGCGCAACCACCAGGATCAGCGGCACGCGCTTGCCGGTGGGTATCACGCCACGACCAGGTTGATGAGCTTGTCGGGTACGTGGATGACCTTGCGCACGGTCCTGCCGTCGAGGTGGCGGGCGACATTGCGGTTGTTGCGTGCCGCTTCCTGCACTGCCTGCGCAGAGGCCGCATTGGGCACGCTGACCTGTCCGCGCAGCTTGCCGTTCACCTGCACGGCAACTTCCACGAAATCCTCCACGGTTTTCGACGCGTCGTAGTCCGGCCAGCGCCCGGCCGCGAACAGGCCCCCGGTGGCACCGAGCCGCTCGTGCAGTTCCTCGGCCACATGCGGAGCGAACGGCGCCAGCAGGATCACCAGCGGCCGCAGTTCCGCCTGGCGCGGCAGGCGGCCGCCTTCGCGCACGATGTTGAGATACTCCATCATGGCCGCGATGGCGGTGTTGTAGTGCAGTTCAGCCACCTGCTCGGTCACCTGCCTGATGGTCCGGTGCAATGCCCGTTCGACCTCCGGTGCCGGCGCCTCGCCGGGGTCCTCACGCACCGCGCGCACGACGCTGTGCCACAGCCGGTTGAGGAACCCCTGCGGGCCCTGAATACCCTTGCCCTGGTAGTCGCCGCCCTGTTCATAGGGCCCGAGAAACATGAGATACAGGCGCATGGTGTCGGCCCCATATTCGGCGATGATATCGTCGGGAACGATCACGTTGCCGCGGCTCTTGGACATCTTGCGGCCTTCGCGGATCAACAGCCCGTGGGCGCGAAACTTCCTGAACGGTTCGGCAAAGTCGATGATGCCGAGCTCGTGCAGCGCCATGGTGAGAAAGCGCGCGTACATCAGGTGCAGCACCGCATGTTCGTGGCCGCCGATGTAGCAGTCGACCGGCAACCACTTTTCGGTCAGCTCCCGGTTGATGGGCTCGTCGTCCAGCGCCGCCGACGGGTAGCGCAGGAAATACCAGCCGCTGCACAAAAAGTTGTCGGTGACATCGGTTTCCCGGTGGGCGGCCCCGCCGCATGACGGGCAGGTAGTCTGGTACCAGTCGCTCACCCGTGCCAGCGGGCTGACGCCGGTATTGTCCGGGCGGAAGTCGTCGAGGTAGGGCAACTCTACCGGCAGGTCCTGTTCGGGCACCGGCACGGCGCCGCACTCCCCGCAGTGCACAATGGGAATGGGCGGGCCCCAGTATCGCTGGCGCGACACGCACCAGTCGTGCAGGCGAAAGTTGACCCGCGGTATCGCCTTGCCGTCGGCTTCGAGGTCGGCAACGATGGACTGTTTGCCTGCCGACACCGTCAGCCCGTCGTAGCGGCCGGAATTGACGAGTACGCCATCGCCGGGATAAGCGGCCTGCAGCGGTGTCGATGCGGTGTCACCCGGCCCGGCGATCACCCGTACGATGGGCAAGCGGAACTGGGTGGCAAACTCGAAATCCCGCTCGTCGTGGCCCGGCACGGCCATGATGGCGCCGGTGCCGTAACCCATCAGCACATAGTCGGCGATCCATATCGGTATTTGCGCGCCGTTCACCGGGTTGATGGCATGGCCGCCGGTAGCGACACCGGTTTTCTCCTTGTCGACCTTCTGGCGCTCGATGAGGCCGCGCCCGGCCACCTCGGCCCGGTAGGCCTCGACCGCCGCCCGTTGCGCTTCGGTGGTGACCGCCTCGACCAGGGGATGCTCCGGTGCGAGCACCATGTAGGTGGCCCCGAACAGCGTGTCCGGCCGCGTCGTGAACACGCGGATGTCGCCGCCGCCTGCCAGCGCGAAGTCGACATCGGCGCCTTCGCTGCGGCCAATCCAGTTGGCCTGGGCCTTGCGGGTCTTGTCGGACCAGTCCATGTCCTCGAGGTTGTCGAGCAGCGCCTGGGCATATTGCGTGATCTTGAAGAACCACTGCGGCAACTGGCGCTGTTCGACGGTGGCGTCGCAGCGCTCGCAAAGCCCCTGTATCACCTGTTCGTTGGCCAGCACCGTCATGCACGACGGGCACCAGTTGACCGGCGCCTCGCGGCGTTCCACCAGGCCGCCTTCGTAGAGTTTCAGGAACACCCACTGGGTCCACTTGTAGTAGCTGACGTGGGTGGTGTTGACCGTGTGGTCCCAGTCGTACATGCCGCCGAAACGCTTGAGCATGTGTGTGAAATTGTCGATGTTGCGGGGTATCAGGTCATTCGGATTGGTGCCGACCTTGAGCGCGTAGTTCTCCGAGTGGATGCCGAAGGCATCGAAACCGATCGGTTCGAAAACGTCCTTGCCGCGCAGCCGCCAGTAGCGGCCGTTCACGTCGGCGCCGGTGTAGGCGTAGATGTTGCCGATGTGCAGCCCTTCCGCCGACGGGTACGGAAACATCATCAGGTTGTAGTACGGGTCCCGGGCGTCTCTCAGGTCGGCTTCCGTGAAGCGGTTGACCCCTTCGCGGTCCCACTTCTCCTGCCACTTGAGTTCCACCGCCTGGGCATCGTACCGGTCGTCGCTGGCGGTCATGCTCTACCCTGCCTAAAGCGCGGCAATATATCACTTCGCGATGCACGCTTCGTCCCGAATCCGTTACGGAAAACCGGTGCGGTTCGGGGAAGGTTGGCTACCGCGTGCCCGGTGCGCCTGGGGTGTAGTCAGTGCGCCTGGTTTTCGCTGCCACGGCTGCGCGTCGAGCGTCGCCTGCACACGCATCCGGCGACCAGGGAGGCGAGGCACAGCAGCAACAGCCAGCCGTCGCCGTAGCGGTTGTAGGGGGTGCGCCCCTGCATGACGCGCCACTCTCCCGTTAGTACGCCGCGCTGGAACTGAGGCAGGGCATCGACCACACGGGCGCGGTGGTCGACGATGGCGGTGACGCCGTTATTGGTGGCGCGCAGCAGCCAGCGGCCGTTTTCCAGGGCTCGCGCCCGTGCAATCTGGGCGTGTTGCAGGGGGCCGATGCTGTTGCCGAACCAGGTATCGTTGGAAACCGTGATCAACAGATCCGCATTTTCCGCCGAGCGGCGTACCAGGTCACCGTAGGCGATCTCGTAACAGATGCCCATGGCTGCCCGTTCGGCGCCCACCTGCAAGGGTCGCTGCCGCCAGTCCCCGGGGGTGAATGCCGACATGGGCAGGTCGAAAAAACGGATGATGCCGCGCAGCAGGTCTTCGAAAGGCACATAGTCGCCAAACGGAACGAGGCGACGTTTCGCATAGCGTCCGCCGCCGGCGCCGACCACCAGCGCGCTGTTGTAGATGCGCCACCGGTCGTCGGGAATCCGTTCGGCCGACGGGATACCCAGCACCAGGGCAGTGCCCGAGCGCTCGCCGCGCTCGTCGAGCAGTGCCAGCAGGTCGGCGGCCTGGTGCTCGTACAGCGTGATCGATGCCTCCGGCCAGATTACGAGATCGGCGCCCCAGTGCGGTTCCGTCAGGTCGAGGTACCGCTCGACGATGGGTATGCGGTTCTCGAGGTTCCACTTGACGTTCTGGTCGACATCGCCCTGCACCAGTGCCACCGAGCGCGGTTCACCGGGCCGCACCCAGTCAACCGGCGAGAACGCCCAGGCAACCAGCCACGGCAGTCCCGCCAGCACCAGGGCGGCAACCCGGCGCCGGCTCGTCAACGCCACCGTCAGGAATACAGAGACGAGCACGATGGCCAGGCTGGCCAGGCGTACGCCGCCGAGCGGCAACAGGCTTGCCAGGGGCGTGTCGAGGTGCGCGTAGCCCGGGTACAGCCACGGGAATCCGGTCAGAAACCAGGTCAGCAACCACTCGAACAGCACCCAGACGGCCGCGAACAGGGCCGCATCCGGCAAGCTTCCGCGACCGTTTGCAACCCGCACGTAAACCCAGCCCTGCAGCAGCGTGAACAGGGAAAGGCCCGCCACGAACAGGGTCACCAGCATGGCGGCCAGCGATACCGAAGCCCCACCGTACAGGCGCATGCTGACGTACACCCAGGACACGCCCACGCCGAACTTGCCGAGGCCGTACGCAAATCCCAGCGCCGGCGCATGGCGCGGAAAGCGGTTCAGCGCCCAGAACCAGCCGCCGATCGACAGCACGCCGAGCGGCCACCAGTCGAACGGGGCGAAGGTGAGCGGCAACAGCGTGCCGCAGCCGAGCGCCAGTGCCAGGCCCCAGGGCAGGCCTACGGTCTGTTGAAACGGGGGAAACGCCATGCGGGCAAGGCAACCGCTACCGCCGCCGGCAGCCGCGCAGCGGCGTTCCCGACAGGGCGGTCACGGCAGCCGCGACACCCTCAGCAGGCGCAGCCGGCGAGAGTCTGCAGACAGCACTTCGAAACGCATGCCGCCAGCCTGGACGGATTCGCCACGTTCCGGCACCTGGCCGAATGCCTTGAGCACGATGCCGCCGATGGTGTCGAACTCGTCCTCGCCAAACGCGGTATCGAAATAGGCATTGAACTCTTCGATGGTGGTGGCGGCCTTGACGTTGAACAGTTCGCCCTCGAGCCTGCCGATGGGGCTGTCGCCGTCGATGTCGTGTTCGTCCTCGATCTCGCCGACAATCTGCTCGAGCACGTCCTCGATGGTGACCACGCCGGAGACATGGCC
>CAZNFI010000094.1:0-11828 GCA_964572185.1 uncultured Pseudomonadales bacterium
GTATCCACGGTTCCCACCATCGCCAGACCTTCGCCCAGGTAGTCGCCGGCAAACTTGCATGGAACAAAATTTCAACTCATTGATTTTCTTTAACTTGCGAGTTCCAGCGTGGATCTGTCAACGGGTTCCTTCGTTCGGGCTCCGATTGCATCGCCGTGCGCGATGTGCCTACAGTGCTGCGCTCCGATGTCCATTGCCGTACCGAAAACGCCCCGCGAGTGGCACCTGAAGGTGTGGTCGCTGTCGTGGCCGATGATCCTCGCCAACCTCACGCTGCCCCTGGTCGGCGTGGTGGATACCGCCGTCATGGGCCGCCAGCCCGATCCCACCTATGTGGGCGCGGTGGCGCTCGGCAGCACCGTCTTCAATGCCATCTACTGGATGGTCGGGTTTCTGCGCATGAGCAGCACCGGGCTCACCGCCCAGGCGCTCGGCGCCGGCCGCATCGACGAACTGGCGGCGATCGCCATTCGCGCCTTCACCACCGCTGCCGGCATGGGGCTGTTGCTGGTGCTCCTGCAATGGCCGCTTGGCCAGTTCATGTTCTGGCTGTTCGAAGCGAGCGACGCGGTGGAAACGCAAGCCGCAAGCTATTACGGGATCCGCGTCTGGGGCGCACCCGCGGTGCTGCTGTACATCGTCTCCCTGGGCGTGCTGTACGGCCTGCAGCGCATGCAGGCCGCACTGTTGGTCAGCGTGGTGTTCAACGGCACCAACATCGTGCTCGACCTGTGGTTCGTCATGGGCCTTGGTTGGGGTGTCGATGGTGTGGCCGTGGGCACGGTCATCAGCGAGTGGCTGGCCGCGGTGCTGAGCCTGTTCGTCACCTTCCGTGCCTTGCGGCATTGCGGCTGGCGGGGTACCCGGCCCCCGGACCTGTGGCATCGAGGGCGCCTGGCAGCTCTCACCAACGTCAGTACGAATCTGATCGTGCGCACCTTCTTCGTGCAGCTGCCGTTCTTCATGCTGACCGCCCTCTCCGCCTACCTCGGCGACCTGGTGCTGGCCGCCAATGCCGTGTTGATGCAGTTCTTCCAGATCATGGCCTACGGGCTCGACGGCTTCGCCCACACCGCCGAGACGCTGACCGGCCATGCCTTCGGTGCCAACGACCCGAGACGCCTGCGCCAGTCGAGCGTCTACTGTTCGGTCTGGGCGGGGCTGATCTCGGTCGTTCTGGGCCTGACTTACCTGTTTTGGGGAACGGATATCATTGCCCTGCTCACGTTGCTGCCGGAGGTCCGCGCGGTCGCAGCCGACTACCTGCCCTGGATCGCCCTGGCGCCGGTCGTCGCGGTCTGGGCATTCATGCTCGACGGCGTATTCATCGGCACCACCCGCACCAGGGAACTGCGCAACAGCATGTTCATCGCCGCGGGCGTCTACCTGCTCGCGGTCTGGCTGTCACTCGAGCCCATGCGGAACCACGGCATCTGGCTTTCCATGACAGTCTTCATGGCGGCCCGCGCGGTGCTGCTCGGGGCGCTCTACCCGCGCATCGAACGGCTGGCGGGCGCGCGCATTGGGGGGATGTAGCCCGCGTCTGCGTGCGTTCACTTGGGGACGGTGGGGTGGGTTACGTCCGTCAGATTAGGCAAAGGCTGTGCCGGTCGGCTCCAGGTACCACAGTTACGGGGATGCGAGTGTCGAACGTGACAAATCGACCGCCTCGCGCAGCCGCAAGCGCCAGCAGATACACATCCGTGAGTTGCCTGGCGCCAATGATCTGGTGCCAATCGACAACCCCGGAATGCAACAGGCTGATATCGTCAGCCCAGAACTGGTGATGCGTGGTCCCGGTCGCCTCTCGCAGTCGTTCCGCTACCAGAGCGACGGGTAACGGATTGGAGTATCCCGGTTGCGCCATGATTCGCAGACTTCCGTTCTGCGTGATCGGGCAGGTTGCCCATCCATCGCGAATGTTGTCCCTGAGCCATCGCCTGGCCTGCTCGTGATGCAGGTGTTCGGCATCCATAAGGGCGATCAGGACATTGACGTCGAGCAACGCCCGCACTAATCGCCCACTTCCTCGCGCAAGCGATCGATCAAGGCGTTGGTGACGATGCCGCCGCGTTTCGGAAACGGACGAAAGCCAAATTCGGCTGCGCGTTCAGGCGCTTGAGCCATCGCCTTGCCGCCGTCATTTCCCGCCAGGCCTTGACGCAACAAACCCGAGACGACCGCCCCTGCGGACTTCGACTCGCGTCTGGCAACTTCCTTGACAGCGATAAGCAGGTCGTCGTCGATGTTCAGGGTGGTTCGCACAAACGGGTTTTCATGGAAAGATGATGCTTGATGCTATTGCATCAAGCATCAATTTACAATGAACGCAAAACGCACCTCCGGGCAAGCCAGGCGTGCCTCAATACAACCCAATGAGCCGACCCGCTGCGCGGCATGCACAGTTGCCTGTGCACCCCCCTGCTCGGCGAGCAACGACCACGCGGGAATCGCCGCCGCATTGCGAGACCACCACGTCAAGGACGGCCGGCGGCAGGCAGCACGCGCAATCGCTTTGAGCGCAACCCGGCCCATCCGGTAGAATGCCGCGTTTCGCAGTCACGCACCTTCAACGGGGGAACCCATGTCCGACGAAAACGGCCTGAATGCCGATCTGTACAACCTCGTCATGTCCGAGGAAGCCAAACCGCTCATGGACGCGGTAAAGAAACACATCGCCGAGCACGTCGACCCCATCACCGAGGAGTTCTACCGCCTCGGCGAAGGCCGGGAAGACCGCTGGAGCTGGGCGCCGGGGCAGCTCGAACTGCTGGATGGCGCCAAGAACAAGGCCAAGGAGTCGGGGCTGTGGAACTTCTTCCTGCCCGATGCCGATACCGGCGAGGGCCTGAAGAACCTCGATTACGCCTACATCGCCGCGGAACTGGGCAAGAGCCCGCTGGCCTCGGAGACGCTGAACTGCAGCGCCCCGGATACCGGCAACATGGAGGTTCTGGAACGGGTCGGCACGCCGGCACAGAAAGAGCAGTGGCTGAAACCGCTGCTGAACGGCGAAATCCGCTCCGCCTACGCGATGACGGAACCCGATCTTGCCTCATCGGATGCCAAGAACATCGGCACCCGGGCCGTGCTCGAAAACGGCGAGTGGGTCATAAACGGCGAGAAATACTATATTTCCGGCGCCGGCGACCCACGTTGCAAGATCATGATCACCATGGTCAAGACCAGCCCCGATGCGGCACCGCACCGGCAGCAGTCGCAGATCCTGGTGCCCATCGACGCGCCCGGCGTGGAAATACTGGGCCCGATGCACGTTTTCGGCCACGACGATGCGCCGCATGGCCACATGCACATCAGGTTCGACAACGTGCGCGTGCCGGAAGAGAACATCCTGCTTGGCGAGGGCCGCGGTTTCGAGATCTCCCAGGTACGCCTGGGCCCGGGCCGCATCCACCACTGCATGCGCTCGATCGGCCAGGCGGAACGCGCCCTCGACCTGATGGTGCGGCGGGGCCTCAGCCGCGAGGCGTTCGGCAAGCCCATCGCCCAGCTCGGCAAGAACGTCGAGGTGATCTCCCGGGCGCGCATCGACATCGAGGCCATGCGGCTGATGGTGCTGCAGGCGGCCAAGGCCATGGACGTGCTCGGCAACCAGGAAGCGCGCGTCTGGGTACACATGGTCAAGGCCATGGTCCCGGAACGGGTGTGCCAGATCATCGACCAGGCCATCCAGATCCATGGCGCCACCGGCGTCTCGCAGTGGACGCCGCTGGCTGACATGTATACGGGACAGCGCACCCTGCGCCTGGCCGACGGGCCCGACGAGGTGCATCACCTGGTGGTTGGCAGGGCGGAACTCAGGAAATACGGCGGCAGCGCCTGATCGATCTGTACGTTGGTTCAGGGCGCGGTTGACCACCACCACTGGTCCGGCAGTTTCGCTGGTTGCGGCCACAGCCGGTCCAGTGTGGCGGCATCGAATACTTCGCCGCCCTTGACCACCAACGTCAGGTCCTCGGTGTTGCGGATGTCATCGAGCGGGTTGCTGTTCAGTACCACCAGGTCGGCCAGCTTGCCCGGCGCGATGGTTCCGATATCTTCGGCTATGCCGATGATTTCCGCGCCGTGGCGGGTCGCCGCGGTCAGCGCTTCCAGGTTGGTCAGGCCGCCGCTGGCCAGGGCCCACAGTTCCCAGTGATAGCCAAGCCCCTGCAGCTGGCCGTGGGCGCCGACGCCGACGCGGCCGCCGGCGCGGATGATCTTGGCGGCCTGGGCGGCCACCCGTGAAAAATGGTGCTCCCGCTCGTGGAACCACATGCGCCGCAGGGTTCTCGATGCGAGTACCGGCAAAGGCGTGAAACGGCGCAGCTTGGGGTCGTCGTGGGGCGACTCGCGGCTGTAGAAGAAGTTCTCGCCCCAGGGTCCGCCGTAGGTGACCAGCAGGGTCGGCGTGTAGCTCATGCCCGAGCGCGCCACGAGTTGCACCGTGTCTTGGTAGAGGTCCACCACTGGAAAGTTGTGCTCGTTGCCGCTGAAGCCGTCGATGGCGTGGGTCATGTCGAGCTTCATGTCGAGCGCGCCTTCCGTGGTCGGCATCAGTTTCAGCTTTTTTGCCGCCTGGGCCAGCCACTGACGCTGCTTGCGATTGCCCGAGATGTAGGCTTTCAGGTTATGCACCCGGTAGTGTTCCTGATAACGACGCAGGACGGCTTCGGCGTGACGGGCGGAGCGGAACTCGTTGTTGACGAATATTCCCGGGCCGGTGGAGAAGGCCCGCGGGCCGGTCATGTAACCGGCATCGATCAGGTCCTGGTAAGCCAGGATGTCGGTGGTGCTCGGCTGCACGTCGAGCCCGGTGGTGACGCCGTAGGCCAGGTTGGCCAGGAAGGCGGCATTGGCGGTGTCGAGCACCCGGCGCAGCGGGCGGAAGTGGGCATGGGTGTCGACGTAGCCCGGGGCGATGGTCTTGCCCGACACATCGATGATCTCGGCATCCCCTGGAACGTCGATCTCGCCGCTGGCGCCGACAGCCGCAATGCGGTCGCCTTCGATCAGCACCACGCCATCGTCGATGGTAAGCGCATCCGGCTGCATGGTTAGAATGCGTCCACCGGTCAGCGCCACGCTACCCTCGGGACGGTAGCGCGGCCGGTAGATTTCCACCGATGCGGAGCGCACGGAGTCGTGTTCTTCCAGCAGTGGCTCGTCGGCCTTGTCCGCCTCGGCGGGCTCTTCGGCAGCGGCTGCGACCGCCTCGGGGGCATGCGCCCGGTCATCGCCCTCTTCCTGATCCGAAAGGTCCTGCACGGCGTCGGCGCCGTCGGTGTCCTCTGCCGCGGGCTTACCGCCGTCGGCATCGTCGGCCAGGTCCACGTCGGCCACGTCCAGGCCGTCCTTCCGCCTGTCGCTGCCGTCGTCCTTGCCGCTGTCATCCTCGAACGAAATGGCCTCGACCGCCCGGCGGTGAATCCGGTGCCCGGTGCTCCAGAACACCGCCGTGCCATCCTGCGACCAGCCGAAAAAGTCGGCGCCGATGTCGGTGAGGCGCTGCATCGGCAGCGACGGATCGGTGATCTTGATGGACAGGTTGCCAAGGTGCGGATTGAGCAGGCGCACGAGGTAGAGCTGGCTGGCGTGATGAATCAGTGCGTGGCGGCCATCCGGGGCCATGCGCACGTCTGCCGCGGCGACGTCTTCCTGGGCGTAGTAGATGCCCGGGCCGGTGGCCTGCAACAGCACGCGCCGGTCGGTGCCGTCATAGCGCAGCGACATCAGGCCGGAGGCAGCCGAAGGCGCCACCGGGCCACTGTAGGCATACAGGTAGACGCGGTCGCCCTCCGGGCCGAAGTGTGGGGCGCCATGGCCCCGAGACGGCATGATCACCGATAGCGCGCCGCCCGTTGCCGGCAGCCACACCAGGTCGGAACCCACCGGCGCGCCGAAGTCGTGTTCCCGGTACAGGCGGTCGTAGCTGGCCGCCCGCAACGCCACGATACGCTCGCCGTCGGCAGACCAGGCCGGGTCGGAATAGAACGCCGCGTGTTCCGACAGTCGCCGCGGCTGGCCCCGGCCGTTGGCACGCATGCGCCAGAGATGGCCGCCGCCGGCATGCCAACTGACAAAGACGAGGTCCCTGCCGTTGGGCGACCAGGCCGGGTGAAACGCGTGCATGCCCTGGGGCGACACGGCTTGCGACTCGCCGCTGGCCAGGTCGTGCACATAGAGCCGGGTAAACGCGGAAAAGGCCACCCTGGTGCCGTCCGGGGAGAGCGCGGGCGCCATCAGCAGGCGGGCCTTGACCGGCCCGATGCCGGTGCGATACGGAAAATACAGGTTGGCGCCGAGCTCCAACTGCACGGATGCCTCGAACGGAATCTCGGTGATTTCGCCGGTCGCCAGGCCAATGCTGCGTATGCCGCCACCGGCGGTGAAAATCACCGCAGCGCCATCCGGCGTGAAGGCATAGCCTGGCATCAGGTCGCGCGTGTACCGGGACTCCTGCTCATCGCGCTGCACCGGGTATGCCAGCCACTCGTCCACACCCGTGACCAGATCGCGTATGCGCAACCCGGTTTGCTGTTCGTAGCGCGTTGCGTACACCAGCTTGTCGCCGGCCGGCGACAGCAGCGGCCGCATGGCGCTGCCCTGGGCCTCGACAAGCACGTCGTCGACCGCATCGCGCAGGTCGCGGCGCACGATCTGCCACTGCGGGAAGCGCAGGTTGTAGCCGAATCCGCCGTACTTGCGGGAAAAGTACAGGTATCGCCCATCGGCAGAGTACACCGCACCCAGGGCGTTGTGACGCTGATCGTTTGGCGTGGTCGGCCCGGCCGGCGCCGCCTGGGTGATCTGCACGCCCTTGCCGCCGTCGATGTGGTAGGCCCACAGGAGGTCTTCGAGACCACCACGTGCTCACCGTCCGGCGACCAGTTCGGCGAGGCAAAGTCGGCCCGTGCGCCGCCGCTGCCGATCTTCTGCGCATCTTGCCCATCGCGGTCGATCGTCCATACCGCGGTTTCGCCGTCCCGATCGGAGATGAAGGCAATGCGCCGGCCGTCCGGCGAGAAACGCGGTTGCGAGTCGTAGGCCATGCCTTGGGTAATCGAGCGCGCCTGCCCGCCCTCGATGGGCAGCAGGTACAGGTCGCCGAGGATTTCCAGGACGAGTTCATCGCCCGCCGGTGCGATGTCCAGAGACAGCCAGGTCGCTGCATCGACGGTGAAGGCGATGTTCCGTTCGGCCTGCAGGGGCAGGTCGGGATGCGGCTCTGCCGCATCGGACATTGGCGGGGACCAGCCTGCCACTACCGGAATGGTCAGCCACGCGAAACCAAGCTGAATGACAGTCTTCATCTTCATGTGCGGTCCCGACTTCAGGGCTGATGAAACGGCGACCCGCCACGGCGCCTCATGGCGCGCACCTCGAGCCGGTCAACGGTACGCAGCCGCGGGCATTAGACGCGGGCCGCTCAGGCGGAGTCGGGTTGATACTTCAACATCACCCTGGACCCGTCGGCGATGCCGTTCCTGAATCGCGGGCCCCAGGTCGGCCACTCGTCCGCGTACTTGACCCCCATGGCCGCCAGCACCGGCTCGCGGCGCGCGGCGTCCCGCTCGATGCTGGCGGTGGCATCGATAACCGGCAGTTCCCGGTAGCGCCCGCCGGCCCGGCTCCAGTTGCCCACGTCGCCGACCCAGACCCTGGCCCGGGTGAGGCCCCGGCGGATGGCTTCGCTGCGCCAGGCATCGCTGCCGGTCACCACATACATGGCTCCGTCGTGCAGCGCGAACCAGATCTCCGCCTGGCACCTGCTCTCGGCGCCCGACGACTGCAACGGCGTCAGGTAGATGAGCGGCGACTCGGCCATCGCCGCCTGCAGCGTCGCGTCCGCCCGCGCAAACGGGAAAACGAAGGGGGCTGCCACGGCGGTGCCGAGCAGCGTGCGGCGTGTAATCATGAGTTTCTCCTGTCGAGGTTCCTGACCCTGGGAATGTTGACAACTCGGTCCTGATTTGAAAAGCGTCCGTCGACCCGCGGCAAAGGCGCGCCATCGCTGGCGGGGCATCGACGGTTCCGGCGGTTACAGCCGGGCGCGGCGCCCTTTACCCGGAGAGCCCGCATCGCCAATCAGGACAGGGTGACCGCTTCGATACGCTCCCCTGCCGGGCGAGCCCAGCGTTTCGGGCCTTCTATGTGTGCGGAGTTTCCCCGGCAATCGACGGCAACGGTCACCGGCATGTCTTTCACCTCGAACTCACGTATGGCTTCCATGCCCAGTTCCGGGAAAGCCAGCAGTTGCGAACCGGTAATCGCCTGGGCAATGAGGTAAGCGGCGCCACCGACCGCAATCAGCGATACCGCCTCGTTGTCGCGAATCGCCTCGATGGCCGCGGCGCCTCGTTCGCCCTTGCCGATCATGCCCAGCAGCCCGGCCCGCTCCAGCATGACGCGGGTGAACTTGTCCATGCGCGTCGCCGTGGTCGGCCCGGCCGGCCCGACCACCTCGTCGCGTACCGGGTCAACGGGGCCCACGTAGTAGATGAAGCGCCCGTTGAAGTCCACCGGCAACACCTCGCCCCGGTCGAGCAGGTCGACGATCTTCTTGTGCGCCGCATCGCGGCCGGTCAGCATGCGCCCGGAAAGCAGCAGCGTATCGCCGACCCGCCAGTCGCGCATTTGCTCGCGGGTAACGGTGTCGAGATCGACCGGCCTTGCATCTTCGAGTTCCAAGTCGAGCTGTGGCCAGTCGGACAGGTCCGGCGGTTCGAACCGCGCCGGCCCGCTGCCATCCAGTGTGAAGTGCAGGTGCCGCGTGGCGGTGCAGTTGGGAATGACCGCCACCGGCTTGTTGGCCGCGTGGGTCGGGTACTCGCGCACCTTGACGTCCAGCACCGTGGTCAATCCGCCCAGGCCCTGCGCGCCGACGCCGAGCGCGTTGACCTCATCGTAGAGCTGCAGGCGCAATGCCTCCGCCCGGTTGGCCGCCCCCCGGGCCTGCAATTCGTGGATGTCGATGGGCTCCATCATGGCTTCCTTGGCCAGCAGCATGGCCTTTTCCGGCGTGCCGCCGATGCCGATGCCGAGCACCCCGGGCGGGCACCAGCCGGCGCCCATGGCCGGCACCATCGACAACACCCAGTCGCTCACCGAGTCGCTCGGATTCAGCACCGCGAACTTGGCTTTCGCTTCGCTGCCGCCGCCCTTGGCGGCCACCTCGACGTTCAGCCGGTTTCCCGGCACCAGGCGTGTGTGGATCACCGCCGGCGTGTTGTCTCCGGTGTTGGCACGCTCGCCGTCCGGGTCCGCCAGCACCGAGCCGCGCAGCAGGTTGTCGGGATGCATGAAGCCGCGCCGCACCCCTTCGTTCACCATGTCCTCGACGCTCAGGTCGCCTTCCCAGCGCACCTCCATGCCCACCTCCAGGAAGACGATGACGATGCCGGTGTCCTGGCAGATGGGCCGCTTGCCCAGCGCGCACATGCGCGAATTGACGAGCACCTGCCGCAGGGCGGCTTTCGCGGCCGGCGATTGCTCCTGCTCGTAGGCCTCGGCCATGGCGCGGATGAAATCCGGCGGGTGATAGTAGGAGATGAACTGCAGCGCGTCCGCCACGCTTTCGATCAGGTCGTCCTGTCTGATAACTGTCATCGGGGAAGGTCGCCTCAGAGTCGCCAGGCATGATACCGCACCGTAACCCGACGCGGACCGGGAATACCGGAAGCTGTCATAATGACCGGCAAGCTCGCTCGGCGCCCGATCATGACGAAGCACACCATCAATCGGTCCATGCGGACACCCATGCTCGCACTGGCTCTGGCCCTGTCGGCCGGTTGCGCACAACCCGACCAGGGCGAGCGGCTGGCGCAACGCCACCTGATCGTCGACACCCACATCGACCTGCCCTACCGCCTGTACCTCGAGCAGGCAGATGTCAGCGAAGCCACCGGAACAGGCGACTTCGACTACCCGCGGGCGGCCGCCGGCGGGCTCGATGCGCCGTTCATGTCCATCTATATCCCGGCCGCCGTGGATGCCGCCGGCGAAGCCACCCAACGCGCCGACGAACTGATCGACATGGTCGAGCAGATTGCGGCCGACGCGCCGGAAAAATTCGCGATAGCCACCTGCACCGCAGACATCGGGCGCATTCGCGCCAGCGGGCGCATGGCGCTGCCCATGGGCATGGAAAACGGCGGGCCCATCGATGGCAGTTTCGAACGCCTGCGCCACTTTCGCGAGCGCGGTATCCGCTACGTGACGCTGGCCCACTCCCGCAGCAACCACATCTCGGACTCGTCCTACGATGACTTCGAGCGCTGGCAGGGCCTGTCCCCGTTCGGCAAGACGCTGGTGGGGGAAATGAACCGCCAGGGCGTCATGATCGATGTGTCGCACCTGTCCGACCGGGCTTTCTGGCAGGTGATGGAACTGACCGAAACACCGGTACTGGCCACCCACTCCTCGCTGCGCCACTTCACGCCGGGGTTCATGCGCAACATGAGTGACGACATGGTGGCGGCGCTCGGCGCCAACGGCGGCGTCATACAGATCAATTTCGGCAGCAGTTTCCTGACCGCCGAAGCACAGCAGTACGGCATGGCCAGTCGCAAAGCGGCGCTGGCGTACTCGTTCAACAATCAACTGCAGGAAGACGACCCGCGCATCGCGGAGTTTCTCGAGCGTTACCGTGACAGCAATCCCTACCCATACGCCACGCTGGACGACGTTCTCGACCACATCGACCGTTCCGTGGCGCTCGCCGGCATCGACAGCGTCGGCATCGGTTCCGACTACGACGGGGTCGGCGACTCGCTGCCCATCGGCCTGAAGGACGCTTCGACCTACCCCAACCTGATCGAGGGCCTGCTCGGGCGCGGTTACGCAGAGGCGGATGTCGTCAAGATCCTGGGCGGCAACACCATGCGCGTGTGGCGTGCCGCGGAGGCCTTCGCCGCCAGACACGGCAACCCCACGCTCTGCCGTGCCGAGGGCGCCTGACGCTGCAAGTAAAGGCCACCGGGCGCGAATCGGGGAAGAAATCAACGCTGGTTCCAGTGTTTCGATTCAAGGCGCGCGGCTCGGCGTCTGGTTCGACGGGCTGCACGCCAGGGAGGCGTATCACCGCAAGACGAACTCGTCCACTGGTACGACATGTTTGTCGGCGGCGGCGCACTGACGTTCACCATGGCCCCCGAAGCCAAGCGGTTCTTCGACATCGATGTCAAAGACCAGGCGGTGATCGACCGCCATGCGGAGATGATGGTCGATTTTCCGCTGACCCGGTCGAATTCCTGACGGAACGGCGGTTTCTTGGACCAAACAGACTGGACCGCACCTTCAATTCAGCGCCCCGGCGGGTCCATCGAGCGCATGTATTCCGCCCGAATCGCGTCCCACTCCGGTGAGTTTCTCGGAGTCGTTGGCAGGTACCCACGCTCGTTGTCAGCGAGTGTGGCAAGCAGCTTGACTTCCGATTGCAGCTGCCGCGTATAGTCCTGACCGCTTGCGCAACTGAGCACCGGAACTTCGCCCATGATGTGGCCCAACAGGGCGAGTCGGCTGGCGACCTCCCGTAGTGCTTCGACGCCGGTGGGCCAGCCCTGGTTTTTCTGCCATATCGCCTTCAGTTGCGTGCCACCCTCCATCAGGGTGACGCTGTCCTGCGGGAGGGATTGCATTCTTGATCGCAGCCTGCGCGTGTCTCCCTCGATTCTTGCCTCCCGCAACCGTCGCGTTTCCGGGGGTGGCGAGGGGGACTCGTGTCGCAACCGCTCCGATCCGACCAGTTGCCGCGACAGGCACGCTGCCTCGATCCTCACCGTTCTGAGCCGCCTTTGGAGATCTCCGCCCAAACCGGGGGAATCTAG
>CAZNFI010000095.1:0-11775 GCA_964572185.1 uncultured Pseudomonadales bacterium
CGTAGGAATTCACGGCTGCAAATTCGCTTTCGCGACTTCCTACGGCGCAGGCTCCCAGCCCGACACCCGTTTAACCTTGAAGCTGCA
The DNA here is from genome assembly GCA_964572185.1 of uncultured Pseudomonadales bacterium. Taxonomy (GTDB): domain Bacteria; phylum Pseudomonadota; class Gammaproteobacteria; order Pseudomonadales; family Azotimanducaceae; genus Azophilus. Next base: position 88 of record CAZNFI010000095.1, read on the forward strand.
CTGAACCAATGCTCGATGTCTGGAAACCCACGTCACCAGGAACGCATGCCGCCCTGCAGCCTGCCGAAACAGACACCGGACCGGAGGCAGTTTGCACAAACTGACTGAAGGCTACGGTCTCATCGAAGCGCCGGTGTGGGACCCTGCCCGCGGCCTGCTGTTCAGCGACGCGCTGTTCGGCGGTGTGTTCTGTATCGATGCCGAGGGCGGGGTATCCAGCGTGTTCGAACACCGGCGCGGCATCGGCGGCATGGCGCTGCACACGGCGGGCGGGCTGGTGGTGAGCGGGCGCAACATCTCCTTCAAGCCGTTCGACGGCGGCGCCACCCTGACCCTGCTGGACGCCGACGAAGCCAACGGAAATGTCGGCTACAACGACCTGACCACCGATGCCGAGGGACGCATCTACGCCGGGTCGCTGGGCGCGAGCCCGGTGTTCGAAGACGGCCGTGAGCCCCGCGCCGGCAGTCTCTATCTCATCGGTCTGGACGGAACCGGGCGCATCGTTGCCGAAGACATCGAGTTGACCAACGGCCTCGGCCTGTCGCCGGACGGAAAGTGCCTCTACCACTCCGACTCGCGACGCGCGGCGGTGTTCCGCTACCGCGTCGGCGACGACGGGTCGCTGGGTCGAAAAGAGCCATTTGTGGTGACCCCTGGCGTGTCGCCGGACGGGCTGGCCGTCTCCGAGGACGGCGCCGTCTGGGTGGCGCTGGCCGGCGGTGGCGGCGTCGGCGTTTACGAACCGACCGGCAAACAGCGCGATTTTCTAGCGATACCGCAGCCGACCTGCACCAGCCTCTGTTTTGGCGGCACAGACCGGAAAGACCTGTACGTGGTGTCGGGCTCGCTGGACCCTGAAGGGGAGCGGGTCGGGGCGGTTTACCGCACCCGGACGGCAGTGGCGGGGTTGCCCGTGGCAGCCGCGCGCACCACGATCGGCTGAGGCGCCGGCGCGGCAACCGACAGCGGGCCTGGCCGGTGGCGCAGCGACCGTAGGGTTCTGTGCGGGCGCTCCGCCAGGAGAATTGACTGTTGAGGAGCAATGACAATGGCAATGCAGCGAATCGATACGGGAACGCAAGATCTGCTGGCCTGTGAAGAAGACGGCGTCGCGCGGATCACGCTGAACCGCCCGCAGGCGCGCAACGCCATGAGCGCCGACATGAACGCCGCCCTGGCCGAGCAGCTCGAGCGCGCCGAGCGCAGTGCATCGGTGCGCTGCGTGGTGGTCACCGGCGCCGCCGGCGCCTTCTGCGCGGGCGGCGATGTGAAGGGCATGGCGGCAGGGGGAACGCCGGCCGACGGCCCCGGCCCCACACTGGACGAACGCATCCACAGCCAGCGCCTGAAACAGCGCAATACCGCCGGCCGCATGTACCTGATGCCGAAACCGGTAGTGGCGGCGCTGCCGGGCCCTGCGGCGGGCGCTGGCCTGTCGCTGGCGCTGGCCGCCGACCTGCGCATCATGGCGGATACGGCGTTCATCACCACCGCTTTCGCCCGGGTCGGGTTCAGCGGCGACTACGGCGGCAGTTTCTTCCTCTCCAATCTGGTCGGCAGCGGCAAGGCCAAGGAACTCTACTTCCTGTCAGGCCGCCTCGATGCCGCGGAATGCCTGCGGCTCGGCATCGCCAACCGCGTGGTGCCCGCCGAGCGGCTCGAACAGGAAACCATGGCGCTCGCCAGGCAGCTTGCCGCCGGCCCGTCGGTCGCCTACCGATACATGAAGGAGAACTTCAACCGAGCGGCCATGGGCGGCGACGTCATCGAGTGCCTCGACCTCGAAGCGACCCACCAGATCCACACCGGGCTCACCGAGGACCACCGCAACGCGGCCCGCGCCTTTGTCGAGAAACGCCAGCCGGAATTCAATGGACGTTAGCCGGGCGTGAGCCCCCGCTCGGCAAGGAAGGCCGGGTTGTACAGGCTCGACTGATACTTGTGGCCGGTATCGGCCAGCACGGTCACCACCGTGTGGCCGGGGCCCAGCGAATTCGCCACCTCGACCGCCGCGCACAGGTTGATGCCGGTGCTCGACCCGAAAAACCAGCCTTCATTGCGCAGCATTGCGTAGACCATGGCCACCATGCGCGGGTCGTCGACCTGCACGGCATCGTCGATCTCGGTGCCGGCCAGGTTGTCGGTGACCCGGCTGTTGCCGATGCCCTCGGTGATCGACGGCCCCGGCGTCATCACCGCATCACCGCTGGTTACCCAGTTGTACAGGGCGCTGCCGTGCGGGTCGGCGAGCACGATGCGGGTGTCGCGGCGTTGCTCCTTCAGGTAGCGCGACATGCCGGCCAGGGTGCCGCCGGTGCCCACCGAGCAGGTGAAGGCATCGATGGCGCCGGCTGTCTGTGCCCAAATTTCCGGCCCGGTAGACTCGTAGTGGGCCAGACGGTTGGCCACGTTGTCGAACTGATTGGCCCACACGGCGTTGTCCAGCGTTTGCGCGTAGCGCCCGGCCTGTTTCTGGTAGTTCATGGGATCCTTGTAGGGAACCGTGGCGACCACGCGCACCTCGGCGCCCAGGGTCTTGAGTATTTCGACCTTCTCCGGCGACTGGTTGTCCGGCATGTAGATGACACAGGGATATCCGCGCTCGTTGCACACATGGGCCAGCCCGATGCCGGTGTTGCCGGCGGTGCCTTCAACGACGGTGCCGCCGGGCCGCAGCGCGCCGCTCTTTTCGTGTTCGCGCACCATCCACAGCGCGGCGCGGTCTTTCACCGACCCGCCCGGGTTCAGGAATTCGGCCTTGCCGAGAATTTCGCAGCCGGTCGCCTCGCTCAGGCTTCTGATGCGGATCAGCGGCGTGTTGCCGATGCTGCCGGTGAACCCGTTGCGCGTTTCCATGGACTCCGTTCCCGCAAAAGGCGGCCATTCTAACGGGGAACGCAATTCAAACTGAACGGCTCAGGGGTTCGCCCGGCCTGAACCGACCAGCCAGCAGGTGCCGGCCGGCAAAAACAGAGGGCAGGGTGTTGTCATTGGTTGGCGCCGAGCGCGCTTGCCGGGCGTGCCCTGTAATGCAACGCCCACAGGGGCTCGTGGTGGACCGGGGCTTCAGTACGCATTGACTGTGCAGCAATTCACCGCCGAGAATCCGCCCTGTTCCCGGGGCGCAGGGCTTTGCCTGAGCGTGTTGGTTCCGAGGTGGCGAAACCGTGCTTGCAAAAAAACTCTCTTGGGGCCTGTACGCTGATCGGCGATGTTTGGCAAACTGCGCCTTTGGGCGGGCCGGGTGACGGCCCGCAGCGCTGATGGAAACCTGGAAAACCGGATCAGGGGGCGGATGACAGCATGGATTTGACTGCGCATTGGGTCGGCATCACCTGCATAGTGGTGTTTGTACTTTCCTACTCACTGGTCATCGCCGAAGAGTTCACCCACTTGCGAAAGTCGGTGCCGGTCATGCTGGGCGCGGGGATCATCTGGGCTTTCATCGCCGCGGAGTACGCCAGCGGCGGCATGACGCACGCCTCCGAGGAGGCGGTGCGCCACTTCCTCATCGAGTTCGGCGAACTGTTCCTGTTCCTGCTGTGCGCCATGACCTACGTCAACTCCATGAGCGAACGGCGCGTGTTCGATGCGCTGCGTTCCTGGCTGGTCCGGCACGGGTTCAGCTACCGGCAGCTTTTCTGGATCACCGGCGTCATCAGCTTTTTCCTCTCACCCATCATCGACAACCTCACCACCGCCCTGGTGATGTGTGCGGTGGTGCTGGCGGTGGGGCAGGGCAACAGGCGATTCATCGGCCTCGCCTGCGTGAACATCGTGGTGGCGGCGAATGCCGGCGGCGCCTTCAGCCCGTTTGGAGACATCACCACGCTGATGGTCTGGCAGCGCGGCATCGTCGACTTCTTCACCTTCTTCTCGCTGTTCGTTCCGTCGGTGGTCAACTACATCATCCCGGCGGTGATCATGGCGTTCTTTGTCGAGAACGTAACGCCGGAGACGGGCGACGAACAGGTGGCCATGCGCCGCGGTGCCAAGCGCATCATGTTCCTGTTCCTGTGCACGATCGCCACCGCCGTTTCTTTCCATAACTTCCTGCACCTGCCGCCCTTCCTGGGCATGATGACGGGCCTCGCCTACCTGAAGATTTTTGGCCACTACCTGGCCAGGACCAGCGTGCCACGGGTCACGGGCGGGCCGGAAGGCCAGGAGGCGGGTGATGTCATCCAGCCCTACGACAGCTTCCGCGAAGTGGCCCGGGCCGAGTGGGACACGCTGCTGTTCTTCTTCGGCGTCATCATGTGCGTTGGCGGACTCGGCTTCGTCGGCTACCTGGAAATGGTTTCCCAGTACATGTACGTGGAACTCGGCCCGACGTTCGCCAATACCATGGTGGGAATCCTCTCGGCAATCGTCGACAACATTCCGGTGATGGTGGCGGTGCTGCAGATGCAGCCAACCATGGACCTGTCCCAGTGGCTGCTGGTAACCCTCACCGCCGGCGTCGGCGGCAGCATGCTGTCGATCGGCTCGGCGGCGGGCGTGGCGCTGATGGGCCAGGCGCGCGGCTACTACACCTTCTTCGGGCACCTGAAGTGGACGATTCCCATCGCGCTGGGCTATTTCGCCAGCATCTGGGTGCACCTGATGTGGAATACTCACTACGAGGGCATCATGCCCTGATCCGCCAGGGCTGCGGCCCGACAACCCCACCCTGAGCCCGGCATTCACCGGTTCTCGCACGTCAGCGACCCGGTGCGCCGGTTGCCTGCTCCTGTCTTGTTGCACGGGCGCTCTGCCCGGCCAAGCTGCCGAGCCCGGTCTGGCGGCCGATTGCCGTGGCGATGAACTCCTCCCGCGTCGCCAGCAGGTCTCCTGCCGGGCTGAGGTGGTGCCTGGCCAGCAGACGGTCGATGGCCTGTTGGTGCGATTCGATTTCGCCATTGGCAAGTATGTGGCGCGTATCCACTCCGCGGCCGTCGAGTTGCTGGCCGACGAGCAGTGTCCGGTGGCAATCCAGCGGTTCCTTTTCCGCGCACATGATGGCGACCCGGTTGTCGGCCGCCGCGTCCAGCAACCGTTCGAGCCCCTCCTGGAAGCGGTCGGTGCGGGCCACCCGATCGTAGTCCACGCGGCCCTGATCGTAGCATTGCGGGTCATCGGGGCGCCCACCCAGTGCACGGCCGAGGTACAGGTAGGCAACGTCCTTGTCGGCAAGCGCGGCAGCCAGCGCCTTGCGGTTGAATTGCGGGTTGAAGCGGCTGTACGGGGCTGACCGCACATCGGCCAGCACCTCGACCGCGTGCGTTTCGAGCAGTTTCAGAAAGACATCGATGGGATGATTGGAATGCCCGACCGTGAGAATCGCAGGCGCGTTCACTGTCGAGTCTCCGCGAGGCCGGCCTGTGTCGAACTCAGGGCCGGAACTGAATGGCCCGGGGCGCCAGTCGCGCGGGCTGGGTGGCCAATCGATAGGCGATCTGCGCCCATTCGCAGACCAGTTTTCGGGTATCCCTCGGATCGATCATCTCCTCCATCTGAAACTTCGATAGCGGTCCCAGGGGCCCCCTTGCACTCTCGATGCGCGCCATGAGTTCGTTGCGCAGCGCTGCCGGGTCCTTGGCCTCGGCGAGCTGGCGCTTGTAGGCCGCCTCGATGCCGCCTTCCGGGGGGATGCCGCCCACGTCCGCGGCCGGCCAGGTGACCCGCATGGACGGCCGCGAGCGCGGTGTGGCGAAATTGTTGCCGGCTACTCCGAAACTGCGCCGCACGATCACTGTGAATATGGGCACCTGCACCTGGGCGAAGGCGATCATCCACTCGCCGCCGCGGCGGATGGTGCCGTTGATCTCGTGTTCGAGGCCGACGGCGAAACCCGGGTTGTCCACCAGGTTCAGAATCGGCAGGTGGAACAGGTCGCAGAGGTCGAGGTGGCGCGTGACCTTGCTGCAGCCATCGGCGGTCAGCGCGCCGCCGTTGACGTGCCGGCTGTCGGAGGCGACCACGCCCATGGGAATGCCGTTCATGCGGATGAAGCCGATGATCTGGTCGGTGCCCCATAGCGGGCCGATTTCGAAAAAGGAGTTCTGGTCTGCAATCAGTTCGATGCCCTTGCGCATGTCGAAGGTGGTGGTGCGCTTGCGCGGCACCAGGGTGAACAGTTCTTCGTCCCTGCGGTCGGGCGGGTCGCCGGCCGCAGGGGGCACGATCGGCGGCGCCTCGTAGGTGTTGGACGGCAGATAGGAAAGGAAGCGCCGGACGATCGTGGCCGCCTCCTCCTCCGTGTCGGCCGGATTGTCGACGGAGCCGTTCCTGCAGTGGATGTGCCAGCCGCCGAGTTCCTCCTTGGTGATGTCGTAGCCCATGGCGTGGCTGACCACGGGCGGGCCGGCGACGAACAGTTGGGCGATGTCGCGGACCATCACCGAGAAGTGGCCGAGCACCGCCTTGGCGGCACCGAGGCCCACGACGCTGCCGAGCAGCATGTTGACCACGGGCACGGTGGCAAGCTGCTCGGTGAACATGGTGCCGCCCTGGTGGCCGGGCAGGAAGGAGCCGCCGCCTCCGGCCACGCGCGGCCGCCCGGCCTTGATCGCGCCTTCGCTCTCCTTGGCCTTGCTTTCGCCGGCCCGTTTCTGCTGCGGCACCATGGAGGCCACGCTGCCGCCGCCGGAAGAGCCGTCCAGAAGCCGGATCGACGGCATGCGCATCTCCAGCGACAGCCGGTCGAGATAGGTGCTCTTGGCGCCGATGGCGCCGTCGGAGTGGCCGCCGCGGGAGGTGAAATCGTCGGCGCAGACCACGGCCGGGCGTTGCTCGATGCGCCCCCAGCCGCCCACGTGATTGGAAGGTGTGAAGGCGGAGATGTTGCCGTCTTCGTCGTAGGAAGGAAAACCGGTGACGCTGCCGATTTCCTGAAACGAGCCACTGTCGAGCAGCAGGTCGATGCGCTCCCGGCAGGTGAGCTTGCCGCGAGTGCGTTGCCGCACCACGCCGGGGTCCTCGGAGCCGGGCTGCAGCCGTTCCCGGGCGAGGCGCTTGATGGCGGCGACGTCGTCCATCAGCGGCATCCAGGATTGCTCGGCGGTGGCTGCGGTTGCGGCAATGCGCTCTCCTTCGGCGGGGGCGATGGTCATGACTACCTGGCCGGCTTCGACGTTGTCGCCCGGTTCGAGCGTCTGGGCGGCACTCAGGTTTCCGGAGCACGGGGCAACCACCTCCGACTCCATTTTCATGGCGCTGATGACCAGCAGGGTCTGGCCGGCCGTTATGGCATCGCCCTCGGCCACGTGGACTTCGAGTATCGAACCGCTCATGGGGCAGGCGACGGCCCGGTCGCCGTCGCGCACCGTCAGAGACGGGTGCGCCGGTTGTGTGGCAGCGGGTTGGCGGGCGCCTGCCGCCGCGCCCCGGTTCATGCCCGAAGCCTGTTGTTCGAGCAGTGCCAGGGTGCCGTTTTGCGTGGTCTCCGTGACCGATGCCTGAATGCCCGGATTCTCGGAGAGCAGGGTTGTGCGCGCGTCGCCCTGGCGGGTATCGGGATGGTCCAGGATGGCGCGCAGCATGGGCAGGTTGGTGTCGAGGCCCGCTATGTGAAACTCATCGAGTGCGCGCCCTGCCCGTTGCACGGCGGCGGCAATTGACGCGCTGGCGGTCGATGTGCAGATGACCTTGGCCAGCAACGGGTCGAATTGTGGCGGCGGCGCATAGCCGAGGTAGCCTGCCGCATCGACGCGAATGCCCGGGCCCGAGGGCTCCTTGTAGGCGCTTATGGTGCCTGCTCCGTTGGCGGTGACCCGGGCCTGAATGGCGTAGCCGCGGGGTTGTGCAATGGCCTGCTGTTCGCTGATGCCGAGGCTCTGCAGTGACGCGCCCGCCGCGATGCGGAACTGGGCCTCGACTAGATCGATACCCGTCACCTGCTCTGTGACCGTGTGCTCTACCTGGATGCGGGGATTGCACTCGATGAAGTAGTGCTCGCCCGTCTCTGGCGTTACAAGGAATTCGACGGTGCCGGCGTTGGTGTAGTGGGCTGCCTGGGTGAGTTTCACCGCATCGGCGTGCAGGCGGTCGCGTATCGCCTCGTCGAGGTTCGGTGCCGGTGCCGTCTCGATGAGCTTCTGGTTGCGCAACTGCACCGAGCAGTCGCGTTCGAACAGGTGTACGACTCGGCCCTGGGCATCGGCAAGAATCTGTACCTCGATGTGACGGGGGCGCGGCACGAGTTTTTCCAACAGCAGCGATGGGTCTGCGAACGCCGCTTGCGCCTCGCTGCGGCAACGCTCGAACGCCTGGCGCATGGCGTCGGGCGACGCCACGGCGCGCATGCCCCGCCCGCCGCCGCCTGCCGCTGCCTTCAGCATTACCGGATAGCCGATCTGTGCCGCGGCTTCGGCCGCCGCCTGCCAATTGGTCAGCGCGGCGCCGCTGCCGGGCACCACCGGGACGTCGAGCGAAGCAGCCAGTTCGCGCGCCCGCACCTTGTCGCCGAAGAGTCTCAGGGCTTGGGCGCCCGGGCCGATGAAGACGAGGCCGTTTTGGTTGCAGAGCGTCGCGAACGGCGCGTTCTCCGCGAGGAATCCATAGCCGGGGTGCACGCAATCGCAGCCGGTTTCCACGGCGATGTCGATGAGCGCCTGGGCATCGAGGTACGCGCCCACCGGGTTGCCGCCGCTTTCCTCGAGCTCCCGGGATTCTGTCGCAAACCTCGTGTGCAGCGACAGGGCATCGACCGGGGCATGCACAGCAACGGACTCGATGCCGAGCGCCGCTGCCGCCCTGGCGATGCGAATGGCGATCTCGCCCCGGTTGGCGATCAATACGCGTTTGAATTCACTCACTTGTCACTCCCCGAACACCGGCCGCAACGGGTTTTTGCGGCGCATTGCCCAGCGATTAGTCTGTCGGATGCCCCGTGCTGTAAGCAAGTGGCGGGCAGCCGTTGTTCGCCCCGGCGACCGCATCGCCACACAGATGGTGGAACTGCGACCGTAGACCATTTCATCACCTGAACGTGTCGTTCAGATTTCCCGGACCACCTCTGTCTACTCAACACCCGGCGTACGGTGTATCTTCGCGCCGGCATTCCCTGAACCTGCAACAGGAGGCACACGGCAGCATTGGCACGCATAAGAACAGTCCGTTGTCACGAAACCAGTGACGACCTCGCCTCTGTCCGGCTCGACGAGATCGAGCTGGCCGATCCGCGACCGGGAGAAGTGCAGGTGCGCACCATGGCCTGCGCCGTCAACTACCCGGACCTGATGATGGTTAGAGGCACACACCAGCACAGGCCGCCGCCGCCGTTTGCCCCGGGCAGCGAAGGAGCGGGCGAGATCTCGGCCGTGGGCGCGGGGGTTTCCCGTTTCAGGGAAGGCGATGCCGTGTCCTTCGGGAGATTCAGCGGCGGATTCGCGGAAGCGCTCAACCTCCCCGCCGACGACGTGGATCCCATGCCCCGCAACATGAACTATGCCAAGGCCGCTTCCTACCGCACCGCCTACACCACCGCCTATGTCGGCCTGGTGGTGCGCGGCAATCTGCAGCCCGGAGAGTGGCTGCTGGTGCACGGTGCAACCGGCGGGGTCGGCCTGGCAGCCGTCGAACTGGGCAAGCACTACGGCGCCCGGGTGATCGGCACCGGCGGCCGCGACGACAAGCTCGCGGTGGTGAAATCCCGAGGCGCCGATGCCGTAGTCAACTACACCCTGCCGGACGGCACCCTGGGCGGCTTCCGTCACGAGGTAAAGGAAATCACCGGCCAGGGCGGTGCGGACGTGGTCTACGATCCGGTGGGTGGCAGCGTTTTCGACGAGTCCATGCGCTGCATCAACTGGTGCGGGCGCATCCTGTCCATCGGCTTCGTCAGCGGCCGCTGGCCCGCCGCCCCGGTCAACCTGGTGCTCATCAAGAGCATCTCCGTCATCGGCGTGCGCGCCGGCGAAATCGGGCGGCGCAGCCCGGCCCTGGGCAAGCGGATACGCGCCGCGGTGGCCGACCTGGCCAATGACGGCGCCATCGACCCCTACGTCTGTGCGGCCTTTCCCCTCGAACGCGCGGTGGAGGCGATGCGCATGCTGGAGAACCGTGAGGTGGTGGGCAAGTGCGTGATTACGATGAACGGCTACGAGGTCACTTGAGGTTTGCAAGGCTCTGCCGCGTCGGCCGGCAGGTCGTCAAGGGTCGAGTGCATGATGACGATCCAGCGCTCGATAAACCGCCACTCGTTGCCCCGTTTCTGCAGCCTGTCCCGGTACACGCCACGCAGGTGTATCGGCCGGCGGCGTCTTCGGGAATGGCCATCGGCGTCATAGTAGGTTTCGGCGGTGGCGGTGTTGCCGTCGATCTCGATGTTCGGCAGGTGGGCCAGGTGGCGTAAGCCGACCACCGGGTCGCGCATCTTCTCGATCCACTTGTGCAGGCCGACGCGGATGGCCTGAGCCCCCGCATTGATCGAGCGCCGCCCGAAACGGAGCGTGGCGTCATCCCAGAACATGGCCGCCATGTCCTCGGCGCTGCCGGTATCCACAATGAAGCAGTAGCGGGCGATCAGGTGCTGTATCTGCTGATGGTCGTTCATTGGCTGGGCCTTGCCTGCCCCGGCTCAAGCGCCGAACGCGAAACCTTCGTAGCCCGCATCGACCACCGCCTGGCATCGCTCCCGGTACAGCAGCTGCCCGCCGGCATACGGCATGATCACCCGCGGCTTGCCGGGAATGTTGGCGCCCACGTACCAGGAGTCCGCCTTGCCCCACAGCGTCGGCTCGGACACCTCGACGACATGCTCGCCCCAGGCGTCCTGTGCGGCCTCGGTCGCCTCGATGCGGGTCAGCCCGTTGTTCCGCATGTGCGCCATGCAATCCATGATCCAGTCGACATGGTGCTCGATGGCCACCGGCATGTTGACCAGTACCGACGGGCTGCCGGGTCCGGTGATGGTGAACAGGTTGGGAAAGCCGGCAACCTGCAGGCCGAGCAGCGTTTTCGGCCCCTGTTCCCAGGCATCGGCGAGGCGCCTGCCGTTGCGGCCGCGAATGTCCATGCGCAGCAGCGACCCGGTCATGGCGTCGAAGCCGGTGGCGTACACCAGCACATCGAGATCGTAGTGGGCATTGGCGGTGCGCAGCCCGGTGGGCGTGATGGCCTGGATGGGCGCCGTGCGCACATCGACCAGGCTGACGTTGTCCCGGTTGAAGGTGACGTAGTAGTCGGTATCGATCGGCGGTCGCTTCGACAGGTAAGGGTGGTCTTTGGGGCACAGCAGTTCCGCGGTTTGTGGATCGTTCACGGTGCGGCGGATTCTGCTGCGGATGTACTCGGAGACGATGTCGTTGGCCACAAGATCGGCAAACACATCGCGGAAACCGCCCCATACAAATTTGAAGCCGCCTTCCTCCCAGAGTTGATCCAGAATTTTCTGCCGCTCTTCGGAGGAGAAATCGGTGGAATTGCGTTCAATCCATTGGTACGGAAAACCGCCGTCCGACTGTCGGGTGCGTTCGAAAATGGCCTGATAGTTCTGCTTGATGGCGGCCTGGTCCTTGGCCTTGAACGGAGCGTGGCGGGCCGGCACCGTGTAGTTTGGGGTGCGCTGAAAGACGGTCAGGTGGTCCGCCTCGGCGGCGATCACCGGCGTTGCCTGAATGCCGCTCGAACCGGTGCCGATCATCCCCACGCGCCTGCCGGTGAAATCGACCCGTTCCCTGGGCCAGTGGGCGGTGTGGTAGT
>CAZNFI010000096.1:0-6952 GCA_964572185.1 uncultured Pseudomonadales bacterium
CGGTGGCGTGATCGAGCATGATGCCGGCGCCGAAGCGGGCGGCGGGGTGAATGTCGACGCCCAGGGTCACGCTGATCTGGTTCTGAAAAAACTGCGCCAGCGTCCTGCGGCCCTGGCCCCATAGCCAGTGGGCGATGCGGTAGGCCTGCAGCGCATGGAATCCCTTGTAGAAAAGAAATGGCGTGGACAGGTCAGCGCAGGCCGGGTCGCGGGCGCAGGTGGCCAGAATGTCGACTTCCGCGGCGCTCAGTATGCCGGGGTCGGCAGCGATCGCCTCCTCGATGACATCGCGGATCAGCATGGTCGGCAGCATGGGATTGTCCAGCTTGCTGGCCAGGCGAAAGCTGAGCGCCGAGCCGAAAGTCTGGTGGTTGAGAATGGTGGCATGGAAGTAGCTGCCGAGAATGGGCTCTTCGCTGGCCTTGGCCCGGGCTTCATTGCACATCACCGGCCAGAGGTCGCCGGAAGCCTGCATGTCGCCAAGCCCCTCGGGTCCCCCCAATGCATCGAGATAGCGTTGATGTGCGGCGCTGGACATGTCGTTACCCTCGGCGGAGAAGTGCATCGTGCAGTTGCGGCCCAAAGGCCAAGACTACCATGTAAAAGCGCTCTCAATAGTGCACGGGAGAGGCGGAATTGCGGGCGGATTCCCGCCATTGTGGAATGCGGAGCGGGTCGTGTAGTGTGGGGCTATGGTCGGCAATAGCGATAGTGGAGGCGGCGCATTCGAGGCGGTGGGCCTGATCGGGCGCCGGGGCACCAAGGTCACCGACAGCCTGCAGGCGGTCATCGGCTACCTGGAAAAACGGCGGCTGCGCATCGTTGTCGAAGAGTCCACCGCATCCATGCTCGCAGACGCGCGCCACGCCGTCGCCCGCCGCACCGAGCTGGGACGGCAATGCGACCTGGTGGTGGTCGTGGGTGGCGACGGCAGCCTGCTGGGCGTCGCGCGCGACCTGGCCCACACCGAGGTGAAGGTGCTCGGCATCAATCGTGGTGGGCTCGGTTTTCTCGCCGACATCGCTCCCGAGCAGATACCGGACCAGCTCGGGCAGGTACTGGACGGTGAGTACCGGGAGGAAGATCACTTTCTGCTCGAAGCGGAGGTCGTGCGGGCCGAACGGCCCATCGGCTCTTCGCCGGCATTGAACGATGTGGTCGTGCATGCCGGCGGCATGGCGCGGATGATGGAATTCGCGCTGCAGGTGGACGGCGAATTCGTCTACGAACAGCGCTCCGACGGCCTGATCGTGGCTTCGCCCACGGGCTCCACCGCCTATGCCCTGTCGGCCGGCGGCCCCATCATGCACCCCTCCCTGGACGCCATTGTCATCGTCCCCATGTTCCCGCACACACTGACCTCGCGGCCACTGGTGGTACGGGGTTCCTCGCAGATCTCGGTTACCCTGGGAACCGTCGGCGAAGCGCGCGTGAGCTGCGACTCCCAGGTCGATTTCGAATTGCAGAGCGATGATACCGTGCGCATCGGCAAGTACGCGAAGCCGCTGCGCCTGCTGTACACCCGCGACCACAACTTCTACAAGTCCTGCCGCAACAAGCTCGATTGGGCGACACGGCTCGGCGGCAGGAATTGAGCGGCCGCGGCAGCCCGGACAACTTCGAACCCGCACCGTATGGCCGCTCGGTGCCTGAACGAAGCAACTGGTCGACCGGCGTAAACCCCAAAAAACGAAAAATCCAAGACGTGAAGAATCGTTCCATGCGAGCTTGTGCGGGCCGCTACTCCGGTGGCAGGTCGATGTCCTGCAGGACGCCGGCGTCGTCCACCTCGACTGGCAGCACCCGTTCGCCGTGTGCCCTGAGCACCTCCCGTGCGCCGTGGTCGCCGGTCACCCGCTCCAGTTCATGGAAGTAGACATTGCCGAATCCCACCGGGTGCCCCTGCCTGCCCCGGTGGACCGGGTGCACGATGGCCAACGGGTCGTCCAGCGCCTGCTGCAGCCGGCGCAGGGTCGCGGCCTGGATGTGCGGCATGTCGGCCAGGGCAATGAACAGATAGTCGAGGTGGCGGGCGGCGCGCACGCCGGCGGCCAGGGAGTGGCCCATGCCCAGGTACGAGGCCGCTGCATATACGCGCCGCACCCCGGTCACACGATGCGCCCAGGTCTCGTCACCGGGCCTGAGAACAAGGTAAATCTCGTCGAAGACGCCTTGGAAAGTTGCCAGCGTCGTTTCGAGCAGGGTGTGGCCGGAGCTGAGCAGGTGGTGGCGCTTGTCGCTGCCGAAGCGGGTCGAACGGCCAGCCGCCAGTACCACGGCACCGCTAGTCCGCATGTTGCACCAAGCCGCTCATCGCATTCTCGAGTGGCGAGGAGAACTCAGCCGGCCGCGACCTGGGCAAGCTGGCTGCGGCTCTCGGCCGCCTGCCTGGCCCGTATGGCAAGAATCTCCGCCATTACCGCCACGGCGATCTCCGGCGGCGTCTTGCTGCCGATGGGCAGCCCGATTGGCGCGTGCAGGCGGCTGATTTCCGCCTCACTGAGGTCCAGGGCGCGCAGGCGTTCGCGGCGGCTGGCCGAGGTGCGGGTGGAGCCCATGGCGCCGACGTAGAAGGCCTCGGTTTTCAGTGCCTCCATCAGCCCCATGTCATCGATGCGCGGGTCGTGGGTGAGCGCGGCGATGGCCGAGGACGGGTCGTTGGCATGGGCCTTCACGGCATCGTCGGGCATGTCGTTGATCAATCGCACACCGGGTACATTGAAGTCATCGAGCAGATGCTGGCGGGGGTCGCACACGGAGACCTCGTAATCGAGCTTCTGCGCCATGTCGGCCAGATACTTCGAGACCATGCCGGCGCCGATGATGAACAGTTGCTGGCGCGGCCCGTAGGTGTGCTCGAGCACTTCGGCCTGCGCGTTCCAGTGCAGCGGCTGGAAGCTGTCGACATCCAGGTGGTCGAAGCTGCGCCGCTTCAGGTCGACCCGCCGCCGAACGGTACGGCGCATTGCCAGCCGCTCTTTCAGGTGGCCGAAATGCCGGCGGTAACGGTCGGTAGGGTCCAGGGGTTCGACCACCACATACAGGTGGCCGCCACAGGGCAGGCCCAGTTTTTCCGTCTCTTCAGCGGTAATGCCGTATTGAAAGAACTGGGCGTGGCGGTCGGCCAGTTCTCCGCGTTGCAGTTTTTCGAGCAGATCGTCCTCGACGCAGCCGCCCGACAGGGAACCGGCGACGTGGCCGCCCGGGTCGCAGGCAAACAGCGAACCCACCGGCCGGGGCGAGGAACCCCAGGTCTGCACGACGGTGGCGAGCCAGCAGCGCTGCCCGGCTTGCAACCAGTCGTTCACCTGGTTCAGTACTTCGTTGTCAACGGCTTGCATGGCAGTCCCTGCTGGCGAACCCACGACGGCAATCGCCGATTATAAGCGGGATTGCCCGCCGCCCGCACCGCGTGAGGTTGCCGCCGCGGAGCTGTGAGTCATGCGCCTGCAGCGGCGCCTTTTCACATCGGCATGTCGCGCGGTGTCGCATTGGCGCTATGATCACGGTTCGACACCGCCCGACAACAGCCTCGACACGGGAGACAGCATTGGCCAAGGACGCAGCCGCGAAATCGATCTACCGCAAGGACTATGAGCCGCCGGCATGGCACACCGACGAGACCCACCTGGAATTCGATATCCGCGACGGCGCTACCGAGGTGCGTTCCAGGCTGCTGGTACGCCGCGCTGCGGGCACCGACCGGGAGGCGTCGCTGGTACTCGACGGCGAGCAGTTGGAATTGTTGTCCGTCGCTGTCGACGGCCGGCCGCTTTCCGGCAACGAGTATCGGGTTGCCGAGGGGTCGCTGGAACTGTTCGCGCTGCCATCGTCGTGCGAACTGTCCATCGTCACCCGCATCGAACCGGAGAAGAACTCCGCGCTGGACGGCATGTACAAATCCGGGTCGCTGTATTGCACCCAGTGCGAAGCCCAGGGCTTCCGCAGGATCACCTACTACCAGGACCGGCCGGACGTGCTGTCCCGGTTTACCACCAGCGTCGTGGCCGATGCCGAGCGTTATCCGGTGTTGTTGTCCAATGGCAACCTCATCGAGGCCGATGTCGTGGACGGCCGCCGCCGCGTGACCTGGCACGACCCGTATCCCAAGCCGAGCTACCTGTTCGCCGTGGTGGCCGGTGACCTGGCGCTGATGACCGACTCGTTCGTTACCGCCAGCGGCCGCACGGTGGAACTGCGCATCTACTCCGAACCGCACAACATCGGCCAGTGCGACTACGCCATGGGCGCGCTCAAGCGTGCCATGCGCTGGGACGAGCAACGCTTCGGCCGCGAATACGATCTGGACATCTACATGATCGTCGCGGTCGAGGACTTCAACATGGGCGCCATGGAGAACAAGGGACTGAACATCTTCAATACCGTCTGCGTGCTGGCCACACCGGACACCGCGCTGGATTCCACCTACCGGCGCGTGGAAGGGATCATCGCCCACGAGTACTTCCATAACTGGTCCGGCAACCGGGTCACCTGCCGCGACTGGTTTCAACTGAGCCTGAAGGAAGGCTTCACCGTGTTCCGCGATGCCGAATTCACTGCCGACCTGCACTCGCGCACGGTCAAGCGCATCGATGACGTGGCGCAGTTGCGGTCGGTGCAGTTTGCCGAGGACAGCGGGCCCATGGCGCACCCGGTGCGACCGGATTCATACATGGAAATCTCCAACTTCTACACCCCCACCGTCTACGACAAGGGCGCCGAAGTGGTGGGCATGTTGCGCACCCTGGTCGGCGACGAAGGCTTTCGCAAAGGTACCGACCTCTATTTCGAGCGGCACGACGGAACGGCCGTCACCACAGAGGACTTCGTGGTCGCCATGGAGCAGGCCAACGACCTGGACCTGGGCCAGTTCCGGCGCTGGTACTCCCAGGCGGGAACGCCGGTGCTGCGGGTCGGCACGCGCTGGCAGGATGGGGAACTGGTTGTCGAGATCGCGCAGTCCTGCCCGGCGACGCCCGGCCAGGCGGTGAAGCAACCCTTCCACATCCCGGTGCTGGTGGGGTTGGTCGGTGCCGATGGGCAGGAACGGGTGGATGACTCGCTGAGGGTGCACGGCGATGCCGCGGTAGAGCGGCGCGGGTCGAGCCTGCTGGTGCATGTGCGGGATTCGCGCACGGTGCTGCGCCTGGGCGGCCTGGCGGAGGAGCCGGCCCTGAGTTTGCTGCGCGGCTTCTCCGCACCGGTGCGCGTCGACTACCCGCGCCCATCGGCAACCCTGGCAATGCTGGCGCGCCGGGACGGCGATGGCTTTGCGCGCTGGGATGCCCTGCAGAGCCTGCTGCTCGACGAACTGTCGGCGCTCAGGGGAGGGGGGCGGGTCAGCGCGCTGCTGCTCGATCTGTTCGCCGGTCTGCTGCAGGACGCGCTGGCGGCGCGACAGCCGGAGCGCCAGGCGATGCTCAACGGCATGCTTGCCCTGCCGACCGAATCGTACCTGTTCGAGCAGGCCGAAAGCGTCGACGTGGAGGGAATCTGCGCGGCCAGGGATGCCTTGCGCATGAGCATTGCCGAATCGCTGCGCGATGCCTGGCTGGAACTGTACGAGGCCAATGCCCCGACCGGCGGCTATGCCCCCGATGCGGCGGGCATGGCATGCCGCGGCGCCCGCAACCTGGCGCTGGGTTACCTGGCCCTGGCGCTCGGCGACGAGGCACATGAGCTGCTCACCCGGCACCTCGAGGGCGCGGACAATCTCACCGATCGCATGGCCGCGCTCGCCGAGATCGTCGACAGCGATTCGCACCCGGACAGCGCTGCCCTGCTGGTCGCGTTTCACGACCGCTGGCGGCACGAGAACCTGGTGGTCAACCAGTGGCTGCAGGTGCAGGCGGGCGGCCGAAACTCGAACGTCGACACCATCGCACGGCTGGAAAAACACCCGGCCTTCGATGCCGGCAACCCGAACAAGCTGCGTTCCCTGTACGGCACCTTCGGCATGCGCAACCACCGCAATTTCCATGCTGCCGACGGTTCGGGATACCGGTTTCTGGCAGCGCGCGTGGGCGAACTCGATGCCGCCAACCCGCAGACGGCGGCGCGCCTGGTAACGCCGCTCACGCGCTGGCGCAAGTTCGATGCGAGCCGGCAGGCGCTGATGCGCCGGGCATTGCAGAGCCTGCAGGCGGTCGACGGCCAACCGCGAGAACTGTCCAGGGACCTGTTCGAAGTGGTGAGCAAGAGTCTCGGCGAAGCCACACCGGCCTGATCACCGCAGGGCCTGCGGCGATATGGGCGGTCGTGCTTGGAACGCACGCGTCGACAGCACTCCAGTCACGCGCCCAGCCCTCCGGGCAGGTGCGGTGTCGCGCCATTGACGTTGCCGGTTGGTTTCAGTGCGCGTACAACTCGGGCAGCGGGGTCGTCTTTGCGCTCCGGTGGGCTGTGAGCATGGCGCGGGTGGCCTCGATGAGCTCCTGCCCGGCCACGGTTTCGGCGCCGCCGGCCGAGTAGAGCGCGCGGTTCAGGCCGTCGAGCAGGCGCTGGCCCTGGCTGTGCTCACGGATCATCGCCACGGTGCGGTCAGGAGAGGTTTGCCAGCAGATGCCGAGGTGCCGGATCCAGGCATCGCGCATGGCCTTGGCATCTTCACCGCGGCAGGCGGCGGTGAGCGCTCGCCAGGAACGTTCGGCCGAGGGACGCGCGGCAGTCGCGACCGCAGTCTGCGGCTTGCGGCGCAGCCGCAGCCAGGTGGCGATCCAGCCGGCAAATGCGAATGCCGTCAGTGCCGGCAACCAGATGGGGTAGGGTGCGGCATCGCGGTGCGGGGCCGCGGCCGATTCACCCTGCGTGGGCGCCGGCGCGGGCGAAGTCTCGATTGACGCCTGCTGCCGGGGCTGGGGGAGGGTGGGCCGTTCTCCCGCGATGCTTACCGGACCGGTCTTGGCAGTGGCTACCCGTACCTGTTCGTTGACCGTGTCCCACCAGGTAAGGC
>CAZNFI010000096.1:6962-11742 GCA_964572185.1 uncultured Pseudomonadales bacterium
GGCGCGACCGGAATGACGGAGTAGGCCTGCTGCCGGGTGCCGACCACCCGCTGCGCGGTGGCGCTTTCGTCAATCTGTTCCGGTTCCGGGTACAGCTTGAAGAAGTTCGCCGGCAAACCCGGCGCCAGCGGTGGAATGGATGAGCCGGTATTGCCGTCGACCTCGATGGTCAGCGTGCGCCGCACCGGTTCGCCGAGTTCAAAGGACAGATTGCGCTGTTGCCAGTCGTCGCGAATCGAGACGTTGCGGGCCGGCAGCCAGGGTTGGTCCGCCGGGTAGGCGGCGGGCACCGGCATTACCTCGAGCCGCACCTGCTCGGTGCTCACGCGGATGCCGGAGCGGCGCGTGCGCCCGCCGCTCTCCAGCCGCACGGAACTGGTGACCGAGATCTCGGGAATGACCAGGGAGCCGCTCTGCTCGGGAAAGATGGCGTAGCGCTGCTCGAGTACGCCGTAGCGGCCCTGCGAGCGCACTTCGGTGATCGAGCGGGTATCGCCCACGGGTATCACCACGGCGTTCGGAATTTCCGGGATGCCGGGCAGGTCGCTGTAGATCTGCACGCCGCTGGCGTAGTAGAGGCGTCGCGTCATCAGCGCCTCGGCCTGGACGTATACCGGGTTGGGCGCCACCTCGACCTCGAAGAACACCATGCGGTCGATGGCCTGGCGAACTTCCGGGGCCAGGGCGCGCACGGTTACCGTCAGCGGCCGGCTGCTGGCACCGCCGATGGCAATGGCCGGAATCTCCAGTTTCCCGGTGCGCTTGGGGCGCAGGTTGACCTGGTACTCGACCCAACTCGTTACCCGCCCGTTGATGCTTTGAAACTGGCTGGAGGTGTTGGTGCCCAGCACCTCGAAATCCCGGTCCAGGGCGCTGAGGTCAGGCGTCTGTGAATTGTTGCCGCCGTCCACCCGTAACGTCAGGCGCACCGTTTCCATCTCATCGACAACCGGTGGATCGATGCGCGCCTGCACCGCCGCATGGGCGCCCGCCGCGAGCAACGCCAACGTCAGCCCGCAAAGCGCTGGCGCCGCCAGCTGCCGGAGTCGGCCCGCCCAACTCACCAGATTTTCCTCTGTTCCGGATGTTCGCCGCGCCGTTGCCGCAAGCGGGTCTCGTGTTCGAACTTGCGGCGCAGCAGGCCGCCCGGGTCGTCGGGAACGCGCCGCAGCCACTGCTCGAGGGCCTCGCGCTGTTCATCGCGCATGCGCTGGTCCTGTTGCACCTGCATCTGCTGCTGTTGCGCCTCCTGCTGGGACTGGTCGGCCTGCTGTTTCCCGGAATCCTGCGGCTGCTGTTGGGAGGACTGCTGTTGCTGCTCCTGGGGTTGCTGTTGCTGGTCGGACTGATCGTCCTGGGGTTGGCGCGAGTTTTCCGGCTGGTCGCCGCCTTCCTGCTGCTGCTCGTTGTTGTCCTGGCTGGATGCCTGTTGCTGCTGCTGTTGCAGCAGCTTCTCGACCAACTCCCTGTTGAAGGCCGCATCGGCGTGGTCGGGAGCGGCCGCAAGTGCCTGGTCGAAGGCTTTCAGGGCGCCTTCAAAATCGCCGAGACGAGCCAGCGCATTGCCCAGGTTGTAGTGGGTGTCCGCGTGCTGGGGTGTGGTCAGGGTCTGCGCCGCCCAGCCCTCGGCGGCAGCCGGGTAGTTCTCGCTGCGATAGTCGGCGGCGCTGCGCCAGTTGCGGTCCTGGAACAGCTCCGCCGCCTGCTCGGGCTGGCCTTCCCGGAGCGCCTGCATCGCCTGCTGATCGCGCCGTTGCCACAGGTCGTCCCAGAGCCCCGCCATGGCCGGGGCGGGAATCAGGGCGATCACCAGGCAGGCGAGCAGCCCGCGACGAAACCCCAGCAGCAGCAGGGGCAACAACAGCAGTGCCGACCAGTAGCCGACATCGGCCCAGGTGTCGAACTCGCGGTCGATGTCGATGCTTTCGGCCCGCTCGGGCAACCCGACGCCGAGCAGGTGGTCGAGGTCGGCGTCGCTCACCGTCAGTGTCCGGTAGCGGCCATGACAGAGGCTGGCGGCGGTGGTCAGCCGGTCTTCGTCCAGCCGGGCGTGAATCACCTTGCCCTGTTCGGTCTGCAGGAAACGACCGGCCTGGTTGGCGATGTCAAGTGGAATCGGGGCGCCTGCCGCGGTTCCGACGCCCAGTATGGCGACTGGAAAGCGCCTGTCGCAGAACCGGGTTATCTCGGCAAGACGATCGATCCCGTCGGTGACCAGCAGAATGCGGCCCTGGTCGAGGCGGCCGTTTTCGAACAGTTGCCGCGCGAGCGCCAGTGCGGCCGCCGGATCGCTGCCGAATACCGGCATCATCTGCGGGCTGAGCGAGTTCAGCAGATTCTCTATGGTGCGAACATCGTCGGTCAGGGGTGCAACCGTGTGCGCATCGCCGGCGTAGGCGACCAGCGCGGTAAAGCCCTCGTCACGCCGGCGCAGTACGTCGGCGATCTTGTGCCGGGCGCGCACCAGGCGCGAGGGCGAGAGGTCTTCGGCGAGCATCGACAGGGACAGATCGAACAGCACGACCAGGGCTTCGTTCTTCTGTTCCACCGGCTGCGGCAGCTTCTCCCAGGTCGGCCCGGCCAGGCCTGCCGCACCGGTTGCCAGCATGGCCGCCAGCAGCCACCCGTAGCGGTGTCCGCCGGCCTTGCCGCGCGGTTCCAGCAATACCGACAGCAGATCCGGTTGCACGGCATCCGCCCAGTGCGAACCGGCGATGCGCTGCCTGGCCCAGCGCACGCCAAGCCAGATGGCCGGAACCGCGGCCAACAGCCACCAGGGGCGCAGGAAGTGAAAGTCCTGTAACAGCTCAGGCATGGGCGCTCGTTCGAAAATCCAGCAGCAGCAGCAGGCAGGCCAGCAGCCAGGCGCCCCCGAGCGGCCAGTAGTACAGTGCCGCTACCGGGCGATAGGTCTCGGGATCCTGCTCGACCGGCTCCAGGGCATCGATGATGGCATAGATTTCCGCCAGGCTGCCGGTGTTGCGGGCGCGGAAGTAGCGTCCGCCCGTGGTGGTGGCGATACGCGTCAGGGTGTCTTCGTCGAGATCGGCGGATGGGTTGACGATGCGCGAGCCGAGTGCTCCGAAAATGCTTGGCATGCGCATCTCGTCGGCGCCGACGCCGATGGTATAGATGCGGATTTCCTCCCCGGCAGCCAGTTCCGCCGCCTTCACCGGCGCCACTTCGCCGACGTTGTTGGCGCCATCGGTCAGCAGTATCAGCACCCGGTCGTTGTGCAGGCGCTGCCGCAAGCGCTTCACGGCCAGGCCGATGGCATCGCCGATGGCGGTCTTGCCGCCGGCAATGCCCACGGGCGCCTCCACCAGCAGGCGGTTCACGGTCTTCAGGTCGAAAGTCAGGGGTGCCTGCAGATAGGCGCTGGTACCGAACAGGATCAGGCCGATGCGGTCGCCTTGCCGGGCATCGACGAAGTCGGCCACGACGTTCTTGACCACGCTCAGGCGATCGACCAACTGGCCGCCGAGCTCCATGTCCTCGGTGCCCATGCTGCCGGAAATGTCCACGGCCAGCATGAGGTCGCGCCCGGAGGCGGGCAACTGCACCGGGTCGCCGGTCCACTGCGGCCGGGCCGCGGCGGCGACCAGGGCAATCCAGATGGCCCACAGCAGCAGCATGCGCCAGGGAATGCGCCGCTCGGAACGCTCCGCGGCGGTATCGGTGTGCAGTTGAAAGGCGCCGAGGCTGGGCACGGTCAGCGCTGCCTGCTGTCGTTCGGCGGCGCGCCAGAGCCTTCGTACCAGCATCGGCAGCGGCAGCAGGGCGAACAGGTACGGCCAGATCCACTCGATCATGGGCCGGCGCCCCAACGCCAGCAACGGGCGCATTCGCGGGCCAGGAATCGTTTGACAAGCCCGTCCAGGGCATCCGCATCAAAGCGCACCTGGCGCTGGAAACGTTCATTGCCGAGGCAGCGGCCGGGCCCGCGGGAAAACGCGGGCTGCCCGTAGCGTGCGTCCAGGTAGCGCAGCCAACGGTCGCCGGATTCCGGCCCGATGGCCGGGTCGGCTGCGCCGTGCAGTGCGAACCGCTTGAGCAATTCGTTGGTGCGATGCAGGTACTGCGCTGCAGGAAGGGTTTCGTCGCGCAGTTCGCGCGACATCCCTGCATGGATCGCGCGTGCCGCGCGGGCCGGGCCAAATCGTCGCCAACGCGCGGCCAGCCGCCAGGCTGCCCAGGCCATCAGTGTGGCCAGCGCCATCGCCACGAGCCACCAGCCGACGGCGGGCGGCCACCAGTCGGGCTCCACCGGCAGGCGGATGTCGCGAAGCTGCTGCAGGAGATCCTGTTCCATTACAACCAGTCCCCGGCGGCCGATGCGGGGTCATCGGTTGCGCGGCACAGGTGGCGGATCGTGTAGGCCGCGCAGAATGAAGCAAACTGCGTCTCGTGTTGTTCGTAGCGTTGCGCGTAGCGGCGCCGCAATTTGCGGTTGCCGGTGTGAAATTGCCAGCGCGCCGCGCCATCGGTCACGGTGTAGCGGCCGGCGGGTGGCAGCTCACGCTCGAGCGGGTCGCGCACCTGCAGGGCGGTGATCTGGTTGTGCCGGGACAGGGCTCGCAGCGTATCCTGCCAGGCGCTGGTGGCTGTCAGGAAATCGGATACCACCAGTACCCGGTAGCCGGTGTGCACAAGGCGCCTGATCTGCAGCAGGCTGTCCAGGTACCGTTCGGCCGAGTCAAGTCTGGTGTCGCGGCCGAGCGCGCGATTCGCATCGGCCAGGTCTGCAAGCAGGCGCACGACCGTTCTGACGCTGCGCAAC
>CAZNFI010000097.1:0-4950 GCA_964572185.1 uncultured Pseudomonadales bacterium
TGCTGCAGTTCGGCGGCGGCTGTCAGGGTTGTGCGGCCGTGGACATCACCCTCAAGCACGGGGTCGAGACAACGCTGCTGGAACAGATACCGGATCTGGCGGGCATCAGGGACGTCACCGACCACACCGTTACCGAAAACGCCTATTACCAATAGGTACCAACAGGCGAATGCGGCGCCCGGCGATTCGGTGCAACGCCACGCGGACTGACGCCGCGCCATTCAGCCACTGGATTCCGCTCAGGCGACGCGGCCCAGCAATACGGGCTGCAGCGCCTCGGCCATCTCCAGCAGCAGCGATTCGGTGGTCGGCCAGTCGATGCAGGCATCGGTAATCGACACACCGTAGCGAAGTTCTTCCAGATGGTCTGAAACCTTCTGGTTTCCGGCATGCAGGTGACTCTCGAGCATGATTCCGACAATGGAACGGTTGCCCTTGCGGATCTGATCGGTCACCGAGCGGGCGACATGGGGCTGAGTGGCGGGATCCTTGTTGGAGTTGGCATGACTGCAATCGACCATGATCACCGGACGCAGGCCCGACTGCTGCATGCGCCGTTCGCAGGCGGCAATGCTCTTCGCCTGGTAGTTTGGGCCCTCGTTGCCGCCGCGCAGCACGATGTGCGCATTCGGATTGCCCCGGGTTTCGATCACCGATACCTGGCCGGAAAGATTGATGCCCAGAAACCGGTGCGGCTCGGCCACCGAGTGCATGGCATTGATGGCGACGCTCAGGGAGCCATCGGTGCCGTTCTTGAACCCCACCGCGGAACTCAGGCCTGACGCCATCTCCCGGTGCGTCTGCGATTCGGAGGTGCGCGCACCGATGGCGGCCCAGGCGATCAGGTCCTGCAGGTATTGTGGCGTGATGGCATTGAGCGCTTCGGTACTCAACGGCAGACCCAGTTCCGCCAGGTCGAGCAGCAGTTGCCGGGCTATCACCAGCCCGTCGGCCACCCGGAACGTGTCGTTCAGGTAAGGGTCGTTGATGAGCCCCTTCCAACCCACCGTGGAACGGGGCTTCTCGAAGTAGGTGCGCATGACGATCAGGATGCTGTCTTCAACGCGCCTTGCCAGACCGGCCAGGCGTGCCCCGTACTCCCGTGCAGCGGCGGGGTCGTGAATCGAGCAGGGCCCCACGACCACCAGCAACCTGTGGTCTTCGCCGCGCAGTACGGCGTTGACGCTTTGCCGGGCCCGCTGCACGCTGGCCGCGGCAGCCTCGCTCACGGGCAACTGTTCCTTCAGTTGCCGCGGTGTTATCAATACTTCCTGGGCGGCCACGTTCACGTTTTCCAGTTGCGTCATAGCAGTGTCTCCAGCGCTCGCTTCCAGCCAATAAAAAACCCCGCTCGTCGCCTTGCGGGGTTTCCTCCGGAAGGCGAGGAGAGTTGAACCGCCTTCCGCATCTCGGTGTCGAGACCTCAGACGCAGCGCCAACTCACGGCGGCACGGCCGTAATATCCAAACCAGGGCTGTTTCGCGGTAGTGCGTTTCATAAGGCGGCGCATGGTACTGATGTGGTTCGGAACATGCAATTCGGCAGGCTCCTGGCTCAGACTTCCACGAGGCGGGGCAGCGCGGTCAGATACAGGGCGGTGCGTACCGGTTGGTCATACAGCTGCTCCGCCAGGGCGCGGTAACGGTCGAGTTGCGCTTGGTGGCGCGCCACCAGGTCGTCGACAGACTGGGCACTGCCGCCCACCGGCCCGCTCTTGAAGTCGATGATCCAGCGTTCGCCGTCGTCTGTGAACGTTCGGTCGAAACGAAAGGACTGCAGGGCGCCATCGATCACCGCGGTGACCGCGAATTCCGATTCGCCATCGCGGCGCTTGCCGAGAATCCAGCGCCCGGCCGGGTCATCGAGCACCAGCGCGAACTGGCGTTCCGCCTCCTGCCGGCAATACGCCAGCTGCTCGGCGCCAAGGCCGGCTTGCCCCAAGCGCCACGCCCACAGCGGCCGCTGCGCCGCGATCCAGTCTGCTGCATTGGCGGGCAGCCCCTGGCGCCCCAGGTCGCAGAGGGCGGCATGCACCAGGTTGCCCAAGGCGACTTGCCGGAGCCCGCCGATGGCATCCGGTGCCGGATAGTCGCCGTCCGCGATCACCGCTTTGTCGGCCACAACCGGCTCAAGGCGCAACGGCTTGCGCACCGGCGCCTGCCACCGGAAAGCGCCGGGCAGGCGCAGCAGCACCGGTTCACCCGGGCCCTTGCGCCATGACTGTCCGCCTGGGGCGGTTGCGGATTCCGAGGCCAGGCCCGCCACCTGAGGCCAAAGCAGGTGCAGCAGGGAGCCGGAGGCCGGCTTGTCCGGGGGCCGTACCGCGGTGAGCATCAAGGTCCGCCGCGCCCGGGTACAGCCGACGTAGAGCAATCGTTCGAGTTCATGGGACTCGCGCCGCCGGTCTTCTTCCGCCAGCCAGTCATACAGCGCGCCGGTGTCCCGGCTGGCCATCAGCAAGCGATTGTCCTGCAGGCGCCATCGCAACAGCGGGGCTTCGGTTGGCCTGGTCTTGCGTCCCAGGAATGGCAGCAGCACATGATCGAATTCCAACCCCTTGGCCTTGTGTATCGTCAGGATCTGCAGGTTGGCGATGGCACTGTCGACGGCGAACAGGCTGTCGGCGCCGTGCCGCAGCCGCTCCACGTCCAGCCCTTCGGAGCCAAGCTGATCGACCAGGTCGAAGAAGCGTTCCGCGTGGTCGATTGCCGCCTCCGACCCGTAGGCGGCCGGGCCGCCGCAGCGTATCCAGATCGACTCCAGCACCATTCTGGGCGGTCGCTCGTGCAGCATCGGCAGCCAGGTGTCCAGGGCGGTCATGAACCGTTTGAGGCGCCTCTGCCCGGCAGCGCTCAGCCGTCGGCTCAAGCGCTTGAGGGAAAGCGTATCCCAACTGCGGGTTTCGCCGGCAATCTCGAGGTCCGTCAAGGCGAGGCCAACCCAGGGCGCCCGCAACAGGCTGAGCCAGGCGAGCCGGTCGTCAGGATTGGTGATCGCAGCGGCCAGCGACAGCAGATCCGTTACCGCCGGTGTATCCGCCAAGGCATCGATATCGGTCGCCTGCCAGCGGATACCGGCCTGGCGTAAATCCCGCAGGATGCCGGTGAGATGGGCCCGGCTGCGCACCAGCAGGGCAATGCTGGCGTCCGGCTCGGCGGCCAGCAGTTCATTGACTCTTGCCACCAGGGCGGCCCGCTCATCGACCTCGCTCTCGAAGAGCCGCACCGCCGCGGCGCCGCTGAGCTGCGATCGGGCCTCGCAGGGATTGTAGGGAACGGTGCCGGTGAGCGGATCCGCAGCCTTGCCCATGACACCCGCGAAAACCCGGTTGAACCAGTCCACCAGTTGTGGGGCTGAACGGAAGTTGCTGGTGAGGCGCAACGGCTGCAGGCGCAGCTGGTCCATGCCCCGGCGCTCAGCGCGATAGAACAGGCCTACGTCAGCATCCCGGAACCGGTAGATCGACTGCATCGGATCACCCACCGCGAACAGGCTCACGCCAGTCTCGCCGGACCAGCCCTGCACCAGCAGCTCCAGAAGCTGGTATTGGACGACCGAGGTATCCTGGAATTCATCCACCAGTATGTGACGGATGCGGTTGTCGATGGCCAGCGCCAGTTCGGTGGGGTTCTGTCCCGACCGCAATGCCCGGCGGGCGGCCAGAATCAACTCCGTGAAGTCGGCGACGCCCCGCGCGCGCATGACCGCGGACAGTTCCAGCACCGACAAAGAAAGGCTGATGCATATGGCGACCAGGTTTTCGACCTGCTGCGGCGACAGCGCCTCGGGCGGCAGTATCCTCAGGGCGGCGATGCGCCGCTCCAGGCCGAGGCGGTCCAACTCGCCGATGAGCGCCCGCAGCCGCTCCTTTTCTCGGCGTTGAGCCGGCGCGAAGCCCTGTTTGACGGTGATCTGCTTGCGCAACGTACCACCCGCCGTGCTGAGCAGCTCGCCGGCTGCTTGCCAGAACGGGCCCGGCGAACTCCGCTCGTGGTTTGCGGCGAATCCGACACACCAGTCCAGTTCCGCAAGGGCGGCGGCGGGAAGGAGACGCTCCAGGGAATCGGTAACCTCTGTTACCAGACTGTGCAAGGCGCCATTCAAGAGGCCGGCCACAGTTGCCGGGCTTTGCCGGTAGGCGCCGACGATGGCGGTTACTTCATCGAGCCAATGGTCCCTGCGGGCGAGCATGCTGGCGATGAGGCGGCCGGCCTTGTGCGCGTCGTTGTCGACCAGCGACACGAACCGGGCAATCTCCTCTGCCAGGGGATCGTCTGCGTACAGGCGCCGGACCAGTCGATGGGCGGCCAGTGCATAGAGTTCATCGGCGTTTTCGACGAGCCGCGCGGAGCGGTCGAAGCCGCTGGAGACCGGCATCTGCCGCGTCAGCGACATGCAGAAACTGTCGATCGTGCGAATGTTCAGGCGGCTCGGGTTTGCGGCCAGTTGCCAGCCCCGTTGCGCATCGCGCCGGCGCGCACTTGCTCCCGCCGGTGAACGGTCGTCGGCCAGCACGGCCATCACCCGCAACCGCATTTCCGCGGCCGCCTTGCGCGTGAAGGTAATCGCCAGCACCTGTTCCGGATAGTCCGCCAGCGCCAGCAGCCGAATGAAGCGCCCGACCAGCAACGTGGTTTTGCCGGAACCGGCCGGCGCCTGCACGATGCAGGAGACGGCCGGGTCGAGTGCTCGATCGCGGGCAGCCGCATCGTTTGGCGGGGGCGCGGGCGTGCTCAAGTCGCCGCCTCGCCGGTATCCGCCGCGACCGGCGCATCGCCTGCCGGTGTGCGTGCGTGGACGCGGCAGAACGCAGGCAGGTGACAGCGGTCGCAGACCGTCGGCGAGGTGGGTTGCACAGCCGCGAGCCCGCTCCTGAACTCGCCCACCAGGGCCTCGATCTGGGATTTCCAGCGGGCTCTGAGATGCTCCCAGTCACTCCCGGACAATTTC
>CAZNFI010000097.1:4960-10418 GCA_964572185.1 uncultured Pseudomonadales bacterium
CCCGCGCTCGGCCGAAACCGAGTTCTTCGCTGCTCAGGCCTTTCAAGGCCGCCCGGTCGCTGCCAAGCTCGGCGTACAGCGTCGCTCGAATGCCGGGATTGGTGAGTGCGTACATGGGTAACTGGGGTTCGGTAAGCCGATCGTCCAGCAGGCGCCCGGCTGATACCGAACCGGTCTTGTAGTCGAGTACCACTTGCCCACCGGTTGCCCGGTCGCGGTCGATTCGGTCGATGCGCAGGGAAAGGCGCAGCTCCGGCAAGTCCAGGGCGGTTTTCTTTTCGAGGCCGATCACCGTGAAGTCGGGCCGCCCGGCTTCGAACTCCACCCAGGTGCGCAACAGGTTGCGCAGCCGCTGCCGTTCATGTCGGCGGTAGAGGTCCGGCGCCTGGCGCAGTCTTGCGGCCAGTGCCGAGGCCGCTGCCCGAGCGATGTCGGCATCGTCGAAGGGAGGCGCGCCGTTGTCGTACAGTTCGAACAGGGCCTCGTGAATCAGCGTGCCGCGTTCGAGCGCATCGGGAAAATCCTGCACCTCGCGCGTCTCGGCAAGGTGCAGCCGATGAATCGCCCAGGCTCGAAACGGGCATTGGGCCTGGTCCCGCAGTAGCGAACTGCCGCCCCGGGTCAGCCGTTCCGACAGGGCTGTACCGGTAACCTCGGTCACCGCTTTCAGGCTGGCCGGATTGGGCAGGCTCAACCAGGGGTGACGACGCGCTCGATACCGGGGGACAAGCTTGCCGATGTCTACCACAGGCACCGACTCCACCAGAGCGCTGCAGCGATGCTGTTCGTCACCGTCCCGCGCTGCGTGGCTGACCACCGTGTAGCGGCTGGC
This sequence comes from uncultured Pseudomonadales bacterium, assembly GCA_964572185.1. GTDB lineage: Bacteria > Pseudomonadota > Gammaproteobacteria > Pseudomonadales > Azotimanducaceae > Azophilus. Next base: position 5,793 of record CAZNFI010000097.1, read on the forward strand.
GCGTCGCCACAGGCGTGTCTGCCTGATGGCGAATTCTGCTTCCATCGGATGATCGGTCCGCGGCACGCCATGCACGCGCTGCAGCGGAATCGGCAGCAACGGGTTGGGATTGGGCGCCGCCGGCCAGGCCGTGTCCTGCAGGCCGGCAATCCAGAGGTGGGTGAATACCAGCCCGGTCGTTTCCAGGTAACCGAGTACCTGCACCGGCGCCGGTGGCCGTTGCGGAGCGAACAGCCGTGCTGACAGGTGCCGCTGCAGGGTTTGCAGTGCCTCGACACCGGTCAGGCTCGGCAATTGTGCGAATCGGCCGAACCGCTCCAGGCTCTCCGTCAACTGCCCATACGCCTGGTACTGTCCACTGCCGGCGCTGGCAGCGTTCCAGCGGCCAAGCGTCAGCAGCGATCGAAAATCAGCGATCCATTGCGCAAAGGCCTGGCGTTGCGGAAAGCCCCGGGCACGCCTGGCCAGTTGGCGCAGTACCTCGCTGGCGCGGGGCAGGTGCCGCAAGTTCAACATTTCCGGGGCGTCGCTCGGCACCTTCAGCGGATCTCCCAGGTGCAGCCAGGGGGAACGCCCGAGGCGCAGCAGTTCGCGGTGGCTGATCTCGCCGGTGGCAAGCCGCAGCAACAGTTCCGCATCGCGCCAGACCGGTTGCTCACCAAGCGGTACGCCGCCGGAAACATCGACCGCCCGCGGCGCGTCGTCGAACTCAACCATGAACGCGTTGCTGATGGCCTGATAGGCATCCATGAGGTAGGGGAAGACCACTGCGATCCGCGAATTGGGGTAACGGGCAAGCACGCGCCGGGACCACTGCGCCGCGGCATGAATCTCGGCAGCGCGGTCGGCCGTTTGCACGCGCTTGTGTGGGCCGTTGCGCATCGCGCCAGGCGGGTGGTGGCGAACCAGTCCGCCGGCCGACTCGATGCGCTGCAGCAGGTCAGCGACCTGGGGCGTGATCACATCGAAAGCGACCAGATGCAGGCGTTCCGCGGCGCCGGGCAGCCGATCGGCAAGTTCCGCCTGGGTGACCAGCCCCTCGACCCGCAGCCGCTCGCGAAAGCGTCGAGCCCAGTGCCGAAACGTCCGTGCATTGGCGGTTGCGGCGAACGCCTGGTCATCGAGGTCGATTCGATAGGCATGCACAAGTCGCCATGCGTGCGCGGCCAGTTCGCAAAGGGATGCCTGGCCCGATTCGCCGACTTCCTGCCAGAGCAGCAGTTCCGCCTCCGCTGGCAGCAGCCCGGAACGGCTGCTGCCGAGCACGGCCTGTGCGGCCCTGGAGGCGACGAACCCGCTGATGCTGACAGCCCTTGGCGCCGCCCAGACGGTCTGCCCGAGCTGTAGTTGCCGCGCGTCGTAAGCTCGCCTGAACTCCCGGGCAAGCCGTTCATTGGGCGTGATTATCCAGTCGTCCGGGCAGGCCTTGAGAAGCCTTTTGGAAAGTTTGAAAAACGGGGCTGGCACCGGTTGGATTGTAGGCGTCCCGCAGGTTGAATGCACCGTTTCCACGAGCGGCGCGCCGGTGCATGGGGCAGTGGCGGGAAATAGCTTAGAATGTGCGACCGATAACGCGAACGGCGAATGAACAGGATGCGGCATCTAATCAGGGATTTTTTCGACCAGAGCTGGTTCATGAAGGCCATGATCGCCTGGGCCTGGCTGTGCATGCTGGTCATGGCCACCAGCCTTTACGACAACCTCGCGATTCTCGCCGCCTCTTGACGGGCTCGGGCAGCGATGTGGTTGTCGGCGCTGACTGCTGAACAACGCCAGGCATTGCTTGGCCTGGCGCACAATGTGGTGGTATCCGATGGCCTGCTCGACCCCAACGAGGAGGGCATGCTGGATGAGTTCAGGCGCGAGATGGAACTGCATCCGAACCTCGAGCCGGAGTATCTGGAACTCGATGGCGTCGACGCCACCTTCGACTCCAGAAGGTCGAGGATCATCGTGTTGCTGAACCTGCTGCGCTTGAGCTATGCGGATGGGGCGTTCGAGATCGAGGAGGAGTGCCTGCTGAAGGAAGTCAGCCGCGCATTCCACGTCGGCGAGGAAGAGTTTCGCCTGCTGGACAACTGGGTACGCCGGTTCATGAGCCTCGAGGAGGAGGCGCGTATCCTCATGCGCTGACGCCGGTCGTCCGCTCCTGTGGCGGGCTCGATACCTCGCGCAAACTTCGAATGCTGTTTCAGCCCGCCCGGCCCGGAGTTGCGGGAATCAGCCTTTGCGCAGCAGCACCCGTTTGGCTTCGTTGAGCTGCTGGGCAAGGTAGGTGGAACCGCCCTTGTCTGGGTGAATCCTGGCCATCAGGCGCCGGTGTGCATCAATCACCTGCTGCCGGGTCGGATCTGATTCGAGGCCCAGCACCGCCAGCGCTTCCCGGCGCGTCATCGTTCCCGATCGGGCCGCGGCCCCCGTTGCGCCATTGCGGCCGGCGCGCTGCTGACGATATTGGGCGTAGAGCCTGCCAAGGAAGGGAACGAAGCGCAGCAATCCCATGCTGCGCCGCAGAAATGGCAACAGTGCCGCTCCTATCGCGGCAAGCCAGTGCAGGCGCCCGGTTGCCGCCAGCAGCCCGAGAGCCGCGACCAGCGCCACGGCCAGCAAGGTGACGAGCCCTGTTGCCGTGTTCGGTTTCGCCGACAACCACACCAGGCGGAACAGCACCACGAAAGCGACCGCCGCGACTATGCCCGCCAGGACGACTAGCATTGCGTTGGCGATTGGGAATCTTGCATCGCGTCCTGTGCAACGATGCCGTCAGACCTGCAGATCGGGCTCGCGTTCGACCCCCGCAGTGGGACCTGTTGCGCTACCCGAGACTGCCGAGTGTACCCGGAATTGCCACGATGATGATTCATGAAAGCTAGGGTATCATGGGGACCATGAAAGGACGGGCCGCTAGCCGCAGCTGGTCGTGAGTGGACGTCGCGAGGTTGGCAAGAGCAGTAAAGCACTGGGTGCGCGGACCAAGGCGCGCACTTACCGTGCCAACAGCACGTTGCGCACGCGGCGGGAGCACGGCCAGGGATTTCTTTCGCTGCTATTGACGACCGCAGTCGTTTATTCACGAACCGGTGCGGCCAGGCGAGTCACCGGGGTGGCGAAATCAAGTTGCTGCGCAAATCGGTGAGGTTATTGACAATGAAATTCAATCGCCCACACTAAGGCGGCTCAAGGACCCTAGTGAACAGCGTCGAGTTGAACAACTGGCTTGAAGAACTGAAAGTCGAACACCGTGACCTTGACGAGGTCATCCACCACCTGATCGACACCGGACATCACGACACCATGCGCATACAGCGTTTGAAGAAACGCAAGTTGCGCCTGAAGGACATGATGGCGAAGCTCGAAAGCGAGTTGATCCCGGACCTCGACGCTTGAGCCGAAAGCCGCTCACGGTCGCGATTTCCTCGCGGGCGCTGTTTGACCTCAATGAAAGCAATCAGGCTCGAAGCCTACAGACGCTTCCAGATTCGCCACGAAGACCAATCCCTTGAACCGGGTGACGGGTTCGACTTCGTCAAAAAACTTCTCGATATCAATAATCTATTGGAGAAAAAGCGGGTAGAGGTGATCTTGCTGTCGCGCAATTCCGCTGATACGGGGCTGCGCATATTCAACTCCATCAAGGCACACAGACTCGATATCAGCCGGGCCGCATTCTGTGGCGGCGAAAGCCCATACCGATACGTCAATGCATTCGGCTGCGATCTGTTCCTTTCAACGCACGCCTCCGATGTTCGTAATGCCCTGAAATACGGCGTGGCAGCCGCCACGCTGCTATCCGGCCGGGGCCCGTCTTCTGACGAACACTCACATCATCTTCGCCTGGCATTTGACGGCGATGCGGTGCTGTTCGCGGACGACTCGCAACGGGTCTTTCAGGAACAGGGGCTGGCAGCCTTCAGCGCCATGGAGGAAGCCGCTTCGACGCCCCTCGAAGGGGGGCCGTTCAAGTCGTTTCTGGGTGCACTGCACAGCTTGCAGGAGGAGTTCAGGAAAGACTGCCCAATACGCACGGCACTGGTTACCGCGCGTGGCGCGCCAGCGCATGAGCGGGTGATACGAACGCTTCGAGCCTGGAACGTTCGCCTGGATGAGTGCGTTTTTCTCGGCGGCATGAAGAAAACCGCGTTTCTGGCCGCCTTTGGCGCCGATGTGTTTTTCGATGACCAGGCCGACCACTGCCAGGATGCGCTGGCGGAGGTGGCTGCCGGCCATGTTCCCCATGGCGTTATGAACGAAGACGCCACCAGCGCTGCCTGAGCGCCTTACCGCACCGGCAGGGAGACTCCGGCAAACAGCCGTTCCCTTGCCGCCTGGGTGGGGCAGCGTACCGCCTCGTTCACGGCAGGGCGGTCGAGGTGCGGTGCAAACAGGGCAATGAAATCGTACATGAACTTGCGCAGAAAGGTCCCGCGCCGGAAGCCGATGTGGGTAACGCTGGGCTCGAACAGGTGCGACCCGTCGAGCGCCTCGAGGTCGCGGTCAATCGCCGGGTCGAAGGCCATCGAGGCGATGATGCCCGCGCCGATGCCCAGGCGCACATAGGTCTTGATGACGTCGGTATCCGTGGCGGTAAAGGCGACATTCGGGGTCAAGCCCTCTTTCATGAAAGCC
>CAZNFI010000097.1:10428-11668 GCA_964572185.1 uncultured Pseudomonadales bacterium
GACGCTGGCCGGTAAAACCGAACACATAGGTGACCAGCGGTTCCGCCGCGACTTCGGCCAGCGTCACCCTTTCCCGGCCGGCAAGGCGATGCCCCTTCGGCACGACGATGTCCCGGTACCAGCGATAGCAGGGCATCATGATCAGGTCCTTGAACAGGTGCAGCCCCTCGGTGGCAATGACAAAGTCGACATCGCCTTCGGATGCCAGTTCGGCCAGTTGCGATGGGGAACCCTGACTCATCTGCAGGGTGACCTCGGGATAGGTTTTTCGAAACTGGGAGATTACCCGCGGCAGCGCGTAGCGCGCCTGAGTATGGGTGGTGGCAATCGACAGCGAACCCTGTTGTTCGTTGCTGTATTCCTGGGCGATCTGCTTGATGCTCTCGGCCTGGCGAAGAATACTGCCCGCCACTTCGAGGATGGTCTCGCCAACCGGGGTAATGCGGCTCAGGTGCTTGCCGCTGCGCGCAAAAATCTCGACGCCCAGTTCATCTTCGAGCAGGCGGATCTGTTTGCTGACGCCGGGCTGTGAGGTGAACAGGCTCTGCGCGGTGGCAGACACGTTCAGGTCGTGGTGCGCGACTTCCCAGATATAGCGTAACTGTTGAAGTTTCATCGCCAGTTTCCCCTGCGATTGAGCCACTTTACCTCGTCACAGGAGCATCTTGCTATAAGAGCGCCGCCCGCTATAACGAAAAACTTTGGAAAACTTGCCCAAGGCATCAATTCGGTGCCGCGGTTGCGTGCGCCGGTAGACCTTCTCCCCGTACCCGACCTTGGATGGCGCGTCCGGGCGATGATCCACGGGTACTATCCCTGTCCGCTCACCGTCCCAATGGCGTCAAGCCAATGGCGGACTTTGACAACAACTTTTGCGAGAGGTTGCAAAATTTCCGCTGCAGGCGGGTCAGTCGACGATCTTTATGGTGTTCTGCGCATGCAGGCCGCACTCCTTGTGGCCGGCATCCTCCCACCACCAGCGCCCGAGGCGCTCGTGCTGGTGCGGGCCTGTGGGGCGCGAGCAGGGCTGGCACCCGATCGAGACGAACCCCCGGTCGTGCAGCGGATTGTAGGGAACCTCGTTGTCGCGGATGTATGCCCAGATATCGCTGGATGACCAGTCTGCCAGCGGATTGAACTTGACCAATGGACGGCCAGGCGCGGAAAACGCCTGATCGTGCTGTTCCAGTGGAAGGTGCGCCCGGGTCTGCCCCTGATCGCGGCGTTGTCCGGTAACCCA
>CAZNFI010000098.1:0-11641 GCA_964572185.1 uncultured Pseudomonadales bacterium
AGGGGCGGATGAGAGCGGATTTGCAGCCGTGAATTCCTACGGCGCAGGCTCCTAGAATCCTTGAGCGGCCAGGCAATGTTGCCACCCCGGCGCCGTCGCACAGGCGTCAGGGCGCGATTACCTCGATCTCGAACAGTCGCGGCCAGCGCTTGCCGGTGACGAACAGCCGTTTGGCATCTTCATCGTAGGCAATGCCGTTGAGCACATCGATACGAGGGCCGCGAAAGACTATGGGAAGAATCGCCGCAAGGTCCAGCCAGCCGCGCACCCGCCCGGTGCTCGGGTCGATGATGACAATGCGGTCGGTGGGCCAGACGTTTGCGTACAGGTCGCCGTCGACGTACTCGAGTTCATTGAGCCCGGTCACGGGACTGGTTCCATCCAGCACCTGCAGGCGGTGAATCTCGCCGAGGTTCTGTGTGTCAAGGAAGCGAAGGCTGGCGCTGCCGTCGCTCAGCACCAGGCTGCCGTTACCCGCGGCCAGGCCCCAACCCTCGCCGGGGTAGCGAAACTCGCGCACCACCTCCAGGGTTTCGGCATCGCGCACCAGCCCGGTGCCGGCTTTCCAGGTCAATTGGTACAGAAGCCCGTCGGCCATTGCCAGCCCTTCGCCGAACCATTCGTCGGCCAGGCGCCGCTGATGCAGAACGCGGCCACTCTCGAGGTGCACGATGCGCACGGTGGACTCCCTGTAGCCCCCGGTGCTCTCGAACAGCCGGCCCCCCTGGAACACGAGGCCCTGGGTAAACGCCGACGGATCATGCGGGTAGCTGCGCACCACGCGATATTCGTAGAGCCCGGCACCCTCGGTTGACGCCGGCTCCGATGCCGCAATCTCAATCCAGCATGCGCAATACAGTACAAGGCCGAAGCCGAATCGCTGAATGGCGCTCATGCCCGCCATTGCAGCGCCGTTTGCAATCCACTCAATGTCCCCGCAACTTGGCGCGGTTGTTCGGAATCGCGAAGCACCTGCCCACATGCAGGCGACTCAGGGATTCCGGGCCAATTCGATCACGACCAAGTGTGCATCGAGCCAGTCTGGCAACCACTTGGGCACGTTCGGGCGCAGCCGCTTGAAAACGGCACGCCGGTACTCGGGGTCGTCGAGGACCACGCGCGCGCGTCCGGTCAGCGTCTCGCCTCGTATCAGCATGGTGACGGGAACATTGCCGTCGCGAAATGCCCGCCACCAGCGGCCATCGGCACCGGCGAACACCCGGTTGCCTTCGCGCAGGTAGTTGAGCGGCAGCTCGCGCCCGTCGGGAAAGGTCAGCAGCATGACGATTGCGGCCCGCTCGCCCTGCGGATTGGTACTGACCTCCTCGGCGACCCGTGGGTTGTTGACCAGGCTGGAAAAGAGCCGCAGGCCGATGAAGGCGAGTGCCAGCAGGCCCAGCACGATGGCGGGCCACTTCAACCAGGCCATGGCCGACCTCCGTCGCTTTCAGTGTTCATCGATCTGGCGATCCGACGCATTTCACAGGTTCTCCCACCTTCGCAACGGCCGTCTACTCCCGCACCTGCACGGGAAGTTCGGTAATGCCGCGGATGAAGTTGGAAAAAAGGTATCTCGGTTCGCCGACCACTTCGACCTCGCGGAATCGCCTGAGTATCTCCTGCCAGAGAATCTGCAACTGCATCTCCGCCAGCCGGTTGCCCAGGCAGCGGTGTATGCCGAAGCCGAAGGCGAGGTGCTTGCGCACCTGAGGCCGTTCGATCCAGAAACGGTTGGGCTCGGCAATGCGCTCTTCGTCGCGATTGCCGGACAGGTACCAGATGCACAGCTTGTCCCACTTGCGAATCTGCTTGCCGCGGATTTCCGTATCGGCCATTGCGGTACGGCACATGTGTGCCACCGGTGACTGCCAGCGGACGATCTCCGGTACCAGCTTCGGGATCAACCCAGGGTCTGCCTTGAGTTTCGCAAACTCTTCCGGGAACTGATTCAGCGCCAGAACGCCGCCGGAGATGGAATTGCGGGTGGTGTCGTTGCCGCCGACGATCAGCAGCAGAACGTTGCCCAGAAATTCGCTCGGCGACATGTCACGGGTGGCATCGCCCCGCGCCAGGAAGGAAATCAGGTCCTCGCCCCGGTACGCGGTCGCGGCCCGTTCCTGCCACAGGGCATTGAAGTACTCGAAGCATTTCCACAGTTCCCTGAACCCCTCTTCGGCGGTCTCGAAATAGTCCGGGTCGGTGATTCGCTCGACGGTATCGGACCAGTGAATGAGCCGATGGCGGTCCTGCTGGGGAACATCGAACAGGGTGGCGAGCATCTGGCCGGTCAGTTCCACCGACACCCGGCGCACCCAGTTGAAGGTTTCGCCGCGGGGCAGATCATCCAGGATCCTGGCCGCGCGCACCCGGATCAGATCGCCGAGGCGGCCCAGTTTCGAGGGTGCGAACAGGGGCGCCACCGCCATGCGTTGCCGTTCGTGCACCGGCGGGTCGGCCATGATGAACATGGGCAGGTGGAACATCGGGTCCGGCGGCCCGTCGAGGGGCTTGCCGCCGAGCCGTATGCCGCCGTTGTTGATGTCCGAAGAGAACAGCTCGTGGTGCGTGTCGACGTATTTCACGTCGTCGTAGCGGGTGATCGACCAGTAGGGGCCGAATTGGCTGTTGGCGCACCAGTGTACCGGTGATTCGGCACGCAACCGTTCGAACCAGGGCAGCATGGTGTTGGCGCGGAACAGTTCCGGATGCGCCGGGTCCATGTCTTCCAGGGGGATCTCCCTGGGATCCTGGTGGGGGTCGATGGTCCAGGCATCGTGCCAATCCCTGGTGTTTTGCCGATAACCGGCGGCGACTTCTTCGCGTGTCTCAGACATGTGCCTCATTACCGAATTGGGGGTAGCGAATGGCTTTTAGCACAGCGGGCGCGGAGATGCGATGTGAAGGGCGGCGCCTCGTCAGTCTGTTACGCGAATGATGAACGCGTGCGCGATCAGCGCTGTGGGCGCCTGCAGGAACCGCAGGTCGTCGTTCAGCGGTCGAGCCGGGTCCGGCAGGGAACCGGTCAGCGCAATGGGGTCCTCAAGCAGCCGCGAGGGTAGCCTGCACTGCTTCAAGCAGCCGCGAGCCCGAGCCGGAGAAGAAATGATCCGCGCCGGAAATGACATGGGTGCGGGCGCCGGCCCAGCTTGCCAGGTCTTGGCAATTCACGAACTCGTCCCGATCGCCCGCAATCAGATCCAGCGGGCAGGGACATACTGGCGGTGGAATCGACATGACGGCGTTCGGCGGCGCCACGAGCAGAACTCGTTCGGGAGACCCGATGCGCGCTAACGCCTGGCAGACCACGTGGGCACCAAAGGAGTATCCACACAACCAGAGGGCACCGGCGCCCTGTTGGTCGGCCCAGTCGACCACCGCCAGCAGGTCCTGCGCCTCTCCGCGACCGTTGTCGAAGCGGCCGTCGCTGGCGCCGACGCCACGGAAATTGAAGCGCAGGCAGTTGATGCCGGCGGCCTGCAGCGCCTGGCCGAGCGTACCGAGCACGGCATCGTGCATGCTGCCGCCATAGAGCGGGTGGGGATGGCACAGCAGCGCGAGCGCGCTGCCCGGCTGCGGCGGCGCATCGACCATCGCCTCGAGCGCGCCGGCCGGTCCTTGGATGGACAGGGGATGCATCCCTGCAGCATACAGTGTTGCCCGGACCGGCATAAGGGTGCCTCGGCGCGGTTGTACAGTCGGGCCCGCGAACCGGTGACGCGACCGGTGCAACGCCCTGGTTTAGACTTCGCAGATCTGGAACGGGAAAACTGGAAGTCGGAAAGCCGTGTTGTTGAAGCCATACCGGGTACTGGACCTGACCAGCAGGTACGGCATGTTGTGTGCCCAGATCCTGGGCGACCTGGGAGCGGACGTCATACAGGTGGAACCGCCGGGCGGCGCGGCGGGGAGGCGTTTCGGCCCATTCTATGGCGGTCGGGAAGACCCGGAACACTCGCTTGCCTGGTGGGGCTATGCCCGCGGCAAGCGCAGCATCGAACTGGATATCGATGCCGAGCGGGAGGCGTTCCTGGAACTGGTCAAGCGCACGGACTTTGTCATCGAATCGGAGCCCGTGGGGAGCCTGGACCGGCGCGGAATCGGCTATGGGCAACTCAGTGAATGCAACCCCGCCCTGATTCACGTCAGCATGACGCCCTATGGCGACAGCGGCCCGAAATCGTCCTGGGCGGCAACCGACCTCACGCTGGTGGCGAGCGCTGGCCCGATGGCCATGACCGGCGAAGAAGACCGGCCGCCGGTGCGCGTCACGGTGCCCCAGGCCTGGAATCATGCCGCGGCGGAAGCGGCCGTCGGCGCCCTGATCGCGCTGATGGAACGTCACCGGTCCGGGCTGGGGCAGCATGTCGGGGTCAGCGTGCAACAGGCGCTCACGCTCGCCACCCAGGGCAATGACCTGTCCGCCGCCGTGGGCCACTCCACGGTTCAGCGCAGCGCCGGCGGGATCAGGGTCGATGACCTGTTCGTTCGCCTGACTTATCCCGCGCTCGATGGCCATGTATCCATTACCCATCTGTTCGGCGCCGCCATAGGGCCGGCAACGCGCCGCCTCATGGAGTACGTTTTCGACGAGGGCTTCTGCGACGAGGCGACCCGCGACAAGGACTGGGTGGAGTACGGATTGCAGTTGGCCACGGGTGCGGAACCGATGGCCGAATTCGAGCGCGTGAAGAAATGCATCGCCGCCTGTACGGCATCGAAGACCAAGGCGGAGCTTCTGCAGGCGGCGCTGCAACGGCGGTTGCTGCTCGCGCCGATGAGCACCATCGCCGATGTGGTGGACAGCGAGCAGTATGCGGCACGGGGGTTTTTCACCCGTCCTGACGGGGAGGGGCCCGCTGCCGCCATCCGCTATCCGGGTCCGTTTGCCAGGTTCAGCGCCACGCCGCTGTCGTGCCGTCGCCGGGCGCCGCGCATCGGCGAGCACACCCGCGAAGTGCGCGCTGAACTCGCCGATGTGCCGGTGCTGCGGGCCACCGGCGCGGGCAGCGGGGATTCGATGCCGTTGGCGGGGCTGAAGGTTGTCGATTTCATGTGGGCGCTGGCAGGGCCCGGCGCGACGCGCATGCTCGCGGATTTCGGCGCGACGGTGGTGCGGGTCGAATCATCCGCGCGTCTGGATGTCTGCAGAACCATCCGGCCCTTCATGGCTGGCGATGAGTTGCCGGAAAAGTCGGCCCTGTTCCATACCACCAATGCCGGCAAGCGAATGCTGACGCTGGATATCACCAAGGCCGAGGGGCGCGAGGTGGTGTTCGATCTGGTGCGCTGGTGCGATGTGGTGGCGGAAGCGTTTACGCCTGGAACCATGCGGGCGCTCGGCTTCGACTACGAGACCCTGCGCGCAATCAACCCCGGGATCATCATGTTGAGCACCTGCCTGATGGGCCAGACCGGACCGCTGTCCCGGTTTGCCGGGTACGGCAACCTGGCTGCGGCGGTCGCCGGTTTCTATTCGATCACCGGCTGGCCGGACCGCCAGCCGGCGGGCCCGTTCGGCGCCTACACGGACTACATCGCGCCCCGCTTCAACGCGGCGGCATTGCTCGCGGCGCTCGACCACCGGCGCCGCACCGGTGAAGGGCAGCACATCGACCTTGCCCAGTCGGAGGCGGCCATGCACTTCCTCACACCGGCGATCCTGGACTACACGGCCAACGGCAACGTGCAGCGGCGGCAGGGCAATGCTGATCCGCACCTGGCTCCGCATGGCGTGTATCCCGTGTCCGGTGACGACCAGCACATCGCCATCGCCTGCGCAAACGATGCACAGTGGCTGGCCCTGTGCAGCTTGATCCCCGGTCTCGATGGGCAGGACCCGGCGCTGCACGGCGCGGCGGGACGGCTACAGCGCCGCTCGGAACTGGACCGATTGATTGCGGCGCACAGCGAAAGTTGCAGCGGGCCGGAACTTGAGGCGCGCCTGCAGGCAGCCGGGGTGCCGGCGGCGATGGTGCAGAACAGTCCGGAACTGTTAACCGACCCGCAGTTGAACCACCTGGGCCAGTTCGTGACCCTGCCGCATCACGAGGGTGGCGAGACGGTGGTCGAAGGTTCCCGCATTCACATGTCGCGCTCGGTTGCGCGCACGGACACCAGCGCGCCGACCTTTTCGCGGGACATGATGTACGTGCTCAACGATGTGCTCGGCTACGATGACGACAGAATCAGCACGCTGCTGGTGGCCGGTGCGCTGGAGTAGGGGCTCAGTCCGAGGAGGGCAGCCGCTTGGTCTCCTTGCCCATCAGCATCTGGCCGTCGGCGCCGAACGAACCGTCTCCGGCCTTGATGCACAACAGTTCCAGGGTTCCGTCGGCATTGACATAGCGCTTGCCGATCAGGCTCTGAAACATGTGCTCGGGGTCTGCCTCGGCGCTGCCGTCATGACTGTCCTGGTGGCCGATCATGGGTACACCGCCGCAGGTAATGGTGCCGCCGGCGCCCTTGACCACCATGGCTTCACCGCTGCAGACAACGCTCTTCAGACGCGTTCCGGGCTTGATTTCTGGCATTGCGTAAAACCTCCTCCAGTCCAAGGCCGTGATTCTACAGAAAATCGCCGGAACAGCGATGTGGGAAGTTGCCGCTGCCGGTGTCCGCTTCAGGGTTGCGAGCAGGACAGGCACCCGGCGATTGAAGGCTGCGGGACATTCCGCCAGCCTCGCTACGTTCATTCATGTATAGGTCGGGCCAGCCGACCGCGGCACTGGCGTTTCGCTCAACTCGGGTCGGTTGACGAATCCATGTTGGCCAGCAGAACCTGCCTGTGCGGGTAGGGAATCTCGATGCCGTGTTGCTGCAACCGGTCCCAGAGAGCCAGCAGCACCTGGCCCTTGACGTTGGTCACGCCGTTCTGCGGATCGTTTATCCAGAAACGAAGCACGAAGTCCAGGGAACTGTCGCCAAACTCCTTCAGGTGACAGACGGGCTGCCTGGAGCGTGTTATTCTGGCGCCGGCCTCGACGGCGGCTTCTGCCGCAATGCGCCGCACCAGGTGCGGGTCGCTGTTGTAGGCGACGCCGAAACTCACCTCCATGCGCACGTCGGCGTCGCTGTGCGACCAGTTGATGACCTGATTGGTGACGAAGTCGTCGTTGGGGATCAGCAGTTCCTTGTTGTCGCGTGTGACCACGCCGACGTAGCGGGCGCGCATGTCCTTGACCCAGCCGAACGTATCGCCCACCTCGATGACGTCACCGGGCTTGATGGACTTGTCGAGCAGCAGGAACAGGCCGCTCAGCAGGTTGGACACCTGGTTCTGCAGGCCGATGCCGATACCGACACCGAGGGCGCCCGTGAACACCGCGAGCGCCGCGAAATTCAGGCCGATGCTGGTCAGCGCGATGACCACCGCCACGGTGATCATGGTGAATCGCACCACCTTGCCCAGCAGAACCTGCGCTCTGGGACTGATTTCCGAGTGTCCGCGGATGTAGTTCTGTATCAGCCGGCTGAGCGTCAGCGCCGCCCACAACAGCACGGCAAACAGGATCGCGCCGTTGATGATGCTGAGCAGCGATAGCCGGGCGCTGCCGAACGGTATCGCCACGCTGTCCAGGGTGGCGATCACGGCATCGAGCTGCCCAAATATGTTCAGGGCCGCCACCGACCAGGCGACGACGAAGATCAGGTTTGCCACCAGCCGGTTGGCAATGACCGATGACGACAGCCTGATGAGTATCCAGGCGTTCACGAGGCTTGCGATCACCACCATCACTTTATTGTCGGCGGACGGGTCGATTTGCCCCAGAATGCCGATCGTGAGCCATACGGTAATCAGGAAAAGAATGGCGGAACTGTGGGAAAGCGCGGAGCGGGCCAGGCGGCCAGGCCCGGAGTCGGGGCGCAGTTCCGCAACACGCCGTTCGACAACGGGACGCAGGGGCCGGGAGATGAAATAGGCGGCGGCCGCCAGCGCGATGAGTCCGATGGCCTGCCACAGCACCGCCCAACTCAGCAAGTGCGCCATTGACCAGGCGGTCAACTGTTCGGACCAGCCCGAGATGGTGCCGAACCAGCCGTCGAACTGTTCAGATTGGACAGGCTCCAAGTGGCTTTGCCTCATGCGGTCGCGAGTCGGCCACTATACAAAATTGGCCTGTCGAGTTCCGGCCCGGGTGCGCCGGGTCGCCGCCGTGTCCAGGCTATCTGATGCCGGGTAGCACGTTCGCGAGTCGTTCGAACATGGCTTCGAGGTCAGATGCCTCGGCGACGAACGGCGGGCCGAACTGCAGCGTGTCGCCGCCCCAGCGAACGTAGAAACCGGCTTCAAACATTTTGAGCCCCGCCTCGTAGGGCCTTACCAGGGCGTCTCCGTCGCGCGGCTGCAACTGCACCGCTCCGGCCAGGCCGTAGTTGCGGATGTCGACGACGTGCGGCGCTCCCTTGAGTTCATGCAGGCTGGTCTCGAAACGCAAGGCCAGCGTCCGTGCGCGTTCGATCAGCCCTTCGGTTTCCAGGAGATCGAGCGCCGCAAGCGCGGCCGCGCAGGCGACCGGGTGCCCTGAGTAGGTGTAGCCGTGCGGCAATTCGATGGCATGCGCCGGTCTCGGTGCTTCCATGAAGGCGCGATAGATCGTCTCGCTGGTGATTACCGCACCCATTGGCACGGTACCGTTGGTCAGTTGCTTGGCGACATTCAGTATGTCGGGGGTGACGCCGAATTCCTCCGCACCGGTCATGGATCGCGCCCGCCCGAATCCGGTGATCACTTCATCGAAAATCAGCAGGATGTCGTGTCGATCGCAGATTTCCCGCAACCGCTGCAGATAGCCCGCGGGCGGCACCACCACGCCGCCGGAACCGGACATCGGCTCGACCATGACGGCGGCGATGTTGGACGCATCGTGCAGTGCCACGATTTCCTCGAGCTGGTCGGCGAGGTGGCTGCCGTACTGGGGCATGCCGCGGCTGAAGGCGTTCTCGGGCAGCAGCGTCGCGGACAGGTGGTCGGTGTCGAGCAGCGGCCCGTACATCTGCCGGTTGGGTCCGATGCCCCCCAGGCTGGTACCGCCGAAGTTGACGCCGTGATAGCCCCTGATACGGCCGATCAGCTTGGTCTTGCTCGGGCGCCCGGCCTCGCGCCAATAGGCGCGGGCAATCTTCAGGGAAGTATCGGTGCTCTCCGATCCGGAATTGGTGAAGAACACATGCGAGAGACCGTCCGGCATCAACGCGACGATGCGGTTGGCCAGTTCGAAACTCTTCGCATGGCCGAACTGGAAGCCGGGGGCGTAGTCCATGTGGCGAAGCTGGTCGGCGACCGCTTCGGCAATGCCCGGATGGCCGTGGCCGGCGCCGCAGCACCACAACCCCGACAGGCTGTCGAATACCTTGCGGCCCTCCGGCGTGTAGTAATGGCAGCCTTGCGCCCCGGCCAGGATTCTCGGATCCCGCTTGAACGCCCGGTTGGCGGTGTAAGGCATCCAATGGGCATCGTAGAAAGAGGATGTCTGCTGGTTCAAGTGCCGGTCTCCGGTTGGCGGCGCAGTGGGCGTCGGCGTCGAGAGTATGCTCCGGCAGGCAACGCTGTAAAGGCAGGGCTTGCGGGGAACTGAAGTCCCGCTGGTTCGAAACTCCGTCCTCTGGTGGCCGGGTGCTGTGCACGTGCGGCGGTTTCCACTTCCATTGCGCCCAACGGTGTGCCCGCACACTGATCTGGCGCTCCGGAGGTGCCCGCGCGCCCCGTGTGAGTTTGCATGCCCGTGCCGTTGCGGCGAAGATGGCGGGATTCTGGGCAACCGACTATCGAAATGGGCTTGCTGACCATGTCCCGTGCGCAACGGGAGGCGTTCCTGGAAGAGGTACATGTGGGCGTACTCTGCGTTCCCGGCGATGGCGCCCCGGTCTGCTCGCCGATCTGGTACGACTACCAGGCCGGCGGAGCCATCCACGTGATACTGGATCCCAGGTCCCGCAAGGGCAGGCTGCTGCGCGACGGCATTGCCGTTACCTTCGTCGTTCAGCAGGAATCGCCGCCGTACCAATACGTCACCGTCGAAGGAACGGTGAGTCTCGGGCCGGCCAAGACCGAGGAACACCTGCGCCCACTGGCCCGGCGTTATCTCGGCGAGGAGCCGGGCGATGCATACACTGACACCAGCCCGGTGGAAGGCGCCTATCGTGTCGCGATCCACCCCGTGCGCTGGATGACGTCGGATTTCTCCAAGCGGCCCTAGTGTCCTGTCCCGAGAACCAATGCGACGTCACCCCGAACCGATGAAAAGCGGTCTTCGCACCGATGGCTGGAGCACCTGTAAACCCGACCCGCGAACATAATGACCCGCGAACATAACAAGGAGTAACGCATGCTGGAATTCGCCGGACTCAACTGGTTGGCGATCCTGGTTGCCACCCTGGCCGCCTTCGTACTTGGCTGGCTCTGGTACGGGCCCCTGTTCGGCCAGGCCTGGCTGAAGGCCATCGGCAAATCCGCGGACGAAATCGAGCCATCGCCTAGGCCTTTCATCATCTCCTTCTTCACGACGCTGGTGACCTGCATTGTGCTGGCGGCGCTGATGAGCAGCCTGGACATGATCAACCTGACCGGCGGCATAGCGCTCGGCGCCATTACCGGCATCGGCTTCGTCGCCGCATCGCTGGCATCGGACTCCGCGTTTTGCGGATGGGGCATGTCGCTGTTTCTGATCCTCTCCGGCTACCGGGTGGTGTTCAACATACTCATGGGCGCCATTCTGGGGGGCTGGGGATGAATCGGACGCGGCGGGGCTGATTCGCGGGCGGATACTCGTGGACAAACCCGACACGGCGGCAGAGCCGTTCGCGAGGCGCTTCGCCGAACGGGTGCTCGGGGCACGCTGGTGGGTCGTCCTGGCTACACTGGTTCTGCTGGCGCTGGCCTCAGCGGGCATGACGCGCCTCGACTTCTCCGCCAACTACCGAATCTTCTTTGACGAGGACAATCCGCAGCTGCTGGCGCTGGAAGCGCTGGAGAACACGTACGGGAAGAGCGAGAACATCGTTTTCCTGATCGTTCCGAACGATGGCGATGCCACCTCCGAGACCGCGCTGCGGGCGGTCGTCTGGCTCACGGACGCGGCCTGGCAGACGCCCTTTTCGAGGCGCGTCGACTCGCTTGCCAACTTTCAGCACACCACCGCCGACGGCGATGACCTGACGGTGCGGGACCTGGTCGATCCGCAGCAACTGCACGATCCGGCCGCGCGGGAACGAATACGGGCCATTGCCTCCTCCGACCCGCGCATCGAGGGCACCCTGCTGGCCACGAGGGGTGATGTCAGCGTGGTGAACGTCACCGTGGAATTGCCGGTGGAAGGCCAATTGGAGGCGGTGACGGAGGTCGCCGACTTTTCCCGAACGCTTGCCCGTGAGGTGGAAGAGCGTTTCGCGGGGATGGACCTGCGCGTGGTCGGCACGGTCATGGTCAACCAGACCTTCGTGGAAGCCTCGATCGACAGCCAGATGATCTTTCTGCCCGCGAGCCTGCTGCTCATGGGCGTGATCCTTGGCGTGCTCACCCGGGGTTGGGCAGGGGTGGCGACCACCGGCATGATCATGGTCTTTTCCATTCTTGCCTCGGTGGGGCTCGGCGGATGGGCGGGTGTACCGTTTTCCCCACCCATCTCGCCGGCGCCGACCATCG
>CAZNFI010000099.1:0-11599 GCA_964572185.1 uncultured Pseudomonadales bacterium
GCGATCAGATCCTGCAGGACTACGCCGGGCCGGACTACCGGCGCAGCCGCTCCGGCGCCGAGAACATCATTCCCAACGCAACGCCGGCTCCCCGCTGGGTAGAGCGGGCCTTGCCGGAACTGCGCGGCAGAATCAGCGGCTTTGCCCTGAACGTGCCGGTGCAGGCCGGGTCGCTGCTGGACATGACCGTGGCGTTCGCCGAATCGGGCATCACCGCGCAGACCGTCAACGAGCTGTTCATTGCGGCCGCGGCGGCG
The DNA here is from genome assembly GCA_964572185.1 of uncultured Pseudomonadales bacterium. Classification (GTDB taxonomy): domain Bacteria; phylum Pseudomonadota; class Gammaproteobacteria; order Pseudomonadales; family Azotimanducaceae; genus Azophilus. The sequence continues at coordinate 258 of CAZNFI010000099.1, forward strand.
CAACCCGAACTGATTGCCGCCACCGGAGACCCCATTGTGTCGTCCGACGTGAAGGGCCGTTCGCAGTCGATCCTGGTCGACCTGAAGGGGACCCTGCAGGCCGGCTCGAAACTGATCAAGGTACTCGCCTGGCACGAGTCGCTCGGGCACGCGCGGCGCATTCTCGACCTGGCCGCGCTGTACGCGGGGCTCGATGCGGGGCCGGCCCGGGAGACCGCCTGATGCGCGTCGCAATCAATGGCTTCGGCCGCATCGGCCGCGCCGTGTTCCGCATTGCCGAGCAGAGCGAGGCGATCGACATCGTCGCCATCAACGATCTGTTCGATCACGAAGCCCTGGCTTACCTGTTGACCTACGACACGGTCATGGGCCGCTTCGAGGGTGGCGTCGCCATCGAGGACGGCGAACTGGTGACGCCGCGTGCCCGGGTGCGCATGGTTCGCGAGCGCGACCCGCGCCAATTGCCCTGGGCAGAGCTGGAAGTCGACGCCGTGGTGGAATCCACCGGCGTGTTCCGCGCCCGGGATCAGGTGGCGATGCACCTCGAGGCGGGCGCGAAACGGGCACTGCTGACGGTCCCCGCGAAAGACGCCATCGATTACACCGTGGTGCTGGGCGTCAACGAGGACGGGCTGAAGCCCGAACACGAGATCGTCTCCAACGCCAGCTGCACCACCAACTGCCTGGCGCCGATAGCCAAGGTCCTGAACGACCGCTTCGGCATCGTCGAAGGGGTGATCAACACGGTGCACGCCTACACCAACGACCAGAGCCTGGCCGATGTGCCGCATTCCGACTGGCGGCGCAGCCGGGCGGCGGCGTAGAACATCATCCCCACCTCCACCGGCGCCGCCAAGGCGGTTGGCTATGTGCTGCCGGCGCTCAAAGGCCGCTTGGACGGCATTGCTTCGCGGGTGCCGGTGCCGGACGGTTCGGTGGTGGACCTGTTCGTGGAACTGGAACGGCCGGCCAGCGTCGATGCCGTGCACGAGGCGGTACAGGCCGCAGCGGACTCTCCCCGCATGAAGAACGTACTGGAGTTCACCCGCGAGCCGGTGGTGTCCTCGGACATCATCGGCAACCCGCACTCGTCCATTTACGATGCCTCGTTCACCCAGGTGAGTGACGGCCGCTTCCTGAAGGCGCTGTGCTGGTACGACAACGAGTGGGGCTATTCCAACCGGGTCTGCGACCTGCTCGCACTGATGGCGGACCTTGACTAGCAGCCCGAGGCAAGAGTCCGCCGGCACGGTGCTTGGCGCGGCGCTGGCCGTGCTGCTGGCGCTGCTTTCAATGCCGGCCTGGCCGCAATCGGCGCCGGTGCTCGAGTCTTATCCGGAACCCGCCCAAATCCTGGTCTGGAGCCCCGAGCAGCGGCTGCGCGCCTTCTCCAACTACGCCGGCATCTTTCCCACCCGGACCATCGAGGCAGGCCACCGGGCGCAGCCGCTGCCCACAGCGGCCAGGGACTTTTCCAACGTCGCTTACACCATCGACGGCCGACGCTATTCGCTCGATGAATTCATCGACGAAGCGCGGGTGGCAGGCCTGATCCTGGTGCACCGCGGCCGGGTGCTCTACGAACACTACGGCCTGGGCAACGATGCCGCGACCCTGTGGGTGGGCTATTCGATTGCCAAGTCGGTGGTGAGCCTGCTCTACGGTGCGGCGCTGGCCGACGGCTACATCGCCGACCTTGACGACCCGGTGATCCGCTACCTGCCGCGCCTGGCCGGTGGCGCCTACGATAAGGTCAGCATCCGGCAACTGCTGCAGATGTCCTCCGGAGTCGCCTGGAACGAGGACTATACCGACCCACTGGCCGACGTATCGAAAAGCCCCAGCGCCATCCTGCCGTTCCTGGACTACATGCGCGCGCTGCCGGTTGCCGCCGCTCCCGGTTCGCGTTTCAATTATTCGACCGGCGAGACCAACCTGGCCGGTGCGGTGCTGCGCGCCGCCATCGGCAACAATCTGGCCACCTACCTGACGCACCGCATCTGGCAGCCGTTCGGCATGGAGGCCGACGCCAACTGGATGCTGAGTGAACCGGGCGGCGTCGAGTGGGGAGGCTGCTGCATCAGCGCCACGCTACGCGACTACGCGCGCCTGGGCCTGTTCGCCCTCTCGCAGGGACGCACCGCTCAGGGCGCAAGGCTGCTGCCGGAAGGGTGGATGGCAAAGTCCACGACGCCTGCCGACAGCATGGCCGGCTACGGCTATTTCTGGTGGCTGCGGCCAGGCGGCGACTTTGCGGCGCTCGGCATCTTCGGGCAGATGATCTGGATCGACGCGCAGACACAGACCGTGATCGCCATGCACGGCGCCTGGCCGCAGGCCACCAGCGAGCGCCTGTCGCACCACCGCTGGGCCATGGTGGACGCGCTGGCCGCCGCCATCGACAACGGGGATTCCTGACGTTTTGGTGCAATAATTCGGGATGTCGCGAGTTATTCCCGATTTCAATGGATCGCCCCGTTCCCGTGAATCGATGCATGGTTGCGCGCCGCCAAGGGCACAAGCCGGTGCGGCACGAGTTTCGCCAATGCCATGGCGGTGCAGTGCGGTTGACCCGTCGCGGCCCCGGGTCATGAAGCCCGGCCCAGCGGACTATCTGAACTGGCTGGCGGCGTCACTGCTCGCCAATGTGGCCGGCTGGTCGCTGTCGAGCCTGGCCTGGGGCATCGCCGCGGGAGCGGCCGGGCTGCTGGTGCTGAACTGGCTCGACTACCGCGAGCTGAAACGCTGGTCGCGGGCGCCGCTGACAAGGCCGCAGGCGCGCAGCGCCTTCTGGCAAACGCCGCTCGACACGCTGTTTCGCACCATCCGCGGCACCCGGGATCGCAGCCGCAACCTGGCCTCCCGGCTGCGCTGGCTGGAAACAACCGCCGACGGGCTGCCCGACGCCTGGGTGGTGCTGCGCGGGGCCGGCCAGATCGAACAGGTCAACGCCAATGCCGGGCGCCTGCTCGGGCTCGGGGCCGACGACCAGGGACAGAACCTGCTCGGCCTGATCCGCAATCCGGCTCTGGCCGACCTGATCAACGGCCAGATCGACGAGCAACTGGTGGAAATCGCCTCGCCGGTAAGCGATGGCATGCGCCTCGAGGTACGGCGCATCCCGCTCGATGACCGTACCCTGGTGCTGGCCCGGGACGTCACCGAGCTGAATCGCCTGCTGTCGATGCGCCAGGACTTCATCGCCAACGTATCCCACGAATTGCGTACACCATTGACCGTCATCATGGGCTATCTGGAGTCGATCGCCGATGAGCCGATGGAACCGGAACTGGTCGCGCAACTGCTGCGCCGCCTGAACCCGCCGGCCGAGCGCATGAAGTCCCTGGTTGAGGATCTGCTGACCCTGACGCGCCTGGAATCTGCACCGATGCCCGACCGGGAGACGATCGAGACGGTGGACGCGGCGCGGCTGCTGCAGGCCCTGCAGCCGGAAGCCGAACAGTTGTCCGGCGATGGCCACGAACTGGTCTTCGACATCGAACAGGGCCTGCTCATCGAGGGCGTTCCCGGCGAGATTGAGAGCGCCTTTTCCAACCTCATCGCCAATGCCATTCGCTACAGCCCGGATGGCGGCCGCATCAGGGTCTGCTGGTCGGCGAGCGATGGCGGCGCCCGCTTCGAGGTCGAGGACGAGGGTGTAGGCATCGCCCCGGAACACCTGTCACGCATCACCGAACGCTTCTACCGCATCGATCTCGCCGAAGCCCGGGTGCGCGGGGGCACCGGCCTCGGCCTGGCCATCGTCAAGCACATATTGCGCCGCCACAACACGCGCCTGCAGGTGCACAGCCAACTGGGCCGGGGCAGTCGCTTCTTCTGCGTGTTTCCGCTCAAGTTTCTCCCGGAGCCCGCGCTCCCGGACCCGCATCGGGGCTGACCGTTGAACGGCATGTCGCATTGCCGCCACGATGGCCCGTAGAGTCTTCGCTAACTTCCGCCTGTTGTTCAGCGGCCGCGTTGTCGCCGCGCTGCTGAACCTGGGCGCGCTGGCGACGCTGGCGCGCGCCCTGCAGCTCGGCGAATTCGGCACGGTGGTACTGGTCCATACCTATGTGCTGACCATGCGCGGCATCCTGAACGTCCGGCCATCGCTGGCCATCGTGCGCTGGGGCGTACCATTGCTGGAACGCGGTGAGCGCGGGCCGCTGCTGGCGGTACTGCAGCTCACCCGGCGCATCGACCGCTGCATGGCGCTTGGCGCAACGGCGCTGGCGGCGCTGCTGGCGCCGGTCGCCGGGGAACTGCTCGGCTGGAACGCCAGCATCGTCCCTTACGCCACCCTGTACAGCGCCGCCCTGCTCTTTTCCGGCATCGGCACGGCGCGCGGCTACCTGCAACTGACCGACCGCTTCGACCTGCTGGCGCAACAGATGACGGTGGGGCCGGCGATCCGCCTGACCGGTGCGCTCACCGCCAACTGGCTGGCGCCGCGCATCGAAGTGTTCCTGGCCATCTGGAGCTGTTCGCTGGCAATCGAATACCTGTTCCTGACCTGGCGGGCGCGGCGCCAATGCAGCGCGGCCGGGCTGCGCCTGTCCTGGCTGGGCGGCGGGTCGTTCACCGCGTTTCCCGGCATGCCCCGCTTCCTGCTGACCACCTACATCCAGTCGCTGCTGGAAATGGCGCCCAACCGCTTCGCCACGCTGCTGGTGGGCGGCTCCCTCGGCGCCGCCAGCGCCGGCCTGTTCCGCGCCGCCCAGGACTGCGCCACCGCCGTGACCAGGCCCGCCATCCTGTTGCGCCAAGCGGTATTCCCGGACCTGACCCGCCTGTGGCATGAGAACTACGCCAGGTTCCGCCGCCTGATCGTGCGCGTCAGCTTCGTTGCAGGTTCGATCGGGCTGGGCCTGGCGATGCTGGCGTTACTGGCCGGAGACCACCTGCTCGGCGCCCTGTTCGGCCCGCAATTCGCAGCCGCCCGGGTGCTGCTGGCGTGGCTGATGCTGGGCGCCGCCTTCGATCTGGGTGGAGCGGCAATGACCCCGGCCGGCTACGCCATGGACCGGGCCGGCCACATCCTGACCGGCCGCGCAATCGCCACCCTGGTGCTGGTGGCGGGCTACCTGCTGCTGCAGCAGGCGTTCGGCCTGAACGGCATCGGCATGGCGATCAGCGCCGCTTCCGTCACCTTCTGGATAGCGCTGGTGCTGGTGGTCAGCGGGGCGCCGCCGGGGGGCGCACCCGCACCGGGGCGCGCTCCGCGTTAGCCGGCGCCAACCTCAGAGCATGCTGCCCAGGTAGCCGACTTCCCAGGGCGTCACCCGCCGGTTCAGATGCCGCAGTTCCCGGCGTTTTACGGCCACGAAGCCCTCGATGAACGGGCTCGAGAAAACCTCGTTGAGCCGCTCGTGGGCGGACAGCACGCGTAGCGCCTGCACCAGGTCTTCGGGCAGGTCGGCCGGCAGCTCGTAGGCATCGCCCTCGGCGGGCGCGGTCGGTTCGAGTCGCTCATCGATGCCCAGCAGGCCGCAGGCCAGGATGGTGGCGACAAACAGATAGGGATTGGCGTCGGCACCGACGATGCGGTTCTCCACGCGGCCATTGGCATCGTCCGAGTACGGCACGCGGAACCCGGCCGTGCGGTTATCGTAGCCCCAGGCGAGATTGATGGGCGCCGATGACCCCGACTCGAAGCGCCGGTAGCTGTTGACATTGGGGGCGATCAGGGCGAAAGCGGGCGGCATGTAGCTTTGCATGCCGCCTATGAAGCGGCGCAGCCGTTTGCCGGCCTGGCCCTTTTCCAGCGCGAACAGGTTCGTGCCGCTGTCATCGACGACGCTGACATGCAGATGCAGGCCGCTGCCCGGCAGGTCCATGATCGGCTTGGCCATGAAGCTGGCCAGGTAGCCATGCTGCAGTGCACAGGCCTTGACCAGGCGCTTGAGCAGAAACAGGCGGTCGGCCTGCAGCAGCGCCTCGCCGTGGGCGATGTTCAGTTCCACCTGCCCGGGGCCGAGTTCATGCACCATGGCCTTGAGGGGAATGTCCATGCGCGCACTCATGGCGCGGACGTCGTCCAGTACGCGCGCATACTTGTCCAGCGCATCGGTGCTGAAGGCTTCACCGCCGAACTCCGCCCGCTGGTCGGCGCCGGCGGCGGGCGCGAGCGCAACCGCGCCATGACCGGGCGGCTGCAGCAGATAGAACTCCACCTCCGGCGCAACCACCGGTTTCCAGCCCCGTTGTTCGTACAGCCGGAGCACCCGCTGCAACCGGTTTCGGGGGTCGAAGGGCACCGCCACGCCGTTCCTGTCGAGGGTATCGCAGATGACCTGGCGGCAATCCGCCCCCTTCCAGGGCACCTCCCGACAGGTGCTCCAGTCGGGCTTGAGCGTAAGGTCATGGTCGCTCGGGCAATACGCCTCCATGGGCTCTTCCGCGTAATCCCCGGTAATGCCCTGAAAGAAGATGGCGGCGGCCAGCTGCGCGGTGCTGTCGCTGTCGAACTCCTCGGCATCGACGGCCTTGCCGCGCGGCACGCCGTTCAGGTCGCAGACCAGCAGTTCCATATCTCGCAACGAAGCCTCCTTCCTCGGTCATCGCCAATCCAGGCACAATGTCAGGCACAGATGCCGAATCGGGAAGCGCCCCGACCCGGGTCTGCGTCGACAATGGCCGCGGATTGTACCCGAGAGCCGCGCGTTCAGGCGCAGGCTTTCATGGAAAAAATAAATAAATACAATATAATCAATACGTTACGGAAAACGTGTTTAACATAATGTTGGATAGGCTACGCTCCATTGTTTCTTGCATGTCAGCGTCCCGGCGCGCCGGGTTCCCGACTCGCATGGCACAAAATGTCTGGCGATGCGGTTTTCGCAGACACCGAGCGGCCATGAGGTACGTTCCTCCGGCACGCCAAGCGGGCTTTGTCTTGCAAGACTCCAACGCGCTGAATTGCTTAAAAGGTGCCGGAGGCCCGCACCTCATACCCGCTCTCATCGGCGTACTCAAAGCTGTTCCATGTACGTCAGCGCACCGCTGCGCCGGGGTGGAGACTTTCTTGGAACAACTGTCTGGCGATGTGGTTTTTGCGGACTACGGGTGGGTATGCGCTGCCCCGGCTTGCGAGGTTTCCGACAATCTGATGTGATCGTTCGTGGGCGGGGAATACAGCCTTGCACTGGCGGACGTCAATGGCATCCATGGACACGATCACGGCAGCACGACTCGATGCGGTCGACCGGAACGCGCTGCTGCACCCGTTCACCGACTTTGCCGCCTACAGGCGCGATGGCGGCCGCACGCTGGTGAGCGGTGAACATATCTACGTTACCGACAGCGACGGCAACGAGATCCTCGACGGCATGTCCGGCCTGTGGTGCGTGAACCTGGGCTACAGCCAGCCGAAAGTCGCCGCGGCGGTGGCGCAGCAACTCGAGCGGCTGCCCTACTACAACAGCTTCTTCAACTGCACCACCGATGCCACGCTGCGCATGACCGCCGCACTGCTCGAGGTATTGCCAGCGGGTTTCAGTCACCTGTATTTCACCAACTCGGGTTCCGAGGCCAACGACACCAACATCCGCCTGGTGCACCGCTATTTCGACCTCATCGGCAAACCGGAAAAGAAGATCGTCATCAGCCGCGAGAATGCCTATCACGGCAGCACCATCGCCGCCGCCAGCCTGGGCGGCATGAGCAGCATGCACAAGCAGTTCACGGGCCTGCCCTATGTACACCACGTACAGCAGCCCTATGCGTTCAAGGAGGCCGGCGAACTGGACGCGGAGGCTTTCGGGCGCGCCGCCGCCGCGGCGCTGGCGACCAGAATCGACGAGCTCGGCGCCGGCAACGTGGCGGCCTTCATCGCCGAGCCCATCCAGGGCGCCGGCGGCGTGGTCATCCCGCCGCGCAGCTACTGGCCGGAGGTGGCGCGCATCTGTCGGGAACGGGATGTGCTGCTGATCAGTGACGAGGTGATCTGCGGATTCGGCCGCACCGGCAACTGGTTCGGCTGCCAGACGTTTGGCTTTCAACCTGACCTGATCACCTTCGCGAAGGCCGTCACCAACGGTTTCCAACCCCTGGGCGGCGTTGCCGTGGGCCACCGGGTCGCCGAAGTGATTACCGCCAGGGGCGGCGAATTCGCGCACGGCTTCACCTACTCGGGCCACCCCGTGGCCTGTGCGGCAGGCATCGCCACGCTGGATATCTATCGGGACGAGAACATCGTCGAACGCGTCGGCGGCGACACCGCCCGCTACTGGGTGGAGCGCTGGCAGTCGCTTGCCGGGCATGCGATCGTCGGCGAAGCGCGCGCCATCGGCATGCTCGGCGCGCTGGAACTGGTTCGGCACAAGCCGGGCAGGGAACGCCTCGACAGCGACAGCCGCGCTGCCGTGTTCTGTCGCAACACCGCCATCGACAACGGCCTGATGGTACGGCAGGTGGGGGATGCGATCATCAGCGCGCCGCCGCTCATCGTCAGCCACGCGGAAATCGACACGCTGATCGAGCGGCTGGCCGCGGCACTCGATGCGACCGCCCGAAACTACGGGGTCAATCACTGACCCAGCCGGCTACCCCCGGCGCGGTGGCGCTCAGGTTTCCCGTACCACCAACCGGGTCGGCAGCATGACCGAGCGTGGCTTGATTCCGTCCAGGATCTGCATGAGTTTCTCGACCAGCAGGCCCCCAGCCTGCAGCGTGTCCTGCCGCACGGAGGTGATCGCCGGCGAGACGTAGGAAGCCGCCGGAACGTCGTTGTAGCCGACCACCGAAACGTCTTTGCCCGGCACCAGTCCGACCTCCTTCAGGGCCACCGAAAAGGCGATGGCGGCATCGTCGCTCATGGCAAACACGGCGTCGACCGGTTTGCCCGATTGCGCCAGAAAACCCTGTGCGGCCAACAGGACGGTCTGGTAGGCCAGGTCCTGCACCGGCAGGTCGGTGACGGTCGCTCGCGCACCTCCTTCCTGCAATCCGGACATCAGCCCGGTTCGGCGCAGGCGAATTTCCAGGTGACGCTGGTCACCGACAAACAGGATGTTCTCACGCCGGAGACTGGTGAAACGCCGGCCCACCAGGTAGCCGCCATGCGCATTGTCGCTTCCCACCGTGCAGTAGGCGGACTCGTCCACCACGCCGCCCCAGACCACGAAAGGCGCATGCAACCGGGCAAGTTCGTCCAGTACCGTTTGCCGGAACCCCTGCCCCAGAAAAATGATGCCGTCCGCGCTCTTGGCCGCCAGCATGGTCTGAAACGCCAGGGCGTCGCTGACATCGGGGGAGCAGAGCAGCACGTCCTTCTCGCGCACCGACAACGCCGCAACCAGGTCCGAAAGCAATTCGAAGATGAACGGGTCGGAAACCCGCTGTTCCGGAAAGGACGGGAAATCCATTGCAACGGCAATGGTATTGGTGCGCTTGTCGCGCAACTTGCGCGCGTTCTGATTGACCACGTAGCCGCTCTTGCGAGCCGCCTCGAGCACCAGCTTCTTGGTCTCGACGCGCACCAGCGGGCTGTCCCGCAGCGCTCGGGATACGGTGGCTTTCGATACGTTGGCGAGTTCGGCAATATGATCCATCGTTACTGCAGCGGAAATATCGCGACTCCGAGGCCTGGTTGGAGTGGCTGGACTGCGGGGTTTGGACATGCGGAACTTCGATTCGCCTCCTCGTCTCGGATGCAATGTGGTTTGGTCGACCGTACGGCAGGCAACCCCTGCGCATCCACGGGAGTGACTTCGAAGCGCGGTCGCATTCTACGACCTTTGGGGCGCATGGTGAAACTGCGGCCACAGGCACGAAACCGTGGCCGGCGGCGAGCGGACAGGGGCTCGCCAATGCCCGATCACCCATCCAGTTTGGCCGGGACGGCGGTTTCGGCGGAGTGCGGCTAGTGTGCTGTGTCACAAATACGCTGCCTTTCAGAGCGCGCAGAACCGCCGAGGGCAAGGCGCGGCGCAGGCTTCCGGCGCGGCCTTACACCCAGAGCGCCAGCAGGGCCATACTCGCCAGGCCGACAATGACCAGCAGGAACTTCAGAAAGCGGTCGGCATCCCGGGTCGGCATGGGCACATCGTCCTCGCCGGTGACGACGCTGGCCACGAAGCGCAGCACGCGGTCGCTGAAACGCGACATTTCCGAGTCGATCACATCGAGCACCGCCACGTAAATGAAGGTGCCGGCCGCGAGCGCACTGAACGCCCCCTCGAAAAGGGCAGCCGTCGGCCCCTCCAGAAATCCTGAACTTGCCATGCCGAGTAGAACACCGAGCGGCGTCATCAGCACGAAAACGGTGAGAATCACCGTGAGCCGCTGCCGGTCGGCGCCACTGGTCTGGGCGCTGACAATCAGGGCGAAGGCGGCGGAACCCTTGTGGAACAGAATGCCCAGCATCACCAGGACGGAATGTGCGAAATCAGTCTGCAACCCCAGCGCGGTGCCCGCGATGATCGAGTGTATCGACAGCACCACAAGCAGTACCACCGGGTAGATGGGCTGGCTGATTCCCGTAATGGCCGACGATTTTGCGGATTGCCGGGCCTCGAAAACGACGCGGTCGACGAGCAGCAGCACGACGATCCCCAAACCCGCCAGCAATGGCGCCAGGGGATAGTCGACCACCGATTCGAGGGTCTCGGCGGCCTCGGGCAGCATGTGAATGAACCCGGCGCCCAGAAAGATGCCCCCGGCAAAGGCATTGCCGAGCGACAGGAAGCGCTGCCCGCCGGCACCGCGGGCCGCAAGCAGCGGGATGAGGCCACCGAGTATGCCCATGGCGAGAATGGCGAGGGCGGCGAGGATCTTCAGGGTGATGATGGACATGAATGAGCGTTCCCAGCAATACGTGGCCATGCGCCAACTTGCCCACCCGTGACGAAGCCGCCTGCACCGACCGCCGCATTATAGAGTTGTCGGCTTCGATAGTCGTTGCGGGGCGCTTTCAGAGAACCCTGCCGGAGTCGAAACGTCCGTCCTCGTAGTCTGCGTAGATGAAGAACAATCCCTTCCGATACTTCAATACTCACCCGAGATCATTCGTCTCGCGGTGATGATGTACGTCCGCTGTCCGCTGTCGTTGCGTCAGGTCGAGGACCTCCTGTTCGATCGAGGCATCGACGTCAGCCACGAGGCGATCCGGTACTGGTGGAACCGGTTCGGCCTACTATCCGCCGGAGAGATCAGATGCCGTAGAGCTCAGAATGCAGCGCTCAGTTTCCTCAAACGCACGATGAAACGCTATGGCCGACCGTGGTCAGTGGTAACCGATCGCCTTCAACGTCAGTTAATCTGACTAGGCGCCTCGCCTGACGGCGAGGCGATCGAGAATGCTCACGCATTCTCCAAACGGCGTTGCGAAACTTTGCTCAACT
>CAZNFI010000100.1:0-6495 GCA_964572185.1 uncultured Pseudomonadales bacterium
GTGCACGACATCGGCAAGAACATCGTCGGCGTGGTGCTGCAATGCAACAACTTCGAGGTCATCGACCTCGGCGTCATGGCGCCCGCGGAAAAAATCCTCGAGACAGCGCGTGCCGTCGATGCCGACCTGATTGGCCTTTCCGGGCTGATCACGCCATCGCTCGAGGAGATGACCCATGTGGCGTCCGAAATGCAGCGCCTGGACTTCAACGTGCCGCTGCTGATCGGCGGCGCCACCACCTCCAGGGCACACACGGCGGTAAAGATCGAGCCGAACTACGCAAACGGAGCCACGGTGTATGTCACCGATGCCTCACGGGCGGTCAGCACCGTGCAGACCCTGATCTCGCCGCATGCCAGCAAGCGCTTCGTGAAAGACCTGCGCAGCGAGTACGGCGCCATACGCAAGCGCACCGCCGCCCGCTCCCGTCGGTTGGAACTGCTGCCGCTCGACGATGCCCGAGCCAACCGGCTGCGCCTGGAGTGGGCGGATTTCGAACCCCCCGTACCCAAAGTGACCGGCGTACATGGCGTCGCCCTCGACCTGGACACGCTGGTGCCCTATATCGACTGGTCGCCGTTTTTCATGACCTGGGAACTGGCTGGCAAGTACCCGTCCATACTCGATGACCCGGTGGTCGGCGAAGCGGCACAAGCGCTGTTTGCCGATGCCCGAGACATGCTCGACGCACTGATCGATGGCGGCATCCTGCGTGCCCGCGCCGCCTACGGCATCTGGCCCTGCCGCCGAGCCGACGATGACGACATCGAACTGTACGCCGACGAGGGCCGGCTCAAGCCGCTGACCCGCATCAATCACCTGCGCCAACAGCGCCTGTTGCCGGAAGGCAAGCCCAACCTCTGCCTGGCCGATTTCGTAGCGCCGGACCGGGACTATCTGGGCGGCTTCGCGGTCACCGCCGGCATTGGCATCGAACAGGCGCTCGCCGAACACGCGGGGGATGACTACGCCGGAATTCTGCTCAAGGCACTGGCCGACCGCCTCGCCGAAGCGGCCGCGGAGTACCTGCATGAGCGGATCAGGCGGGAACTGTGGGGCTATGCAGCGCAGGAAACCCTGGAAAGCGTCGAACTCATCGCTGAACGATACCGCGGCATACGCCCCGCGCCAGGCTACCCCGCCTGTCCGGAGCACAGCGAAAAGCTCAAACTTTTCAAGCTATTGGAAGCGGAACGCAGAACCGGAATCGAATTGACGGAGCACTTCGCCATGATGCCGGCCGCATCCGTATCCGGCTGGTACTTCGCACACCCCGAGAGCCGCTATTTCGGGGTCGGCAAGATCGGCGAAGACCAGCTTGCGGACTACGCCGCGCGCAAGGGCATCGATACCGCCACGGCCCGATCCTGGCTACGCCCCAATCTCGACTGAGTCCCGTTCACCACGCGTCCCGAACCCAGGCGCACCACTCGGTGTCCGAAAAAACCACCTCGCCAGACAGTTTCTTCCATGCGAGTCCATCACACAGGAGGGCCCCTGGAGCCACGAAAAACCGCGGTATTGGTGATTAGACGCAATGCCACACATATGTTTTGGTTATATGGATAGTCGTAAACATCATTATTCGCCGATTTGACGCGGTGCTAAGGTTGATCGCTGCCGTTGGCGTGGCAGGCTTATGTATCGCTACGACTCTTTCGACCAGCAATTCATCGATGAGCGCGTCGCCCACTACAGGGACCAGACGAAGCGCTTTCTTGCCGGTGAACTGAGCGACGAACAGTTTCTGCAGTTGAGGCTGCGCAATGGCCTCTACATCCAGCGCCTTGCCCCCATGCTGCGCGTCGCCATTCCCTACGGCACGCTGTCCAGCCGGCAACTGCGCATGCTGGCCCACATCTCCAGGAACTATGACCGCGGCTACGGCCACCTCAGCACACGTCAGAACATGCAGTTCAACTGGCCGCAACTCGAAGAGGTTCCCGACATACTCGCCGACCTTGCCACGGTGCAGATGCACGCCATCCAGACCAGCGGCAACTGCATTCGCAACGTCACCACCGACGAGTTTGCCGGCGTGGCCGCGGATGAGCAGGTCGATGCCCGCCCCTACTGTGAACTGATCCGGCAGTGGTCGACGTCGCACCCTGAATTCGACTGGTTGCCGCGCAAGTTCAAGATCGCCGTTACCGGCGCGCCGGTAGACCGGGCGGCCATCAATGTCCACGACATCGGCATTCGCGCCTACCCGGACCCGGCGGCTGCCGGCGGCGATGCGTTATTCGACATCAAGGTCGGCGGCGGCCTCGGGCGTACCCCGGTGATCGGCGCGCTGATTCGCGAAGCCCTGCCGGCGCGGCATCTGCTGACCTATCTGGAAGCCGTCATGCGCGTCTACAACCGCTACGGACGTCGCGACAACAAGTACAAGGCACGCATCAAGATTCTGGTGCGCGCCATGACGCCCGATGGGTTCAAGGCAAAAGTCGACGAAGAGTGGTCGCACCTCAAGGGTTCGGCGAGCACATTGACGGCGGACGAAATCGCCCGCATGCAATCGCACTTCGAAGCCCCGAGCTACCCGCAGCGTCCGGCAGCTGCCGATGCGCTGGCGCAAGACCGGCTGCGCGACCCGCAATTCGATCGCTGGGTACGGCACAACGTTGCGGCGCACAGACAAACCGGCTACGCCATCGCGACGCTGACCGCGAAACGAACCGGGGAAGCGCCCGGAGACGTGTCTGACCGGCAGATGGAGGCTGTTGCAGACTGGTCGGAGCGCTACGGATTCGGCGAGATTCGCATCAGTCACCAGCAGAATTTCGTGCTGCCCGATGTCGCCGCCGATGCGCTTTACCAACTCTGGCAGGAGGCGAGCGCCCTGGGCCTGGGTACGGCCAACCGCGGGCTGGCCACCGACATCATCTGCTGCCCGGGAGGCGACTACTGCTCATTGGCCAACGCCAAGTCGATTCCGGTCGCCGAAGCCATACAGCGCCATCTCGACGATCAGGACTACCTGCACGACCTGGGCGACATCGACATCAACATCTCCGGCTGCATGAATGCCTGCGGGCATCACCACGTCGGGCATATCGGCATTCTGGGCGTCGACAAGAAGGGTCGCGAGTACTACCAGATCTCCCTTGGCGGCCACTCCGGCGACGATGCATCGATCGGCCGCATCATCGGCCCGTCGGTGTCCAGGGAGGAAGTGATCACCGTGCTGCAGGACATACTCGACACCTATCTGGCCAACCGCATCGAGCACGAGGGCTTCCTGCACTGCGTGCGCCGCATCGGCCTCGACCCATTCAAGGAGCGAATCTATGCCAAAGCTGCTTAGCCTGAGTGAGGATTTCGAGATCCCGGCTACCGGACCACTGGCCGCGGAGCGGCGCCGTGGCAACGGCACGAACGCCGGGCCCGGTCTGCCGGGTACGCAAAACGGTGTGACCGATGTGGCGCCGCGCCTGGCCGATACACAGGACTGGACACCGGAGTGCGGCAAGGGATTGCGCCTGGCGGTCGACCAGCCCATCGAAGACCGTTTCCTGGCCGCAGAGCGGATCGCCATCGAGTTCCCTGCATTCAACGACGGCCGCGGGCTGTCGCTGGCGGTACTGCTGCGCAACCGCCACGGCTATACCGGGGATATCATGGCGACCGGCGACGTTCACGAAGACATGCTGCACTATATGCGCCGTTGCGGCTTTACCAGTTTCCTGGTTCCCGACGAACGCGATCTGCAAACGGCACTGTCAACACTTGCACCCTATACCGATTACTATCAGGCTTCGGTCATCGAACCCGAACCTGCTTTTCGTCGGATAGGGCGAGGTGCCTGAGTCACAGATACTCGAGTCGTTTTTCCTGATATTCGCCGGTGCTGCGCTGCTGGCGGGTTTGGCCCTGTATGGGCGACAGCCGCTGCTGTTGGCCTATATCGCGGTCGGGTGCCTGCTCGGGCCGCACGGGTTTGCCCTGGTAACCGATGCTGAGCTGCTCTCCGAGGTCGGCGAGATCGGCATCATCTTCCTGCTTTTCCTGGTGGGCCAAGCTGCGCAACATGGTGGCCGAGTCGCTGCTGACGGCACTGGCGACCAGTATCGTGTTTTTCGGGGTCGGGTTCGGGCTGATGCTGGCGTTCGGATTCGGCATCGCGGCAGCAGTGGTCACGGGTATCGCGGTGACTTTCTCGAGCACCATTCTCGGCATCAAGCTGCTGCCGACGACGGTTCTGCACCACCGCCACGTAGGCGAGATCGTAGTCAGCCTGCTGCTCATCCAGGACTTCATCGCCATCATCGCGCTGCTGTTCCTGACGGCCTACGGCAGCGGCTTTGACAACCTGTTGCCGAGCCTGGGCACGGTGGCGCTGGCACTGCCCCTGCTCGCGGCGGCAGCCTGGCTGGGGGTGCGCTACGTCATCCTGCCGCTGCTGAAAAGATTCGATGTGTTTCACGAATTCACTTTCCTGTTGGCCATCGGCTGGTGCCTGGGGTTTTCAAGCCTTGCCGGACTCACCGGCCTGTCATTGGAAATCGGCGCCTTCATTGCAGGCGTGGCGCTGGCAACCAGCCCGATTGCGCTCTACATCGCCGAAAGCCTGCGCCCACTGCGTGACTTTTTTCTGGTGCTGTTCTTCTTCTCCGTTGGTGCGGCCCTGGACATGCGGTTGATGCTCGATGTTGCCCTCCCCACCTGCCTGCTGGCGCTGTTGCTGGTGCTGATAAAGCCGCACGTGTTCTCGGTGCTGCTGCGCTGGCAGGGGGAACATCCGGCCATCGCCACGGAGGTGGGATATCGCCTGGGACAGGCATCGGAATTCTCGCTGCTGGTCAGCTACGTCGCGGTGTCGGTCGGCCTGTTTGACGTGGAAGCCGCGCATGTGGTTCAGGGAGCCACCGTCCTCACGCTGCTGGCTTCGAGCTACCTGGTGATCTTTCGCTTTCCCAGCCCCATTGCCGTGCACGCCGACCTGCGCAGGGACTGAACCGCAAAACGCCGGCGCTGGTGAACCCCTGGCGAGGGTTGGCGCCCGCCACTTCAGCCGATACGACCGAACACCCGATCGACCAGCCTGCCGACGCTGCTTTCGACCTGGGCGAGCAGCTTTTCCAGCGGCTTTTGCGGTTCAATCCAGCGAATTTCGTAGACTTCGCTATCGCTGCATTTGTTCATCAGATATTCGTCGCTGGTCATGATTTCGTCGACCAGCTTCAGTTCGATGGCACGCTGGCCGAACCAGGCCTCACCGGTCGCGACCTTGTCCAGATCCAGAGACGGCCGCTTGTCGGCGACGAATTCCTGGAATAGAGCATGCAGGTCTTCGATGTCTTCGATGAACTTCTGCCGTCCCTCTTCGGTGTTTTCGCCGAATACGGTCAGGGTGCGCTTGTATTTACCGGCAGTGATGACCTCGACATCGACGTCCTTTTTTTTCAGCAGACGATGTACGTTAGGAATCTGCGCCACGACACCGATGGAGCCCACCAATGCAAAGGGCGCAGCGATGATGCGGTTGGCGACCGCCGCCATCAGGTAACCGCCGCTGGCGGCAAGCTTGTCGACGGCAACCACGAGTTGCAGATTTCGTTCCCGAACGCGCAGCAACTGCGAGGCGGCAAGCCCGTAGCTGTGCGCCTGGCCACCAGCGCTTTCCACCCGCGCCAGCACCTCGTCCCCGTCCTGTGCCTGGGCGAGGATCGCATCGATTTCCTGCCTGAGCCGCGTGACGCCGCTGGCCTGCAGATCGCCCTTGAAAGTGATCGCGAATACACGCCCCGCGCGCTGCTCCGCATCGGTCGGCTTCTGCCGGTCGCGTTGCTTCCTCGACTTGGTAGCGGCCTTGAGAACCTTCTTGAACTGGCCAGGGGACATTACGGCCTGCTCGATCTGGCGTTTGAGGCCATCCAGGCGATCGTTCTGCCTGGTTACTTCGAGGTGCCCGACGGCCAGTGAGCGGCGCTTGGCGGCGATGGACGCGGCGGCGGCAATAATGACCAGCATGGCGGCCACAACGGTCGCCGCCTGAGCGAGGAATACCAGGTATTCGTATAGATAGTCCATGCGCCCGCCCCGGGAAGGAAACCGGCTACTCTACTGGCTGCGGCGGATACGCGTCCAGACGCAGTGCTCGCCCAATGCCTCCAGCATCCGCTCGTGTGCCGCCAGTTCCTCGGCGGTGGCTGTGATTATCCTGAGCCGCGGCCGGTCGGCGGGCAGTGGCTCGAAGTGCTCTTCGGCTACCGCCGACGCCGCATCCTGATCCTGGGGATTGGCAAACATTCCGGTCTGCCCGCCGGTCATGATCAGGTACACATCAGCCAGCAATTCGGCATCGAGCAGCGCGCCGTGCAGTGTCCGCGCCCGGTTGTCGACCTGGTAGCGGCGGCACAGGGCATCGAGCGTGTTGCGCTGCCCGGGGTGGCGGTGTCGGGCCAATTCCAGGACGTCTTCTATCTGGCACAGGTCAGCGACACGGGCTTCCTTTCCGGGCACCCTGGAGAGCTCATGGTCGAGATAGGCAAT
>CAZNFI010000100.1:6505-11571 GCA_964572185.1 uncultured Pseudomonadales bacterium
TTGTGGATGATCAACTCCGCTCCGCGAATGAAGTCGACGAAATCATCGCAGACATCGGCAAACAAGGGCTTGTCTTCAAGGAACTCCCTGGTAATGCCATGCACTTCCATGGCGCCGGCCTCGATCTCGCGCTGCGGATTGATGTACTGATGAAAGTGCCTGCCGGTATGTTTGCGGTCGATCAATTCGACGCCGCCGATTTCGATGATGCGGTTGCCCTTTTCCAGCATCAGGCCGGTGGTTTCCGTATCGAGAACGATCTGTCGCATCAGGTGCCGCTATCGGCCGGGGACGCATCGTGCATCTGCATGGCGTCTATGGCGGCATTGGCAGCCCGGTCGACCTGCTCGTTTTCCGCATGGCCGCTGTGCCCCCTGACCCAGCGCCAGTCGATCTCGTGCGCCCTGGCCGCGCTGTCCAGACGCTGCCAGAGATCCCGGTTCTTGACCGCGGTCTTGCGGCTGGTGCGCCAACCGTTGCGGCGCCAGCGCGGCATCCACTCGGTGATACCCTGACGGAGGTACTGGGAGTCTGTGCAGAGTACTACCCGGCAGGGTCTCGTCAGGCACTCCAGCGCTTCGATCGCCGCCAGCAGTTCCATCCGGTTGTTGGTGGTTTCCGGTTCCGCACCGGTGACGACCCGGTCGCTGGTCCCGTAACGCAGCAGCGCGGCCCAGCCCCCGGGCCCGGGATTGCCCCGACAGGCGCCGTCGGTGAATATTTCAACGACGCCGTTCAAGCGGTTTCCAGGCGGTCGGTTTGGGGAATGCCACGGCCGCCACGCGGGGCCGCAGCCGTGCATTCCGACGCCCGGCCAACCGCGCCCCGTGAGCCTGCTTCAGCGCCGAGATCAGCACCACTCCGCCGGTCGGTGGTTGCACCCGCTTGAGCCAGGCGCGCAGACGCGTCTGCCGTCGGTTGCCGAGATTCAGGGGCGGGCCAAAGCCGAGATACCCCGGGCGCCCTTCCAGTTCGAAGCCAAGCAGTGCCAGCCAATCGAGCAGTCGCAGCGGATTGACAAATCGCATTGCCGTGAACAGATCGTCGTGCAGTCTCGCGTACAGGCCACGAACTCCCCACAGGCTCAGGCCGTTGAATGCGCAGATCAGCAGGCGTCCCCCCGGAGCGATCACACGGCTCACCTCCCGCAACGCCTGGCGAGGGTCCGCTTCCAACTCGAGACTGTGATGCAGAACGATGCCGTCGGCTACCCCGTTGGGCAGCGGCAAGGCGCCAAGACTGCCCCGCATGCTGGCCAATTCGGCGTGTCCGCGGCTGTTGCCCACCGCCACGTAGAAACAATTGCGCACCATGCAGCGCTTGACGCCCGCTGCAGCCTCCGGAGTCGAGCCCGACCAGACCAGGGTGTCGCCGTGAAATCGCCGTACCAGATCGGACAGCAGCGGCTGCTCTTCAGCGATCACCCATCGCCCGAGACCACTGTTGGGCCACTCGATTGGTGATCGTGCCGAACGCGGCAAACGCCATGCCTCCAAAGCGGTTAAAAGTCAGATTCTAGCGTGGCACGGACCGCACACCAACCAACCAGCGCGGCCCGCGCAATGCGCCGGAGAGGGTGGGAGCATCACACACCGGATTTCGGCTTCAGTCCGGGCGTTCAGGGCCGCTCGATGTCGGCGTCGGCAGCCAGCGACGCCTGCAGCGCTGCGAACTCGAGGGTGCCGTCGCGAGAAGCGAAGTAACTGCGCATCGATTCCAGCTCCAGATCGGATACCGCCGCGAGATCACCGTCGACGACCCGGGTAACGGTCACCAGCGCTTCCCCCTCCGCCCCCAGGCTGGCTGCGCCCACGCTGCGCCCGCCCGGTTCCGGTCTCGGCAGTTCGAAAGCGGCAGCAAGCACGCCGGTCGGCGCCTCTTCGCCCGAGCCCGGACGGCCAGCAAGCTCATAGGTTTGCCAGGCAAGACCATGCGTATCGGCTACGGCAGTGACGCTTTCACCATCGTTGATGCGTTGCAGGGCATTTTCGCGGGCTTCCAGCAGTGCGGCACGCGCGGCACGCTCTACCAGCAATTCTTCGACCTCCTGGCGCACCTCCGCAAACGGCCGGACCATGGCCGGGTGGCGCTGCGACACCCGGGCCACCACAGCGCGCCCGTCACCATATTCGATGGCCGGACTGTTGTTGCCGTCCAGCAGCACATCCGTTTCGAACAAGGCGTTACGCAGTTCCGCATTGACGAAAATGCCCTCACCCGAGTTGCGCGTGATGCCATCGGTGCGCTGCCGTTCGAGGCCAAGCGTGTCGGCGATGTCGTCCAGCGAATCGTTCATCTCGAACGCCAGATTGTCGAGTTCCCGCACTCGGTCCTTGAACATTTCCCGCGCTGCGGCTTCGACCAGGCGTTGTTCGATGTCGGCCCGGCGCTCCTCGAATGCCGGATAAGGCCGTATCTCGATGCCGTCGAGCCTGATCAGGTGGTATCCGAATTCGGTCTTGACCGGCTGCGAAAGTTCTCCTTCTTCACCAAGGCTCCACAGCGCCTGCTCGAACTCCGGAGCGAAGGTGCCCCTGCCCACGCTGCCCAGATTGCCACCGGCCGCCGCGGAGCCGGGATCTTCGGAATAGTCCGCGGCAAGATCGGCAAAAGACTCACCCGCCTCGATGCGATCACGGACATCGGTGATGAGCGCCAGTGTCTGCGCCTCGTTCCGCTCGTCGGTAACCTGCAACAGGATGTGCGAACTGGCACGCTGCTCGTCACCCCCGGTATCGGCCTTGTCGGTCTCGTACTGGTCGCGAAGCGTCTGTTCATCGATGTCGGCGCCTGCCTCGTCCCTGAGTTGCTGCCAGGCGAGTTCCAGGTATTGGGCGTCCACGGCTTCCTCGGTCATGAACTCCGCCTCGTGTTCCAGGTAGTAGGTCTCGAGTTGCTCCGGCGTTATCTGAACACCCTCGCTGAAACGCTCCACGGTGAAGGGAAGATAGGCGATGTCCCGGCGTTGATTCATCAATCCGTTCAACAGCCGCGTCTCCCATAGCGGTACAACCGCCGTCTCGCCGATTGCCGACTGCAATTGATTCAGGCTCAGCATTGCCGCCGTCTCTTCAACGTACTCGGCAGTCGAGTAGCCGAGCGCCGCAACGCCCCGGCGGTACAACGCCTCACTGAAGGTTCCGTCAACCTGGAAGTTGGGGTTCTCGACGATCAGTTGGTCGACCTGCGCACGGGACACTGTCAGGCCCAAAGCGGCGGACGCCTGGTCGAGCAGCTTGCGGGAGATCAATTGCTCCAGCACCGCGGCCTGCAACGCCAGCGGGTCGATTGATTCGGGATCGAACTCATCGCCAGCCTGCAGCATGATCCGTCGACGTTGACGTTCCGACTCCACCGTCACCATACCCTGGGTGATTTCCTCGCCATTGACGCTGGCGATTTCCGGGTCACCGGGGGCGAACACGTTGATCGCGCCGAATCCGAAGAACGCCAGCGCGAACACCAGCGCGGCGACAATGATCTTGAAGCCCGTGCTCTGGGTGCGGTCTCTCAGCTTTTGCAACATGACGCTAGTCCCGGAATGAAAAAAGGCGCAGGAACTGCGCCTTTAGTGAAGATTGAGAATTCCAGCGTTCGAACTGACCTTCTACGCCGGCCGGCTCCTAGTTCAGGGCATCCCTGAGAGCCTTGCCAGCCTTGAATGCCGGCACCCGTGCCGCGGCGATCTGTATGGTCTCGCCGGTTTGCGGATTGCGCCCGGTGCGGGCTGCCCGGTCTCTGACGGAGAAAGTGCCGAACCCCACCAGCGCAACGGAATCGGATTGTTTCAGGGCATCTGTGATGCCATCGAGCACGGCATCGAGTGCCTTCGCGGCAGTTGCCTTGGAAATGTCGGAATCCGCTGCAACGCGGTCTACGAGTTCGGATTTATTCACTAGTTGTCCCTCAAAAACGGCTACCTTTGAACGGACAGCCGAGAAAAGTTTGTAACCGTAAAACCACTACGGTCAGCCGTCGCGTTTATACCAACACGGTTTTGGCACTGCAAGCACCAACCGGTGTAGTTCAGTGACGGCTGATCAGGGCGTCGTCGTCGGACTGCCGGTCGGCGATGCTGTCGGTCACGGCCCCTGCGATCGGTGCGGAAAACTCCGGTTGCGGCCGGCTTTCAAGGGAGAGTTCGAGCACCTCGTCCATCCATTGCACCGGATGGATGTTGAGGTTCTCTTTGATGTTGTCTGCTATCTCCTTGATATCCCGTTCATTTTCCGAGGGAATCAGTACATGCCTGATGCCCCCTCTGTGTGCGGCAAGCAGCTTTTCCTTCAGGCCGCCAACCCTGAGCACGCGTCCCCGCAATGTGATCTCCCCGGTCATGGCCACATCGGCGCGCACCGCAATGCCGGTGACCACCGACACCATGGCCGTACACATGCCGATGCCCGCACTCGGACCGTCTTTCGGTGTTGCGCCTTCCGGAACGTGGATGTGCAGGTCGTATTTCTCGTGAAAATCGGCGGATGCGCCCAGCGCCTCGCCCCGGCTGCGTACGAAAGTCAGCGCCGCCTGAATGCTCTCCTGCATCACGTCGCCCAGCGAGCCGGTCTTGGTCTGCCGACCCTTGCCGGGTACGGCCACGGCCTCGATGTTGAGCAGTTCGCCGCCGGCTTCGGTCCAGGCGAGCCCAGTCACCACACCCACCTGACTTTCCTCTTCGGCCAACCCGTAAGTGTACCGGCGCACCCCGTGGTACTGCTCGATGTCCCGGGCGCGTACGCTTATGTCGCCCAGGCCCGCATCGAGTGCCTTGCGCTTGACGACTTTGCGGGCCAGCTTGGCGATTTCCCGTTCGAGGCCACGTACGCCCGCCTCCCTGGTGTAATACCGGATCAGGCGCAGCAGGGCCTTGTCGGTAATACTCAACTCGCCTTGCCGCAAGCCGCAGCGGCCAAGGTGTTTCGGCATCAGGAAGCGCCTGGCGATATTGAGTTTCTCGTCTTCGGTGTAGCCGGGCAGCCGGATCACCTCCATGCGGTCGAGCAGTGCCGGCGGTATGTTCAGCGAGTTGGAAGTGCACACGAAAAAAACGCTGGACAGATCGTAAT
>CAZNFI010000101.1:0-11539 GCA_964572185.1 uncultured Pseudomonadales bacterium
CGCCTGCGTGGTGCACGAAGAGTTCAAGGCGAAGGCGCTCAACGATGTGATGGCCATCTACCCGGATGCCGGCGTGCTGGTGCACCCGGAATCGCCGGCAGCCGTGATCGGCCTGGCCGATGCGGTGGGCTCCACCAGCCAGATCGTCAAGGCCGCCGGCGAACTGCCCCACGAACTGTTCATTGTCGCCACCGACCGCGGCCTGTTCCACAAGCTGCGCCAGCGCTTCCCGCACAAGCGCTTCATCGAGGCGCCCACCGCCGGCACCGGCGCCACCTGCCGCAGTTGCGCGCACTGCCCGTGGATGGCCATGAACGAGCTGCAGGTGCTGGCCCGCCTGCTGCGCGACCCGGCGCACATGGAAGCCAACGAAATCCTCGTCGACCCGGATGTGGGCCGCCGCGCATTGATTCCGCTGCTGCGGATGCTCGATTTCCCCCGCCCCTGATGCGCGGCGCGGCTGCCATGGCTTGAATACCGGGCTGCTGGCAGCCCGGCCGCCGGTTTCTCAGGAACGCTGTTCGCGCATCTTGTTGCGGATGTCGCTGATGCGCTGGTCGAGGCGCGCCATGAGCGGTTCGTTGTTGCGGCTGGCCAGGCGGCGGGCGTACTGCAGGTGCTGGATGGTGCGCTGGTAGGCGCCGTGCAGTTCGAAGAACTCGGCGCGCGCCAGATGCACGCCGATGATGTTGCCGGCCAGGCCCGCCACCTCGGCCAGGTCGTACCACACGTCCACGTCTGCCCGGTTCACCAGGCTCTGCTGCTGCAACACCGCCTCGGCCGCCACGTACTGGCGGTTGGCCACCAGCGCATCGGCGTACAGCGCCGACAGGGGCGCGTTCTGGGGATTGACCGCCAGTTCCCGCTCCAGCAGGCCGATGGCCTGTTCGACCCGGCCGGCCTCGGTCAGCAGTTCCGCCAGGCTGGCGCTGAACAGGATGTTGTGCGGGTTGGCGGTGTGAATCTGGTCGATAAGGGGAATGGCCTCGTCGAAGCGCTCCGCCTTGGCCAGGGCCATGGCCAGGCCGTAGCGGGCGCCGTCGTCGTCCGGGTCGGCCCGCACCTCCTCTTCGAAGGTGCGCACCGCCGCTTTTGGCGACTCGGCGTAGCGTACCCGGGCGCGGGCGCGCATCACC
Organism: uncultured Pseudomonadales bacterium; assembly: GCA_964572185.1. GTDB lineage: Bacteria > Pseudomonadota > Gammaproteobacteria > Pseudomonadales > Azotimanducaceae > Azophilus. The sequence continues at coordinate 1,137 of CAZNFI010000101.1, forward strand.
TGGTACTCCAGCGACGGCGGGTACTGCTTGCGCGGGTACTCCATGGCCTGGGTGCGGGCGTCGGCGATGCGCGTTTCGGTCAGCGGGTGGGTCAGCAGGAACTCCGGCGGGCGCCGGGTGAAGCGGTAGGCGCGGTCCATGCGGTCGAACATGCGGCTCATGCCCCAGGGGTCGAGGCCGGCCCGGGCCAGGGTGTTCAGGCCGATGCGGTCGGCCTCCTGCTCGCGGCCGCGGCTGTAGCGCAACTGGTTGGCCTGGCCGGCGGCCTGCACCCCGGAAATGGCGGCCATGCCGGCATCGCCGCCGCCCAGGGCGCCGATCATGATGGCGGCGATCATGCCGGCCAGCATGGGCAGGGTCTGGGCGCGCTGTTCCTCGATGCCCCGGGCGAAATGGCGCTGGCTCAGGTGGGCCAGTTCGTGGGCGACGACGCTGGAGTACTCATGCACGTCGCGGGCGTGCAGCATGAGGCCGAGGTTGATGCCGACGATGCCGCCGGGGGCGGCGAAGGCATTGATGTCGTCGCTGTCGATCAGCACCGTGCTCAGCACCGGCTCGCGCAGTTCGCTGTACTGGGTGATGTCGGCCAGCTGCCCCTGCACGTAGTACTTCAGAATCGGGTCTTCCACGGTGGGCAGCGCCGCGTGCACCTGCTTGAGGAACTGTTCGCCGAGTTGCCGTTCCATCCGCGGCGAGATCAGCGCCGAGGAGGCATCGCCCACCATGGGCAGGTCGTCGTTGACATCGGCGCCGGCGCCGCCGTGCAGCACCAGGGCCGCCAGTGCGGCGCAGGTGGTGGCTTGCCGGCGCAGCCGGCGCCGGGGCGTGTCGAGGCGCGTGGGCATTGCCCCCATCATACTCCGGTGCCGCCACTTCTCACCAATCCGGCGGTCCGCTGCGGCGCGGCGCCCCATGCGTTGTGTCATAATTTCGCGCATGTCCGGCGAGCCCGCCATTGTCGATGCCAAGGGGCTGAATTGCCCCATGCCGCTGCTCAAGGCCAAGAAGGCCCTGAACGGCTTGGCCAGCCGCGAACGGCTGCGCGTGTACGCCACCGATCCCGGCTCGGTGCGCGATTTCGAGGTGTTTTCGGCGCAGAGCGGCCACCGCCTGCTGGAGTCTGGCCGGGACGGCGACACCTATATCTATCTCCTGGAAAAGAAATAGCCCGGCCGGCACGTTGCGCTTTCTGGAAGTCATAAGCGGCTGGGTCAACCGCCACTTTTCCAACGAGGAAGCCATTTACCTCGTGGTGCTGCTGGTGGCCGGGCTGCTGGTCATGCTGTTTCTCGGCGATGTGCTGGTGCCGGTGCTGGCCGGCCTGGTGCTGGCCTTCCTGCTGCAGGGGCTGGTCAATCAACTGGTGCGCTGGGGCCTGCCCGCCGCGGCCGCGGTGTACGTGGCCTTCCTGCTGTTCCTGGGCGGCGGGGTCGCCCTGGTGCTGTTCCTGGTGCCGCTGGTCTGGCAACAGTTGAAGAGCCTGGCGGTAGCCCTGCCGGATACCATCGGGCAGCTCCGTGACGTTGCCCGGGAGCTGACCGAGGCGTTTCCCGACATCGTTACCGAGGGGCAGTTGGCCGTGTGGATCGACGGCGCCGCCGGGCAACTGGCCAACCTGAGCGGCGCGGCGCTGCAGGGGCTGGTAAGCAACGTGCCGTCGCTGGTGGCGCTGTTCATCTACCTGGTGCTGGTGCCGATCTCGGTATTCTTCTTTCTGAAGGACGGCCGCCGGCTGCAGGACTGGTTTCGCGGCCTGCTGCCCGCCAACCGGCCGCTGATCGAACGCGTCGGCGACGAGATGAACGTGCAGCTTGCCAACTATGTGCGCGGCAAGTTCATCGAGATCCTGGTGGTCGGCTCGGTCACCTGGGTCACCTTCAGCCTGCTGGGGCTGAACTACTCGCTGCTGCTGGCCGTTCTGGTGGGGGTGTCGGTGCTGGTTCCGTTCGTCGGTGCGGCGGTGGTGACCGTTCCGGTGCTGCTGGTGGCCATCATCCAGTTCGGCTGGTCCTGGGAGTTCGCCTGGGTGACCGGCGCCTACCTGGTCATTCAGGCGCTGGACGGCAATGTGCTGGTGCCGCTGCTGTTCTCCGAAGCGGTCGACCTGCATCCCATCGCCATCATCGTGGCGGTGCTGGTGTTCGGCGGCCTGTGGGGCGTATGGGGCGTATTCTTCGCCATTCCGCTCGCCACCCTGGTCAAGGCGGTCTACACCGCCTGGCCCCGGGAAGCCCCGGCCGAACCCTGACCCGGCCACGGCAGCGCCTTGCACCGTGATTTCGAGTAACATTGCCGCCGGCGGGCAGAGAGCCGAACGGACAGTCTGATGTTGAGCGGCAGCATAGTGGCGCTGGTAACCCCCATGACGCCTTCCGGCGCGGTGGACTGGAAGGCGCTCGACCGCCTGGTCGCCTGGCATCTCGACTGCGGCACCAACGGCATCGTGCCCATGGGCACCACCGGTGAATCGGCCACGCTGAGCACCGGGGAACACCTCGAAGTCATCGAACGCACCATCGCCCAGGTGGCCGGGCAGGTGCCGGTGATCGCCGGCACCGGCAGCAATGCCACCGCCGAGGCCATCCACCAGACGCAGGAAGCCGAGAAAGCCGGCGCCGATGCCTGCCTGCTGGTTACGCCCTACTACAACAAGCCCACCCAGGAGGGCCTGGTGCAGCACTACCGGGCGATTGCCGCGTCGTGCTCGATACCGCTGCTGCTCTACAACGTGCCGCCCCGAACCGCCTGCGACATGCTGCCGGAAACGGTCGCGCGGCTGGCGCCCATCGACAACATCGTCGGCATCAAGGAGGCCAGCGGCGATGCCGACCGGGTCGGCGCAATACGCGAACTGTGCGGCGATGAGTTCATCACGCTGTCCGGGGAAGACGCGCAGACGCTGCACATGCTGTGCCTGGGCGCGGTAGGCACCATATCCGTCACCGCCAATGCGCTGCCGCGCGAAATGGCACAGTTCTGCGGTGCCTGGCTTGACGGCCGGCCGGCGGATGCGCAAGCGTTGGACGCCATGTTACAGCCGGTGCATGCCGCCATGTTCGTGGAAACCAGCCCGGCGCCGGTCAAATGGGCGCTTCATGAAATGGGAATGATTGAAAACGGCATACGTCTTCCGTTGGTCTGCTTGTCAGAGGAACGGCGTCGGGAAGTCATGCAGGCGGTAGATGCGGTGAGGAACAGGTGAGCGTCGGGTTTCTTGTCAGCCGAATGGCCGCTGCCAACTGCATCGGCTGCGATGTGTTCCGGTGTGTTTGTTCACTTGTCAATCGGCTTTTCGGGAAGCGCGTTCAGGCGGTGTCGGGCGCCGGCCGAGTTGCCGTTCTGGTGTCGGCAGGCCTGCTGGCCGGCTGCGGCTGGTTCTCCGACGACAAGGGCTTCTTTGTCAACCGTTCCGACGACTACATCGATGCGCGCTCCAGCCCGCCGCTGGTGGTTCCGGCAGATCTCGACCAGGCGGTCGAAGACCCGTTCCCGATTCCCGTCATCCCGGAGCAGCAGAATCCGCGCTTCTATCCGGGGCGGCCGCCGTTGCCGGGCACCATTTATGCCTCGGACAACCGCGACGAGATCCGCATACAGCGGCTCGGCGACCGCATCTGGCTGGTGGTGCCGGAGCCGCCCACCACGGTGTGGCCGAAAATCAAGCAGTTCCTGGCCGACAACGGCGTTGCCGTAAGCGCCGAGATGCCCGGGCAGGGGCGCATCACCACCGATTGGCTGCTGGTCGCCGACGAACCGTACCGCGACGTGGTCAGGGCCCTGCTGCGCGAGGAGAAAAAGGCCGATCCGCTGGCGGGCCAGGCGGACGGCCGCGAACGGCTGCTGGTGCGGGTCGAGCAGGGGCTGCGCGAACTCACCTCGGAAATCCATGTGCGTCACCAGAACGACCGGGTGGCCATCGTCAATCCGGATGGCATCGTCGACCTCGAGCCGGTGCTTTCCGACATGCCCGGCGTAGAGCGCAGTTTTCTGAACGAACTCGGCGCCTATATCGCCGCCAGGGTCGCCGAGCAGACCGTTTCCATGGTGGCGCTGGAGATCGCCGGGCAGGAAAAAGCGGCAATCGGCCGCAACAACGCCGGCGACCCGGTGCTGCGCCTGCACCTCGACACCGAGCGCACCTGGGCGACCATCGACCAGGCGCTTGATGCCGCATCGGTGGAGGTCATCGAACTCGACCGGGTGGCGGGCACCTGTCACATCCAGATTCCGGAGATCGCGTTCACCGGCCCCATAGCCGAACGCCAGCGCGGCTGGTTCCGCAGGATGTTCTCGTTCCGCGGCAGGGGCGGCGAATCCGTTTCCGAGGTACTGCTGCGCATCGAGCAGGAACAGGAGCGGCAGTTCGCGGTGAGCGTGCATGGCGTGAACGACGAAACGGTCTCCGACGACTTCCGCCAGCAGGTGCTCATTCTGCTGCGCGAGTACTCCGGTTGAGCGCATTCGCTTCCCTGGGCAGCGGCAGCCGCGGCAATGCGGCGCTCGTGCGCCTGGGCGAAACACTGCTGCTGGTCGATTGCGGCTTCAGCCTCAGGCAGACGCAAATGCGCCTGCAGCGCCTCGATGTGCGGCCGGAAGAGATCGACGCCATTCTTGTCACCCACGAACACAGCGATCATGTCTCCGGCGTTGCGGCGCTGGCAACGCGCTACCGGATTCCCGTGTACGCCACGCGCGGAACCTTCCAGTGCCGGGCGCTCGAGGGGTTCGATGCGGAACTCGTCGGCGGCGTCGTGCACGGCGACTGCGCGTTCGACGTGCGCGGCATCGATGTCATGCCGGTAACCGTGCCGCACGATGCACGCGAGCCGGTGCAGTTCGTGTTCGATCACGGCGGCACCCGCATCGGCGTGGTGTCGGATCTCGGCTGCGTGACCCCGCATGTGGCCGACTGTTACCAGGGCTGCGACGGGCTCATGCTGGAGAGCAACCACGACCTGCCGATGCTGCAGCGCGGCCCCTATCCCGCCCACCTGAAGCGGCGCATAGCCAGCGATCTCGGTCACCTTTCCAACGACCAGGCGGCCGGGTTTCTGGCGGCAGTGGCCAACGACCGCCTGCGGGTGGTGATCGGCCATGTGAGCGAAAGCAACAACCACCCGCATTGCCTGGAAAAAACCTTTGCCAGCTGGCCGGAACGCATCGGTTCGCTGTGCTATGCCACGCAACGGCATGGCGCCCCCTGGACGACGCTGCGGTCGAGCGGCAAGCCGACCCAAGGGACTCGCCCTGCCGTGCAACCCGCCTTACAATTCGGCGCCGGAGCCGGCGCTACAGGTCATTCCCAGCCGGCATTGGACTGAACCAGTCGAGTAACAAAGTGGACCACGTTTTCGCCGTAACCCCCGATTCATTCCAGGCCGATGTCATCGATCGGTCCCGGGAAACGCCGGTGCTGCTGCTGTTCTGGGCCGACCAGGTGCCGCCGTCCGCCGAGGCGCGCCGCCAGCTCGAAACCATGGTTGGCGGCTATGGCGGCAAGGTGCTGCTCGGCCTGGTCGATGTGGCCCAGGACCAGGCGCTGGCCCAGCACCTGCGGGTGCAGGCATTGCCGAGCATTCGCGTGGTCGACGACGGGCAGATCGCGCATCAGCTCGATGGCCCGCAACCGGAACAGGCGTTGCGCGCGCTGCTCGATCAGTTGACGCTTTCCGCCGGCGACCTTGTCAAGGCTCAGGTTGCGCAACTGCTGGAACAGGGCGACTACGACCGCGCACTGGCGCTGCTGCAGCAGGCCATCGGCGAAGAACCCAACAACATGGTGTTCCGTGTCGAGCTGGCAGACCTGCTGGCGCGCCGGGGTGACCTTGACGGCGCCCGCACCGCACTGGCGAACGTGCCGGCCAATGCCGAAGGCCGGGAGCGGCCCGACACGCGCCTGGCGCTGATGGAAGAGGTGGCTGCATTACCCGCCAGGGAAGCGCTGTCCGCGGCGCTGGCCGCCGACCCCGCCGACCTCGAAACGCGGCACGCGCTGGCGCTGGCGGAGGCGGCCGCGGACAACGCGGAAGCGGCCCTGGAGCACGCCATGACCATTCTGCAAACCGACCGCTCCTTCGGCGACGACATCGGGCGCAAGACCATGCTGCGCATATTCACCCTGCTGGGAAAAGGCAATGCGCTGGCCAACGGCTACCGGCGGCGCATGTTCAATTTCATGCACTGAAATCCGTTCCGGCATTCTGCCGGGTGCGCCATGACGGCCGGTCTTTATGCACATCCCGGCCTATTGGCCCCAGATGCGGCACGATTCATCCGAAATGGCAGGGGATGTTTTCAGTTTTATCAATAACCTATTGAATATTAGGATATTTTTTGTTATGCGGGGTTTTTGCCTCGGCGCCGGGGCCTGCGGTATCGTTTGCGCACCGGGGGCTTCTCTACGAGTTATCCAACAAGTTATCCACAGGTTGACGGGCGAATGGCGGTTGACAATGAGCAACGAAGGGCTTGACCGGACGGGGTTGCTGCAGCAGCAACCCGACGGCTACCGGAGGCGCCATGTCGACAGTCGGCAGCTGGAGCGCGACTTTGCAATCATCTGAGGCACTGCGCATCGGCATTCTGCAGACCGACCAGGTCATGCAGCGCTTTCGCGGCCGGCACGGGGACTATCCGGGGATGTTCCGCGACCTGCTCACCGGCGCGGCCGACGCGGAAGACGCGGAAGACGGGGCCGTCCGGGCCGCTCTCGAATTCGACACCATCGATGCGCGGCAGCAGGCCTATCCGGCGCCGGGCGCCTGCGACGCTTACATAATCACCGGCAGCCGGCACAGCGTGTACGACGACTTGCCGTGGATCGCCGCGCTCGCCGGCTTCGTGGAGCGGGCCCTGGATGCCGGCAGCAAGGTGGTGGGCATCTGTTTCGGGCACCAGTTGATCGCCCATTTCTTCGGCGGCGAAACCGGGCTCGCATCCGGCTGGGCGGTGGGCGTGCATCAGAGCCGGGTGGTTGCGGATGCGCCCTGGCTAACCCCGAAACTGCAGCGTTTCAGCCTGCTGTCGAGCCACAAGGACCAGGTGCTGCGCATGCCCGGGGGCGCCGAACTGATCGCCAGCAACCCGATCTGCCCGATCGGGGGGTTCACCTGGGGCGATGGCGTACTGACGCTGCAGGGCCACCCGGAGTTCCGCAAGCCGTATTCACTGGCGCTGATGAACATGCGCCGCGACCTGCTCGGAGAAGACACCTACCGGGCGGGCATCGACTCCCTGCAGGAAGACATCCACCCGCAGGCGGTGGGGCGCTGGATGCTCAACTTCTGCCGGGGCAGCTAGCCCGAGCCGGCCTACAGCAGGCTGCGCAGCATCCAGGCGGCCTTCTCGTGTACCACCATGCGGTCGGCGATGAGGCTGGCGCTGGATTCGTCGCCGGCCTGCTGTGCCGGCGGCAGGATCTCCCTGGCGGTGCGTACCACGGCCTCCTGGGCTTCGACCAGGTCGCGCAGCATGCCCTCGGCATCCGGCACAGGCTCCGGTTCGGCAATGCGGGTGAGGCCGGCGAACTCCCGGTAGGTGCCCGGCGCCGGGTGACCCAGGGTGCGGATGCGCTCGGCCACGTCGTCCACGGCCACGGCCAGTTCCGTGTACTGCTCTTCCCACAACAGGTGCAGGTCGCGAAAGCGCGGGCCGGTGACGTTCCAGTGATAGTTGTGCGTTTTCAGGTACAGCGTGTAGGTGTCGGCCAGCAGGCGCTTCAGGCCCGAGGCGATGGCGGCGCGGGCGTTCTCGTCGATGCCGATGTTGATTGTTGCACTCATGTCAGGCTCCTTCGCGGGTGAACGGGGCCATTGTGAAGCGGCTGGGTGTTTTTGTTAAATGAATTGTTTTTATTGAATTGATAGTTGATGGCTATCAAATCAAACCCTGGCGGCACGTTCTTCGAGCACCAGCCAGGCGGTCACGTACACGGCCAGCGTCAACGTCGGCAGCAACAGGCCGGCAACCACCGTGGCGATGCGGATGACGGCCCGGTCGATGCCGGTGCGCGCGGCGATGCCGGCACAGACGCCGGCCAGCCAGCCGTTGCGCTTGTCGAGATAAAGGTTCAGGCGAAATCGGCGCGTAGCGGATGGGCTCATGGGTGGCTCCTCAACTGGTGAAAATCAGCAGCGTCCACACGCCGGCGACGTTGGGCCCGTGCCCGGCCAGCGCGCCCAGCGAACCATGCAGCGAAAAGCCCGATGCGCTGGCCTGGGCCACCAGGCCGAAACCGAGGAACACCAGCGCCACCAGCAGCATGGCCCGGAACGTGGCCCGGGGATAGCTCAGCCGCGAAAGCCTGAGTGCGTTGTCGTTGGTAGCCATGGACGCCTCCTGTATCGTTGCCTGGGTTCTATACAAGAGCCGTGCCAAGCTGGCGCCGTACAACTACGAACCTCCCGGTTGCCCCCAATGCCGCGGCTGCAGCGCCGTCCGCGGTCTTCGGGTCTTGTTTTTTTCGACAGTCGTTTGCGCTCGGGGTTCCCCAACGACTGGGGCCCGGCGTGGCACGGGCCAGGTTTCTGGTGGAAAGCGCCAACTTCTGGCCGGATTCATCGCGTTTCGGCGAGACGCCCCAGCCCGTGCCCGTCACCAGCGATCTGCCGCGGACGCCGATGCACTCGCCTGAGCGTGGCCGCGCAGCACCGCGCCTCGGTGTTCCCGCGACGAAGGTTGCTGACGGATACGGGCCATGGCAGGAGTGCTTCCAATTGCCGACCGGTGCGGCCATTGTGCGAACCTGTGCGAACCGGCTGCCGGCCGGTGTGTTTCCGGCAGGCGCCAGAGGCATAATCCGCGTTGCGGATGGAGCAGGAGACCCCATGGACTTTCACTATGCGACCCTTTGGGAGGCCGTTGCCGACTGCGTCGGCGAGCGGCCGGCGGTGCTGTGCGGCGACACGGTGCGCACCTGGGCCGAATACGACGAGCGCTCGGCGCGGCTGGCTACGGTGTTCCGCGAGTGCGGCGCCGGCACCGACTCGAAGGTGGGCATCTACCTGCACAACTGCACCGAGTACCTGGAAACCCAGTACGCGGCGTTCAAGCTGCGCGCCTGCCCCATCAACGTCAACTACCGCTACACGGCCGACGAACTGGTGTACCTGCTCGATAACTCGGATGCGGAAATACTGGTCTACCAGGCCTGTTATGCCTCGCGCATCGCCGAGATCCGCAGCCGCCTGCCGAAACTGACAACCTGCATCCAGGTGCACGACGGCACCGAAGGGCTGCTCGACGGCAGCCTCGATTTCGAAGCGGCACTGCGCGCCGCGCCGCCCATGCCGCGCATCCCCCGGTCGGCAGCGGACCTGTACATGCTGTATACCGGCGGCACCACCGGCATGCCCAAGGGCGTCATGTACGCCAACGGCGACTTCTGCGCCGGGCTGCTGAACATGGGCCTGATGGCGCGCGGCGTCGAGCCGGTGCAATCGCCCACCGATGTGCCGCGCGTCATCGAAGCGATCGGCGAGCAGGCGTCGGTTGCGTTGTGCGCCTGCCCGCTGATGCACGGCACCGGCATGTGGCTGGGCTGTTTCGTGCACATGTCGCTGGGCGGCACCCTGGTGCTGACCCCGCGGTTGGGGCTCGACCCCGACCTGCTGTGGTCGCTGGTCGAACGCCACCGCGTCACCGACGTGGTGATTGTCGGCGATGCGTTCGCGAAACCCATGCTGGCCGCCCTGGACGCCGCCGCGCAGCGGGGCAGCCCCTATGACCTCTCCAGCCTGCGGCAGATCATGTCGAGCGGCGTCATGTGGAGCGCCGAGACCAAGCAGGGGCTGTTGGCGCACCACGACATGATGCTGGCCGACATGATGGGCTCCACCGAGGGCGGCATGGGCGGCAGCTACGCCACCCGCGACGAGCCGGCGCCGACCGCCCGCTTCGCGCTCAACGAGGGCGTGTGCGTGTTCACCGAAGACGACCGGCAAGTGCAGCCCGGTTCCGGCGAGATCGGCATGGTGGCGACCAGCGCCCTGGTGCCGCTCGGCTACTACAAAGACCCGGTGAAGAGCGCCGCCACGTTCCGCGAGGTGGACGGCGTGCGCTACAGTTTTCCCGGCGACTTCGCCACCGTCGAGGCGGACGGCGGCATCAGGCTGCTCGGCCGCGGCAGCGTCTGCATCAACACCGCCGGCGAGAAGGTGTTCCCCGAAGAGGTGGAAGAGGCGGTGAAGCGCCATCCCGACATCGCCGACTGCCTGGTGGTGGGCGTACCGGACGAGCGGTTCGGCGAGCGGGTGGTGGCGGTTGCCTCGTATCAGGGCGAACCCGGCGCCGGCGAGGCCGAGCTCATCGAGTTCACCCGCTCACACCTGGCCGGCTACAAGCTGCCCAGGCAGGTGCTGTTCGTCGACCGGGTACGGCGCGCGCCGAACGGCAAGGCGGATTAC
>CAZNFI010000102.1:0-11381 GCA_964572185.1 uncultured Pseudomonadales bacterium
CGCCGGACATCTCCATCAGGTCCATGGCGAAGGAGGCCATGTCCTGGGCCATGGGTGCCGCCACCAGTTTGCCGATGGAATTTTCGGGCCCCGGCGTCTCGCCCCGCGACAGTGCGCTCAACGCCCGGTAGCCGGTGTACTTGAGGCCGGAGCGTCGACAATGCCAGTCGGCCAGCTTGGCGCGAACGGCGGAGTCCTCGATGGCCGGCCGGTCATTGATGGTGACCGTCTGCGCCAGTTTGACGAGCGAGTTGAAATCACCGCGGCCACCGCCGCCGCCCCCGGTGCCGATCGCGAGGCGTTCATTCATCAAGGTAGTGATGGAAACCTGCCAGCCCTGGCCCACGGCGCCGAGCCGCTGGGAATCCGGAATGCGCACATCGGTGAAATACACTTCGTTGAAGTTGGCATCGCCGGAAAGCTGCTTGATGGGCTTGGTCTCGATGCCGGGCGACTTCATGTCCACGAAGAAGTAAGACAGCCCCCTGTGCTTGGGCAGGTTCGGGTCGGTGCGTACCACCAGTATGCCGTAGTCGGAATAGTGCGCGCCGGATGTCCAGATCTTCTGGCCGTTGATCACCCAGTCATCGCCATCCTTCTCGGCCTTGGTGCGCAATGCCGCGAGATCCGAACCACCGGCCGGCTCGCTGAACAGCTGGCACCAGATTTCTTCGCCACTGGCCAGTTTCGGCAGATGGCGCAGCTTCTGTTCCTCGGTGGCCCAGGCCATCAGCGTCGGTGCCGCCATGCCCTGGCCGATGCTGAAAACGCTGCCCGGCAGCGGGCCGAACTTGGCCTCTTCCTGGTTGTAGATCACCGACTCGATGGCCGATGCCCCGCGGCCGCCGTATTCCTTCGGCCAGCGGATGCAGGCCCAGCCGGCATCGTATTTGCGCTTCTGCCACAGCTTCGACTGGGCCATCAGGTCGAGGTCGGCAAACTCTTGCTCGGTGGGCACGTTTTCCGCCAGCCACGCCTGGGCCTCTTCCCGGAACGCGGCCTCCTGGGGGGTGTCATTGAAATCCATGTCTTCCTCCTGCCTGCCCTCAGGCCACGTTGCTCTGTTCGACCGCCGTGACCAGCCTGTCTTGCCACTGCCCTTCGCTGCCGATGTTCACCGACAGCAGCTTGGCACGACGGTAGAAAAACTGGCAGTCGAACTCCCAGGTAAAACCCATGCCGCCATGGGTCTGGATGTTCTCCTTGGAGGCGTAGTAGTACGCCTGGGTGGCCGACACCCGCGCCGTGGCAGCCGCCAACGGCAGGTCCGGCGCATCGACATTGAGCGCCCAGGCGCCGTAGTAGCAGTTGGAACGCGCCAGGGTGTTGTTGACATAGGCGTGCGCCAGCTTGTGCTTGATGGCCTGGTACGAGGCGATCGGGCGGCCAAAGGCGTAGCGGCCCATGGCGTATTCCTTGCCCTGTTCCAGGGCCGCATCGGCGCCGCCCACCTGTTCCCAGGCGAACAGCACCGCGGCGCGGTCGAGAACCCGGTTGACCAGCGCCCAGCCGTTGCCCGGCGTGCCGAGCGGTTCGCACACCGCGTTGTCGAAATCGAGCCGCGCATGGCTGCGGGAGAAATCCACGGTACGCTGCGCGGTGCGGGTCACGCCCGCCTGACCGAGTTCCACCAGGTTCAGGCTGGCGCCATCGCCGGAGTCGCAGGCCGAAACCACTACCGCGACATGCGCGATCTCGCCGTCGGCCACGGCCACCTTGCTGCCGGTCAGCGCGCCGTTCGCAACCGTCGTCTGCAAACCGGCGGGCGACACGCGCCCCGGCCCTTCGGCCAGCGCAAAGGTGCCGATGACCTCACCGGCGGCCAGCTTCGGCAGCCATTTCTCCTGCTGTTCGCGGCTACCCGCCATGAGCAGCGCTTCGGTCGCCAGGTACACCGACGAGGAGAACGGCAGCGGCGCCACCGCGCGGCCGAGTTCTTCGGCAATCACCACCAGTTCCAGGTAGGAGAGCCCCAGGCCGTCGAACTGCTCGGGAATGACCGTGGCCGTCCAGCCCATCCCGGCCACCTTGCGCCACAGGTCGGCATCGAATGCCCCGCGCCCCTCGAGCGCTTCGCGTACCTTCGCCATCGGGCAATGTTCCGCCAGAAATCCGCGCGCCTGATCGCGCAGCAGGTTCTGTTCGTCAGAGAACTCGAAATTCATGGCCCCCCCGTCAAGTGCATCGCAACGGAAAGCCGGCAATTCTCCACATTTTGGGGGGAAAACGCGAGTCTGGCCGCCGTCGGACCGCACTGGACAGCGCATTCCGCCGCAGCGGCGGCCGAGCGCCAAGGCGGGTCTCGGCCTGGGCCGCCAGTGCGCGCGCCGCACGACGTTCAAGCCAACCCCAGCGCTGTCAGCCTCGGCATTTCAGTACCGGTGCATTCGGCGGCAACCGGCCGTCAGACCGCTGCTTCTTCCATTTCAAGGTCGTTGGCAGCTTGCTCCCCAACCTGAGGGGCTATCGTTCCCGGCGTGGATGCGTTGGCCGGCACAGCTTCGTATTGCACAGCAGCCGCGACCGCGGGGGCACTTCCCTGGGCCTGCATGGTCTCGAGGGCATAGCCAACGTCAAAGGCTCCAAACCGGTATGAGCCCGATTCACCGCTGATATGCACCGTCATCCGCACGTTCAAACTGCTTCCGTCCGGGTTCAGAGCGCGCTCACCGTCGGTACCGCCGTCTAGGTCGAGGCCTCTGACGACGGCAGTGCTCGACAGCGTCAATTTCAGACCCTCTCTGCCTTCTTTGCACAGTTCGTACATTGGGTTCTGCCATTCAAGCTCGGGCTCGCCGCCAAACAGCCCCAGGTCGGGACGCTTGGCGTTGCAAACGGCCCTTGCAAGCGACACAAGCGCGGTTTCATTCGCGAACGCCGTTACGGTGGAAAGCACTTCGGGACGCGCCTCCGCACAGGTTCTGTTCAGGCCTTCCACTATGGCAGCGGCGCCTGTTTGCGGCGGCCCACCTTCAAAACTGAACCGTGCCCACCTGAATAGTGCCCGGCTGGAAGGAACTATGGGGTCTTCATTGGCGGTGGCGTACAGTTCTCTTGCCGCCTCATCGACCGCTTGCAAACTCGCCTGGCGAGTGTCCAGCGACACCGGCACCCGAACATTGGAGTGGCCGCGCCGGTCGGGAGCCGGCATGCGCAGGCTGAGGTTGCGCAACGTGGCCAGCTCCCCATCCCCCAGCAACTCCGGCCTCCTGCTTGCCATGCGCAACGGGAGGTGTTCGTTTCCCTCGCTCGCCCGCAATGCCCTGAGCAGGCCGTTCAGCTGATCCGAGGCGGCTTGTGACAGGTACGATCCGGTGACACCGACCATCAGCTCTCCGGCCGTTTCCGAAACCAGTTCCCCCGTGCCCAGGGCGGCCAGGGCGTCAGCCCCCAGACAATTGGCGTCTGGCGCCAGCGCGCGCTCGGCGGCGTCGGGCTGCCGCGCCAGACGCACCGCCAGGGCGGCGCACAATCGGTCTCCGTGGCGCTCCAGCAGGTGTTGCCAGGTGTTCTTGATGTCTCCGGAGCCGACCATTTGCTTGAGCTGTTCGTCACCAGTTGCCAAAGCGACTCGCCGGGCAGCGTCTTGCAGTTCGGCCAGTGTCCGGCTTTCTGCTGTCGTGGCCAGTGACGCCAGTTCGGCATGGATTTTCCGAGACAGGGGCAGAAAGACATCCCGGTACCAGTTGGCGCCTTCCACCGTTGCCCGCAGGTAGCCGTCGCGCGCCTCTGCACTTGCTGCCAAAGCGGCGCAATACACTGGCCCCTGGCGCTTCAGCAGGTATTGCCAGTACCGCATGTATTCTGCTTCGCCGAACCGGACGGGAACGCGCGCGCCAGCGCCCGCCCGCCTGATGCCATGTTCTATGGACCCAAGGCTGTCCGGGTCCGGGACCGCTGCATCTGTGGCGCTTGCGGGTAGCAACGCCTGCAGAGCCGGCCGGACACTCTGGTACATGGAATCCATGCGTGCATCGTCATAGGCCGTGACGGATCGTCTTACCGCCTGGGCAATGCCCGAATCGCACCGGCTCAGAAGAAACCTCCAGCAGGTATCGATCGTTTCACAATAGTACCGACCCGCTGGCGGTTGCCCTGGAGGACACTGCGCATTGAACATCGTTCTCCCGATCGCAAGACGGATTGCCTCGACCGTCTGCCTGATTTCTTCCGCCGAACTCTGGGTGTCCTCGGCGTAGCGGGCTAATTTCCGCAGGTCTTCCTGGACCGACTGGTACAGCCCCTCGAGCCACGGCTCGATGGCGGCACCTGCCGTTGCCGGCGATTGCCGTTCCAGGCCGACATCCCCGTGTTGCTCACCGACCGGCTCGGCCGTCTCTGCCGCACCGGTATCGACGTTCGGTGATTGCAGTTCCTGGCCAGTACCCCCGTCCGGGGCATGCACTGGTGCGGGGATTTCGGCTGCAGCGTGGTTCACTGGTTGCCGCCGCCGGCCGGCACCTTCGCCTCGCCCATCTGCCTGCGGAATCCGCTCGTACTCTGCGAAGTTCAGTGGCAGGTCGATGGATGGCGAACGGGAGTGACTGCCGGAGGCAATCGAGTCGAAGCTGTTGTCGCTGAATGACCGTGGCAAGCCGCCCGCCGTCTGACCGCTCCCGCTTCGTTGCAGGCCTGACGGGCGGGAACCGCATTCGCTTTCCGTATCGCCGCAGACCCGACCAATGACCGCATCGACAATCCTCGACGCTTCCTGCTGGGTCAACCGATGGAACCCGTCGCCGCCCTTACGCTCGAGTGCGGTCTCCACCCGCCGCGCAACAAACCCCTCGTCGAGATGCCGCGCGCCCCGGCTGCCCGCTCGGGCCCGCTGTTCAATCTTTTGCCGCAGGAGCTCGCTTGCTGCTGCGTTCCCGCCGCCCTCAACATACATCTCCTTTACCGTGTGGTTTTGACGTTTGATGCTCGCCTGTTCCTGTTCGGCAGACTCGACCACCGCACGCACGCGCCGAATGTGCAACGGTTTCCCGAACGTCAGGAACCGGCCGAAATTGTTTTCGGCAAGCGCACAATCAGCCACTTCGGTACCGTACCTGGCATGCATCGACTGCGCCAAAGCCCCCGCCACATAGCGGTTTTCGGCCGATCGAAAGTAACGGATGACGCGCTGGAAACCCCTGGAATGCGTGCGCAGGACGTACTCGCCCTGCTGACCGCCCTCTCTTTCGGCCAAACTGATCACCGCGTCGGGCCTGTCAGACCCGGCCAACTGATTGAAAGCGTCCAAGCCGATCGGCAAGACAGTCTCCTTGAGTGCGCCCGGTAAATGCGGCTGCGCACGCCTGGAACCTTCGTGCAACCGCCGATGGCGGATATCGACAACGGAAACTGCCGTCGGTTCCGTTTTATGCCCGAATGCACTCTCCGGAAACCGCGGCCGGCGGTTTGGTGCGTTTCCACAACGACCGCGGCGCCCGGTAGAATTGGGCATGGTGAAGATTCCCGTCGACTACGCCGACCTCGGCTACCTGCGGGCCGCCGCGGTATCACCCGAAATCCGCCTGGCGCAGCCGCTGGCCAATGCCGAGACGATCGTCGGCCACCTCACGCGGATGGAGCAAACCGGGGCCGCGATCGTGGTGTTCCCGGAACTCTGCCTCACCGGCTACAGCGCCGAAGACCTGCTGATCACGGCAAAGCTGCTCGCCGACACCCGCGAAGCGCTGTCCCGCATTGCCGCAGCGGGCATCGGCGTGGCAGCCGTCGTCGGCACGCCCTGGCCCAGCCCGGACGGGCGCCTGTTCAACGCTGCCGCGGTCATCGCCGGCGGCGGCATCGTGGGTGTCGTCCCCAAGTCCGCGCTGCCCAATCACGGCGAATTCTACGAGCGCCGCTGGTTTGCGCCCGGCTCCGGTGTGGATATCGAGTGCCAGACGGAACTCGGCCGATTGCGGCTGTGTGCAGACCAGATCTTCGAGGTCGGCCGCTACCGGTTCGCCATCGAAATCTGCGAAGACCTGTGGGCACCCGCACCGCCTGGCGCCGCGCACTGCCTGGCGGGCGCCGACCTTATCGTGAACCTGTCCGCCAGTAATGAACTGGTTGCCAAGGCCGACTACCGCCGCGATCTGGTGCGCATGGCCAGCGGCCAATGGCTGTGCGGTTACCTGTATGCAGGCGCCGGCCTGACAGAGTCCACGAAGGACCTGGTTTTCGGCGGCCACCTGCTCGCCGCCGAGAACGGGCGCCTGCTCGGCGAAAGCGAACGATTCGAACTCGGCGGCGGCATGTTGAGCGCCGATTTCGACATCGACAGATTGCGCCGCGAGCGGATGCGCAACGGCACGTTCGCAAACGCTCCGCGCAAGGGTACGCACCGTTCCGTCAAGGTGAGCGTGTCGCCACCGCGGCTTGAACAACTCGAACGGCACTATGATGCGCACCCGTTCGTGCCCGGCGACGAAACCGAGTTCGATGCGCGGGCCCGGGAGATTCTTGCCATTCAGGCGGCCGGCCTGGGCCGGCGGCTGCTGTCCGCGCCTGGCGAGCAACTCGTGATCGGCCTCTCGGGCGGGCTCGATTCAACGCTCGCGCTGCTGGTTTGCCTCGATACCCTGCACCAGCTAAAGGCGCCGCCAGCGAACCTGCACGCGCTGTCGATGCCGGGGCCCGGCACCAGTCGGCACACCAGAACATCCGTGCGCAAGCTCGCATCCGCAACCCGCATCGCCCTGCGCGAGATTCCCATCGGCGCCGCCGTCGCCCAGCACCTCGACGACCTGCAGCACACCAGCGAAGACGACGTGGTATTCGAAAACGCCCAGGCCCGCGAACGCACGCAACTGCTGTTCGACTACGCGAACCGGGTCGGCGGCATCGTCGTCGGCACCGGCGATCTGTCGGAACTGGCGCTGGGCTGGTGCACCTTCAATGCCGACCACATCGCCGGCTACAACGTCAACGCCGGCGTGCCCAAGACGCTGGTGGCCTACCTGGTGCGCTGGTATGCGCGGCACCGCGCGGGCGACAAGCTGGCGGCCGTTCTCCGGCGCGTGCTCGACACCCCGATCACCCCGGAACTGATCGCTCCCGAGGATGGCCGCATCAGCCAGCGGACCGAGGACATCATCGGCCCCTACGAGTTGCACGATTTCTTCCTGTATCACTATGTGCGCGACGGCTTCGAACCAAGAAAGATCTACGCACTGGCAAGGCTGGCATTCGCCGGAAGCCACGATGCGGCGACCGTCAAACGGTGGCTGAAGGTCTTTTTTCAGCGATTTTTCAGCCAGCAATACAAACGGACCACCCTGCCGCCCGGGCCCAAGGTGGGCACCGTCAGCCTGTCGCCGCGGGGCGACTGGCGCATGCCGGACGAGGCTTCCGCCGCGGCGCTGGTTGCGGAAATCGATACCTATTGAGCGCCGGCGGAGCGGCGATGCCGGTCGTTTCTCGCGTACACTGCAATCGAGACGGCTGGAGAATGCCCAAACCATGCAGATTGGCAGACTGATCGCGTTCGCCTGCGGCCTTGGCGCGTGCTGGGCGCCTCCGGTTCATTCGAGCGATGCCCCGCCCTGTGGTGAAACGGGTGTCTGGATCCAGATTCTCGGCGCCGGCGGCCCGGAACTTGACGACTCCCGCGGAGCTTCCAGCTACCTGGTGTGGCTCGACAACCAGGCACGCCTGCTGGTCGACACGGCGCCCGGCGCTTCGGTGCGCTTCGATGAAGTGGGCGGGCGCTTCCAGGATCTCGATGCCATCGTGCTGACCCATCTGCACGCCGACGACACCAGCGACCTCCCAGCCTTCCTGTACGGTTCCCGGTTTCTGGACCGGGAACGCCCCCTGACGTTGCTTGGGCCTGATGGCAACGAGGAGTTTCCCGACACCAGAACCTTCGTCGAGCGCATGATCGGGCCCAGCGGCGCCTACCCCTATCTGGCTGACTTTCTCACCCGCAAACCCAGCGCCGGTTACCGGTTGCGCGTGTGGAACGTACCGGCCAAGGGCCGCAAGCGCTGGGCGGGGTTCGGTTCCGACCACCTGGGCCTGGCCGCGGTACCGGTGCATCACGGCAGCGTTCCCAGCCTGGCCTGGCGGGTAGAGACCGGCGGCAAGTCAATCGTGTTCGCCGGTGACTTTTCCAATCAGAAAGACCTGATCGCCGGCTTCGCCAGGGATGCGGACGCCCTGGTCGTATCCCATGGCGTACCGGAAACCGCCAGGCCCAGCGCCCGGGAGCACTTCGCCGTGCCCAGCACACTGGGGCGCGTGGCGACCCGCGCCAATGCCCGCATGCTGCTGCTGGGCCACCGCTCGACCCGCACCCGGGGCCGCGAGAGTTTCAGCAGGCAGGCCATTGAAGCCGAGTACGCCGGGCCGGTGCTGTTCGCTGACGACCTGGAGTGCTGGGGTCTATAATGCCCGGCCTCCGAGGCCGGCCTCCGGCTCGGGGGCATTGACCAACCGAAAGCGAGCAACAGGCATGGGCAAAGGCGACAAACGCAGCAAACGCGGCAAGATCACCCGCGGCACCTTCGGCGCGCGCCGCAAGAAAAAACCCAGGAAGAACACCCCCAAACCGCGCGGCTGACCGTCCCGTAGGGCTACGGACTGATTGCTACGACCGTTTCCAGTTGGCTTTCATGGAACAAAAATTTTGCGATGTGGTTTTTCCGGGCAGCGAGTGGGCATGCGGTGCGGGTATCCGGCACGCCAAGCGTGCTTTGTCTTGCAAGACTCTAACGCGCTGAATTGCTTTAAAGGTGCCGGATACCCGCACCACATGCCCACTCTTTTCTGGAATCCAGCCATAGTTCCCTGCACGTCCTCGTCCCGGCGCGCCGGGTTCCGGACTCGCATGGGACATAACGTCTGGCGAGATGGTTTTTCCACTCAGATAGTCATAGGCAATGTTGGCCATCGCACGCACGCCGGGCACCAGGGCTGCTTCATCCGCGTAGAAGAAGGGCGAGTGGTTGGGGATGGCCTGTTCGACGGGAACGTCGGGCGGCCGCACGCCGATGGCGAAGTAGAAGCCCGGTACCTGTTCCTGAAAGAATGAGAAGTCCTCGGCGCCAGTCTGCCTGGGCCCGGTGACCACGTTCTCCTTGCCGTAAACGCGCTCCAGGGTCGGCACCATGGCCGCGGTGAGTTGCGGGTCGTTGTAAGTGACCGGCACGCCCCGGTGGATGGTCACCTCGACCTCGGCCCCCAGCGCGGCACCGACGGTGGTGGCGATTTCGCGCACCTGGCGGTGGATCATTTCCCGGGTTTCCACATCGTAGGTTCGGATCGTGCCGCTCAGTTTCGCCCGGTCGGGAACGATGTTGTAACGCATGCCGCTCTCGAAGGTGCCCACCGTCACCACCGCCGGCGAAACGGTGATGTCCACCTGGCGGCTGACGATGGTTTGCAGGGCCGTGACAATGTGCGCGCCGGCAACGATGGGATCAACGCCTTCCCAGGGCCGGGCGCCGTGGGTCTGGCGGCCGATCACCTCGATCTCGTAGCTCTGGGCGCTGGCCATGGCGGCGCCCGAGCGGTAGCTGGCGGTGCCCACGGTGCCGGCCTGGAACACATGCAGGGCAAAGATCGCATCCACGTCCGGGTTCTGCAGCACGCCCTCGCGCACCATGACCTCGGCACCGCTCTCCTCGCCCGGCGGCGCTCCCTCCTCGGCCGGCTGAAAGATGAACTTCACCGTTCCGGGCAATGCCTCGCGCAGGCCCGTGAGCACGCTGGCCACGCCCATCAGGATGGCGACATGGTTGTCGTGCCCGCAGGCATGCATGACGCCGACTTCCTTGCCGAGATAGGTGCTCACGACCTTGGAGGCATAAGGCAGGCCGGTCTGCTCCACTACCGGCAAGGCGTCCATGTCTGCCCGCAGCGCCACTACCGGGCCCGGTAGGCCGCCCTCCAGAAGGCCGACCACACCCGTGTTCGATATGCCGGTCGTAACTTCCAGGCCCAGGTCTTGAAGGTGCGCGGCGACCAGCTTGGCGGTACGAAACTCACGGTTGGACAGTTCCGGATGCTCGTGAATGTCGCGGCGCCAGGCCACCACCTGCCCTTCCACGGCGGCCGATGCCTCGTCGATCGCTGCGTAAAGGTCGTCGGCGACGCCCTGTCCGGCAAGAGCAGGCCCCGCCAGCAGGGCCGCGAGCAATAGACCTCGCTTGACGCCAACCGCGGGCGCAACGACGCGCCCCGGCAGAGCAGTGCGTGATGTGCTTGCTGCCCCATGAAGAGAAAAGCGCGCACCGATGCATTGCCGGGCATTCATCATCGTTCTCACGGTTACCAAGGGTGCGCGCATGGTAACTCAATCGGGAGCAATACAGGCGCCGGCCAACTGGCGCAGCGCCGGGTTTCGGTCCGTACGGCCAGGCCTGGCGGAGCCGCGACGCCCTCGCCCCGAAAGTCGGTTGCGGATGCGCCCTGGTGTGTTTCAACTTGCCGGAAACGTTGCCGGAGGGGCTTGGCCGGCGCAGTGGTTGACTGCAACATCCGGCTTCACGTCTGGACTTGCGGACAAGCAGGAAAGCGCGATTCAAGGCGCCACACTCTTCCTGCCCGCATGGCCGCCGCATTGCTCGCCGCAATTGTCGCGCTCATAATGCCGGCCCGCTGCACCACAACCAGAGGAAATCCGATGGACTTCGATATCGCCATGACCGACTCGCTGCTGGCCACCACCCGCGCCGTGCGCAAGCGCCTCGACCTGGAAAGGCCCGTGCCGCGGGCGATTATCGACGAGTGCCTGGAACTGGCCGTGCAGGCGCCCACCGGTTCCAATTCCCAGACCTGGAGGTGGGTGGTGGTCGACGATGCAGGCCGGCGCGAGGCACTGGCCGACCTGTACCGCAAGAGCGCCGAGCCCTACCTCGCCACTGCCAGGGACCAGGCCAGAGACGCGCAATCGCAGCGCGTGTTCGACTCGGCCATGTATCTGATGGACCACCTGCAGGAGGTACCCGTGCACGTCATCCCCTGCGTGGCCGGCCGCCCGCCCGAGGGCTCGCCAACGATCATGCTGGGCGGCCTGTTCGGCTCCATCTTTCCCGCGGTATGGAGTTTCCAGCTGGCACTGCGCGCCCGCGGCCTGGGCTCGACCCTGACCACGCTGCACCTGGTGCAGGAAAAAGCCGCCGCCGAACTGCTCGGCATCCCGGACGATGTCATGCAGGTGGCCCTGCTGCCCGTGGCCTATACCAAAGGCACCGACTTCAAGCCCGCAAAACGCCCGCCCGTGGCCAAGATTACGCACTGGAACACATGGTAGCCGACGGCAAATCGATACCTTCGCCGGCGAAGCGCCGCCGGCACCCGCCCGAATCGGCCGCCGAGCCGGGTATGGCGAAGGCGGCCGGCGAGCCCGCGGCACGGCGGCCAACAGGCTGGAAATTCATCGCTGT
>CAZNFI010000103.1:0-11338 GCA_964572185.1 uncultured Pseudomonadales bacterium
GGGCGGCGATAGCGAATTTTCGCTTTCGCGACTTCCTACGGCGCAGGCTCCTAGGGTAGGGTGGTTTTGCGGACTGATTGAGTGGGTACGAGCGGCAGCAGGTCAGCTGCTGCCGTTGATCAGTGCAACGGATTGAGCCCGATGCGCCGGAGCATTGCACAAAGCCGAATCAACGGCAGGCCGATCAGGGCATTCGGGTCGGCGCCCGTTATCGCCTCGACAAGCGTGATTCCCAATCGTTCGGAACGAAATGCGGCGGCACATCCGAAGGGCTGCTCGCGGTCGACGTAGGCAACCCGTTCCGCTTCAGACAGTTTCCGAAAGCGCACCGCAGTGGCGTCTGATTCGACCTGTGTGGCGCCCCCGGCATCGATCACGCACAGGCCGGTGAGAAACTGCACTTCCCGGCCCGACAACGCTCGCAATTGTTGCAGGGCGGCGCAGCGGTCTGCCGGTTTTCCGAATACGCGGGCATTGCCCGCCCCGGGGAGCGCGGCAACCTGGTCCGAGCCGATCACCACCGCGCCCGGCCAACGGGCCGCCACCGTCCTGGCCTTGGTTTCGGCGAGTCGCGTGACCAGTTGGGCGGGGCTCTCATCGGGCAGCCGCCGCTCATCGATGTCGGGCGCGTCGACCTCGAACGACAGCCCGAGGCGCCCGAGCAGGGTGCGGCGGTGCGGCGAAGACGATGCGAGTACCAGTGTGGTCACAGCGGGTGTCCCGACGTGGGGCCGGGCAGCATACCTTTACACCGTATATTCGTGTACCTATGATGCGCGCCCCGGCAGCTGAGGCGAAACATGCATCGGCAAGGCGGGCCGGACCCGGCCGCAAAAGGAGTGGACGAACGCATGCCGCTGGCGACGCTGGCGGCTGGTGCTGCACTGGTGAAACGGGTAGTTGACGGCCGCGGCCTGGCACGCTTCAGCCGACTTTGCGATGCAGGAGATGCGATAGGCGTAGCGCTTTCGTTCAACCTGGAAAAGGATGGCAGCATCCGCATCAACGGCGACCTGACAGGGTCGCTGCGCGTCGACTGCCATCGCTGCCAGGAGCGGGTGCCGGTTGCCTTGAACGATAAGTTCTGCGTACACGCGGTACTGGACGAAGCCAGTGCCACGCGCCTAGGCGCCACTCGGGATGTGTTAACACTGTCCACCGGGGACCCCACACTCGCGGAACTGATCGAGGATGAGCTGATACTGGCGCTGCCACAGCGGCCGTGTACGGACACCAACTGTGCAAAGGCGCCACCGCTGGTTTACCCGGCGGCCGCGCCGGATGCCGACAAGCCGTTCCGCTCCCTCGAGGCGCTGAAGAAAGAGGATTACTGACGAATCTGCAAATCAGGGCGACCCGGCAAAAAATCGCCAGACCGGCGGGGCCGGGGTTGCCTGCCGCGATTCCAGCACACCTGAGCGTCTGGAACCGCGTACAGAAGACACGAACAGCAGAACTGGAGGAATACCGCTATGGCCGTTCAACAGAACAAGACATCCCGTGCCCGGCGCGGCAAGCGACGCGCCCACGACAGCCTGAAGAAACCCGCCCTTTCCACGGACTCCACGACCGGTGAAACGCACCGGCGCCACCACGTGACGGCGGATGGTTTCTACCGCGGAAAGCACCTTGTAAATCGCGAGGACTGAGCCATTCAGTTGCCCTTCAGGCGTAGGCGCCCGTGTCCGTAGGCTTCGTGTTTCCCGGCCAGGGTTCCCAATCCGTCGGCATGCTCGCCGATGTTGCCCAGGCGCATGCTTCCGTCCGGAAGCGTTTCGCCGAGGCCGGGGACGCCATCGGCGTCGATCTGTGGGACATTGCCCAGAATGGCACGGAATCCCGGCTGGCGGGCACCGCGATCGCCCAGCCGGCGTTGCTGACGGCCAGCTATGCGCTGTGGGAAGTCTGGCAACGACAGGGCGGCGCTCGGCCCCGGGCGCTTGCGGGCCACAGTCTCGGTGAGTATTCGGCGCTGGTCTGTGCTGGCGCACTCGGCTTCATCGAAGGCGTGGCACTGGTGCATCGGCGCGGGCAGTTGATGCAGGAGGCCGTGCCTCGTGGACAGGGTGCGATGGCCGCCATCCTCGGATTGGACGACACCGCGGTACAAGCCTGCTGCGCAGAGGTGGCGGGCGTGGTTTCGGCAGCCAACTACAACGCGCCGGGCCAGACGGTCATTGCCGGACAGGCCGCCGCGGTGCAACAGGCCGTGGCCAAGTGCCAGGCCTCGGGTGCGCGGCGGGCGGTGCTGCTGGAGGTCAGCGGACCGTTTCACTGCGCACTCATGCAGCCCGCCGCGGAGCGCTTCGCCGAAGCGCTGGCGGCAGTTAACCTGCGACTGCCGGACATCGATGTCGTACATAACGTGGATGGGCAAGTGGCGGGTTCTGTCGAGGCGATTCGCGAAAAGCTGCTGAGCCAGATTACCGCGCCCGTACGGTGGATCGAGTGCGTGCGCGAGCTGCAGGGCCTGGGCGTGACCCGGCTGGTGGAGTGCGGGCCCGGCCGGGTGCTCTCCGGATTGGCGAAGCGCATCGAGCGCAGCCTGGATTGCTCGGCGATCGACAGCCTGGACAGATTGACGGCGACTCTGGAGACAACCTCTTGACGCCTGGCGCAGGCAGCGTAGCGCTGGTCACGGGTGCATCCCGGGGCATTGGCGCAGGCATTGCGGCGCTGCTTGCGAAACGCGATTTTCGAGTGGTGGGCACGTCCACCAGCGAAGCCGGTGCCGCTCGCATCGGCCAGATGCTTGGCGCGGCGGGCACCGGCCGCTGTCTCGATGTTCGCGACGCGGACGCTGTCGAGAGCTTCTTCAAGGATCTTGCCGAGCACCCGGGCATGCCCCTGGTGCTGGTCAACAACGCCGGCGTTACCCGCGACAACCTGATGCTGCGCATGTCGCAGGAAGAATGGTCGGCGGTGATCGATACCAATCTGAACAGCCTGTACCGAATGACCAGGCCGGTGCTGCGCGGCATGCTGCGCGCCAGGTGGGGACGTATCGTCAACGTCAGTTCGGTGGTGGCGGGCAGCGGCAATCCCGGACAGACCAACTATGTCGCCTCCAAGGCCGGCGTGGAGGGATTTACCCGTTCGCTGGCACAGGAGGTTGCGTCAAGGGGCATAACCGTCAATGCCGTGGCGCCCGGATACATCACCACGGACATGACGGCCAACCTGTCCGACAGCCAGGCGGATGCGCTTTTGCAGCGGGTTCCACTCGGGCGCATGGGCACGGCTGCCGACATTGCCGAAGCCGTGGCGTTCCTGGTGAGCGACGCCGCCTCCTACATCACCGGCGAGACGTTGAACGTCAATGGTGGACTGCAGATGGGGTGATCCGCATTCTGCAGCGATAAATTGTTGCAAATCCAGAGTGTTGCGCGGCCCCGCAGGGCCTGCCCGAGGCCGCTACGCTGCCTTGAATTGGCCAGGTCGCATCTATAGAATGCGCGCTCCGCTCTGCCCCCCAGTAACCGGATTGGGAGACATCATTCAGCATGAGCAGTGTCGAAGAACGGGTAAAGAAGCTCATTTGTGAGCAACTTGGCGTAAAAGAGGAAGAGGTCAAGGACGAGGCCTCTTTCGTTGAAGATCTCGGTGCGGATTCGCTCGACACGGTCGAGCTGGTGATGGCTCTCGAAGAAGAGTTTGAAACCGAAATTCCCGATGAAGAAGCCGAGAAGATCACGACGGTCAAGGAAGCCGTCAACTATATTCTCGCCCACCAGTAAGCCGGGCCGCCTAACTCACACCCCCAAGGGCCCCGCCGAATCCACAGACCCGGCAGGAGCATGACGAAGCGCAGAGTGGTTATCACCGGGCTGGGCGCGATCACGCCCCTCGGTAACAGCGTCGATGAAAGCTGGGCGAATGCCGTGTCCGGCAAGAGCGGTGTCAGCACCCTCGACAGCTTCGATACCGCGAACTACTCGGTGACCATCGCTGCCCAGGTCAGGGATTTCGAAGCGGACAGGTACATGGACCGCAAGGAGGTCCGGCGGCGCGACCAGTTCATCCAGTTCGGCATCGCCGCCGGCGTGCAGGCCATCGAGGATGCGGGCCTGTCCAGCGAACCGCAGGACGCGCACCGTTACGGCATCGCCATCGGCTCGGGGATCGGTGGCCTGCAGACCATTGAGGACACCCACTCGGTGCTGATGAAGAGCGGGCCGCGGCGGATTTCGCCGTTCTTCGTGCCAGCGGTTGTCGTCAACATGGTAAGCGGCAATCTTTCCATCATGTACGGTTACACCGGGCCAAACCTGGCGCTGGCCACTGCCTGCACCACCGGTACCCACAGTATCGGCCTGGCTGGCCGCCTCATACAACACGGCGATGCAGACGTGATGGTGGCGGGAGGTTCCGAATACGGCACTTCACCGATCACCGTGGCTGCTTTTGCCAGCATGAAGGCGTTGTCCACGCGCAACGGTGAGCCGGAGGCTGCCAGCCGTCCCTGGGACCGTGACCGCGATGGCTTCGTGGTCGGCGAGGGTGCCGGTGCCCTGGTGCTCGAGGAATACGAGCGGGCAAGGTCCCGGGGCGCAAGGATTTACGGTGAGTTGCTTGGCTTCGGCATGAGCGGCGATGCCCATCACATCACCAGCCCGCTCGAGAACGGCGCCGGCGGCATCGCCTGCATGGAAAATGCGCTGCGCGATGCGCGGATGGCGCCGCATGCGGTCGACTATATCAATGCCCACGGTACTTCCACGCCGCTTGGCGATGTGGCGGAAACCAGGATGATCAAGCATGTGTTCGGGCAGGACACGGACATCGCGGTGAGTTCGACCAAGTCGATGACCGGGCACCTGCTCGGTGCCGCCGGCTCGGTGGAAGCGATCTTCACGCTGCTTGCGATCCGCGACCAGGTGTGTCCGCCAACCATAAACCTGGACAACCCGGGTGAAGGCTGTGACCTCGACTATGTGCCGAACGAGGCGCGCGACATGCCGCTACGCGTGGGCTTGAGCAATTCGTTCGGATTCGGCGGAACCAACGGCACGATTGTCCTCGGCGCTGTCTGAGGCGTGTTGCAACGGTCTGGCTGGTTGGCTCTGCTGCTTCTGGCAGGGGCCGTGGGCACGTCTCTGCTGTGGTACGTTGCCAATTGGTGGACCTCCCCGCTGCCCGTGAACGAAGCGGTGACGGTCAGCGTAAGGGACGGGGACACCGCCGGCACTGTCGCAGCCCGGCTGGCCGATGCCGGGTTGCTGAAGCGGCCGCGCCTGTTGCGCTGGTCGACCCAGTTGTACGGGCTTGCCGGGTCTCTCAAGGTGGGTGAGTACCGGGTTTGGCCGGGTGACACGCCGCAACGGCTGATGTTGCGGATCGTCGGCGGCGAAGTCGTGCCCTATCGGTTCCGCATTGTCGAGGGTACCCGTATTGCCACGGTGCTTGCCGGCCTGCGCGCGGAATCAAAGCTGGTCGACACCCTGGACAAGGTGACAGCAGAGAACCTGATGCGGGTACTCGGTATTGAAACCGCGACCGGCGCCGACCATGCGGAAGGCTGGTTCTTTCCGGATACCTATCATTTCGTCGCGGGAGATACCGACCGGGACCTGCTGCTGCGCGCGCACCTGAAAATGCGCGAGGAACTCGAGCTTGCGTGGGTGTCCCGGGGCGCCGATCTGCCCTATCCAACGCCATACGATGTGCTGATCGTGGCGTCGATCATCGAAAAGGAAACCGGGCGCCCTGCCGACCGCAACGATGTCAGCCAGGTGATAGCAGCCCGCATCCGCACCAATATGCGCCTGCAGGTGGATCCCACCGTCATCTACGGCCTTGGGGCGGCATTCGACGGCAACCTGACGCGTGCCCACCTCAAGCAGCCCACGCCGTACAATACCTATGTGCACAAAGGTCTACCGCCAACGCCCATAGCCCTGCCCGGCAGGGAGGCGCTGCAGGCGGCGGTGCACCCGAGCGGTGCGCCCTACCTGTACTTCGTCTCCCGGGGGGATGGCTCCAGCCAGTTCTCGACAACGCTGGAGGAGCATCTCGTAGCCGTAAACAAGTATCAGCGCAAAGGTGATTGACGTGCGTGGTGCGTTCATTACCCTGGAAGGCACCGAAGGGGTCGGCAAGAGCACCAATCTGCAATTCGTCTGCGATACCATCCGCCGCACTGGCGTCGAAGTGGTGCAGACGCGAGAACCCGGCGGGACTCCCCTGGCGGAAGAAATCCGCGGCCTGTTACTGGCGGTTCGGGATGAACCGGTCGCTGAGCTGACCGAACTGCTGTTGATGTTCGCCGCCCGCGGCCAGCATCTGGCAACCACCATCGAGCCGGCTCTGGAGAACGGCCGCTGGGTGGTCAGCGATCGCTTTACCGATGCCACCTACGCTTATCAGGGCGGTGGTCGCGGCATCGACAGCGGCATCATTGCGGCGCTCGAGCAACTGGTGCACGGCCACCTGCAACCAGACCTGACGCTGTATCTGGATGCGCCGATCGACGTGGTCGATGCACGCATCTCCGGGCGCAGCAAGGATCGTTTCGAACTGGAACGCTGGGGCTTTTTCGAGCGGGTGCGGGAATCCTACCTGTCCCGCGCCAAAGATTGCCCGCGCTTTGTCGTGATCGATGCCGCCCGTCCCCTGGAACAGGTACAGGCAGACATTGCTCTGGCCATGGCGCCAATGCTGGCGGCGGCGAGGCGCGCCTGATGGATCTACCCTGGCAGGCGGCGGTTCGCGCCAGGCTGGACGCCGCCGCGCATGGCGGGCGCCTGTCCCACGCGGTGCTGATTTGCGGCTATCCCGGTTGGGGCGAGACGGAACTGTGCGCGTGGCTGGCGTTGAGACTGCTCGGCAGCGCGGCAGGTCGCGACGCCAAAAGCCTGGCGCACCCGGATTTGCGTTGGGTCGCCCCCGACGGCGGCCTGATCAAGGTGGATCAGGTGCGCGCTCTTGCGGAATTCGCGCTTGGCACCCCCCAGGCCGCAGCTGGCAAGGTGGCGGTAATCGAGCGTGCGCACGCCATGAATCTGAACGCGGCGAACGCCCTTCTCAAGACCCTCGAAGAGCCGCCCGGGGCGATGACGCTGATACTGGGCACAGACAGCGCCGGTTCGCTGGCACCGACCGTACGCAGCCGTTGTCAAATCTACTCCATACCCAGAAACGCGGCACAGGCGGCGCAATGGCTGTCGGAACCTGCTGCCAGGGCGTTGCTGGAAGATTACGATGGTGCGCCCTTGCAGGCTGCCCTGGGCGCGCAGTCCGATGAGCGCCCGATGGCGGAACTGCTTGCCGACCTGGCCCGGGGCCGGCCGGTCATCGATGAAATGGCCGCGCTCGATGTTCGCCGGCTCAGTGCGCGCTGGACGCGCTGGCTGGTACGCGCGCTCGCGGGAGCAACCGAACTGCCGGAGTCCGGTCAGCTGAGCCCACGGCGCGCGCTCGCTTTTGCCGATGAGCTGACCCGCTTTCATGAGCAGGTGGTGCGAACCAACAGCGTCAACGTGCGCCTGTTGCTGGAGAGGCTCTGTCATCACTGGCGGCTGCTGGTGGGGGTGCATTGACGTCGCCCGGGCCCGGGCGGAAGGGCCCGCCGGGGCGAAGTCTTACTCGAATCACAGCCGCGGGCCATTGCCGCCGCGGCGGTGACGCCCGAGACTGGGTGCCGGTGGCTTCGGGCAGACGTGCCTGGCGTCAGTTCGGCGCCGGGGCATGGCTTCCCCGGAGCTTTCCTGGCATGCACACGACAGAAGGCATCTGAGGCGGCATGGAACGAACACTTTCCCTGGCCATAAAAGATCGACAGCGGCTGCATGATTGCCAGATGTCTTTCCTGAAGGACGGGGGCCTGTTCATTCCCACGGAGACACAGTGGGCGCTTGGCGAGCCGCTCTCGCTACGGCTTGATCTCATGCACGAACCCGAGCCGATGCTGCTGTCCGGCCGGGTGGCGTGGATTACGCCGCCGGGGGCACAGGGTCATCCGGTCGCGGGTGTCGGCATGCGCTTCGACCCGCCCAACGATACCGCGCGGGCGGCGATCGAAGCCTACCTGGCGGGTGCGGTGGGATCGCATCGGCACACTTATACGCTGTAGCGATTCGCGAGCGGCTCGGGCGCTGGCGGGCATCGGTAGCCGGCGCAACTCCTGGAGCGGAAACGCAACGGGCCGGGCGCAACCGGCAGTGGGTCCAGAGGGCAACGGGCCGTAGAGACAGCAAGACCCGGCCGTGGCGGCTCAGCTACGGTGGAATTCCTCTTCGTACAAAAGGTAGTCGGTCACCGACATGCCAAGTGCCTCGTAGGTGGCCTGTGCGCCCCTGTTGTCTTTTTCAACGTACAGCCGGATGCCGCAGGCATCGCTTTCGGCGCGTGCTGCATCCCGAACCCAGGCATGCAGCCGTGAGTACACGCCCCTGCGGCGGAACGCCGGAAGCACATAAACGCTCTGGATCCACCAGAACCGGCCATTGCGCCAGTCGCTCCACTCGAAGGTCACCAACAGCGAACCGACCGTCCTGCCGTCGGCTTCCGCCACCAGATAGAAACCCTCGCCGGTTCGGTCCAGCACCCGGCCCACGCCCGCTTCCAGGGTAGGCAGGTGCAGAGCCCGCTCTTCACTCTCCAGCGCCATCGCCTGATTGAATGCCACGATCGCGGCCCGGTCCCGGGCTACGGCATGGCGAACTTTCACGATCATAGGCTCCGCTCGAAGAAATCCAGAATCAGATTGAAACGGTGAATGGACACATCCACTTCCTGAAGTCCGTGTTTCGATGCCGGGTAGGTCATCAACTCGAAAGGCAGATGCCGGCTTTGCAACGCCCGTTGCAGCTTCAGGGTATGGGCATAAAGAACATTGTCGTCGGCCATGCCGTGCATGACCAGCAGCTTGCCGCGCAGGCCATCGAGCCATGCAAACACGGAACTCGCTTCGTAAGCCTGCGGGTTGCTGTCGGGATGGCCCAGGTAACGCTCGGTGTAGTGGGAGTCATACAGCCGCCAGTCGGTCACCGGAGCTACGCTGACGCCGGCGCGAAACAGGTCGGGTGCCTTGCACAGGCACATCAGCGTCATGTAGCCGCCGTAGCTGTGGCCGAAGACACCGATGCGTTCGGCATCCACCCAGTCGAGGCCGGCCGCGTAGCTGGCGCCGGTCACCTGGTCGCGAACCTCCGCATCGCCCAGGCGGCGGAACAGTGGCGCCTCGAAGTCGCGTCCCCGGTTGGCGCTGCCCCGGTTGTCGAGCTCGAGCACGCCATACCCCGCCGCGGCAAAGAGCTGCAATTGCAGGGGCGGCCAGGCGTTGCGAACGATCTGTACGCCAGGCCCGCCGTACACCCAGACGATCAGCGGAGACGCGGCTTTGCGGCCTGGTGCGTTTGCCGGCCGGGTCAAGCGGAAATGCAGGGTCTGCCCATCCTCGGCTTCCAGGCTACCGAGGGTCGGCGTCACGTGTGCGTCGAGAAACCGATGGTACGGATGGCCCGCCCGGATCGAGCCGTCCGCCAACTCGCGCAATGGCGCTTGCGGCGCGCCGAAGCGGATTGCACCGGGGCTGGCAACGTTGCTGCTGCGGTCGACCAGGGTACTGCCGTCCTTGCTGATCGCCACCTCATGCCAGCCGGAGTCGGTGATGCGCGTCGGTTCGCCACCGTCCAGGGGCACGGCATACAGGTGCTGTTCGATGGGCGCATCGAACCAGCCCAGCGCCAGCGCCCGGTCCCTGTCCGCGTGCAGCACTTTCACGATCTGCCCCGGCCCGTGGGTGAGTCTTTGCGCCTTGCCGTTGCGAAAACGGTACAGATGGCTGTAGCCATCGCGCTCCGATGTGCACAGAAAATCCGCCTCGCCGATTCGCGTCAGATTGTCGGTCAGATTGATCCAGGTCTCGGAACTGTCCTCGAACAGCAGGCGGGCTTCGCCCGACCGCGGAGCAATGCATTTGACGCGCAGGCGGTCCTGGGAGCGGTTCTGTACGCTCAGTATCAGCCCCTCCGGTGCGAACAGCACCCGCGCCAGGTAGTCCTCGGCATCGTCGGCGTAGTCAAGCCAGCGGATTTCCCCCCCGCCCAGGTGGTACCAGCCCAGCCGCACGAGCGGGTTGCCGCCGCCGGCAAACGGATAACGCTGCTTGTCTGCCTCCAGATCATCGGCGCCGGGACGTCGGATTCGTGCTACCGGCGAGACATCAACCCGCGTGAAGGCGATGGCGTCGGCTGCGGGGCTCCACCAGTGGCCGTCGTAGCGATGCATCTCTTCCTGGGCAATGAAATCCGCGGTACCAAAGCTGACCCGCGCATCTTGAGATCGGGCAACGGCGTGTTCGGTGCCGCTGGCGAGGTGCCGATAAAGCAGGCTTTGGCGGCGTACATAGCTGACGTGGGCGCCACCGGGCGCAAGGCGGATATCGGTATGCCGACAACCGGCCGGTGTGATCTGCCGGGTAGTCCGGCTCTGCGGCTCGAACAGAAAGCCGCTTCCGGATGCCTCGATCAGCAGCATGGCGCCGTCATCGCTCCAGGCCTGACCGGTTATGCCGTGTCCGAACAGGCGCTTGCGTTCGCGTTCGTCGCGTTCCGCGGCACTGGCCGGGCCGCCGGCGGGCAGCTCCTTGGCGGTCAGCCAGCGTTCCATCTTGCCCGTCGCGAGGTCTGCGCCCCACAGATCGAGGCGTTCGCGGTCGTCGTCGCCGGCTTTCAGAAAAGTGGCGAACAGTCCATCCGGTGATACACGAACGTCGCGCGCCAGTTCGGCGCCGAGTGACGGGTTGCCAAACAGCCGACTGGGAGTAAGCCGCGCTTTCATGGAAAAACTTTCAACTCATTGATATTTGATAATTTTACGCTTCCAGCGTGGACCTGCCGACAGAGTCCTCCGGGCGGGCTCCGAGTGGACATGAGGCGCGGCAGTCCCGCACCTTGTACCCGCTCTCATCGGCATACTCAATGCTGTTCCCTGCGCGTCAGCGACCCGGTGCGCCGCCGGGGTGGAAACGGTCATGACATGGTGGCGGCGGCAAAGGCCTCACGGGTCAGATTTCGAGTGCCCGATTCGGTCACCAGGACGTTGTCCTCGATGCGAATGCCGCCGCAGGGCACCAGGGACTCGACCAATGGCCAGTTCACCTGCGCGCTGGCGGCGCTGGTGCGCAACTCGTCGAGCAGCATGGGGATCATGTACAGGGCCGGCTCGATGGTGAACACCATGCCGGCCTCGGTGCGGCGCGTCAGACGCAGGGCCGGGTACTCTGGCGGTGGCGCACGGACCCTGCCGTCGGCGCTCAGCTGGTGGCCGGCGACATCGTGCACCTGCAGGCCGAGCAGGTGCCCGAGGCCGTGCGGGAAAAACGTGCGCGATATGC
>CAZNFI010000104.1:0-4845 GCA_964572185.1 uncultured Pseudomonadales bacterium
CATGCGCGAGGGCGCCTCGCGAACGGTGGCGGCGCTGGCCAGCGCCCGGCAACTGGCCTCGCCCATCATCGCCATGACCCTCACCCTGGCGACGGTGTACATACCCATCGGTTTCCTGTCCGGCATGACCGGCGTGCTGTTCAAGGAGTTTGCCTTCACCCTGGCCATAGCGGTGCTGATTTCCGGCATGGTGGCACTCACCCTCTCACCGGTGATGAGCGGGCGGGTCGTTCCGGAAAAAGGCCGTGAATCGGCCATGACCCGGCGTGTGAATGCAGTGTTCGACGGCGCCCGCAGGCGCTACCGGCAACTGCTGGACGGCCTGTTGGCGAACAACGGGCCGGTGCTGTTCTGCGCCGTCTTCTTCTCGCTGCTGGCGGTGCCTTTTTTCATGCTGTCGCAGAAGGAACTGGCGCCGACGGAAGACCAGGGCGAGATCAACGTGGCCTACACGGCGCCCCCGGAAGCCTCCCTGGATTACACCGAGCGCTACATGTCCGGCGTGGTGGATGCCATGGAGAGCCTGCCGGGCAGCGGCCGCATGTGGCAGATGGTGCTCACCAACGCCGGGTTCGGCGGCATGAAGTTCGCCGATTTCGACGACCGTGAGCTGAGTACCGGCGAGTTGCTGACGATGGCTTTTCAGGGGCTGTCCGAAGTGACCGGTCTCACCGCTTTCCCGATGCTGCCGTCGGCGCTGCCGAGCGCCGGGCGCTTCGACATGGAATTCGTGGTGCTCTCCTCGGACAGCGCCGCGGAAATGCTCCCTTACGCCGAGGCCCTGATGGAACGGGCGCGGCAAACCGGCCTGTTCCTGTTCGTCGACTCCGACCTGAGCATCGACCTGCCCCAGGGCCGTTTCCTGCTCGACCGCGACCGGGTGGCAGACCTGGGCATGGACCTGGCCGAAGTGAGCCGCCAGCTCGGCACCTTCCTGTCGGGCAACTACGTCAACCGCTTCGACCTCGACGGCACCGCCTATCGCGTGATCCCCATGGTCGAGCGCAGCGGCCGGCCCGATGCCGACGTGCTGCTCGACCTGAAACTCCGCACGCCGGACGGGGCGCTGGTGCCACTGTCGGCGGTGGCGCGGCTCGAAGAGACGGTGGCGCCCCGGGTGCTGACGCGGTTTCAGCAGAAAAACGCCTTCCGCATTCGCGGCGGGCTGATTCCGGGGCGTACCAAGGAACAGGGCCTTGCCGCCATGGAGGCGCTGTCCGCCGAATTGCTGCCGGGTCACTACGACATCGACTACGCGGGCGAGTCGCGGCAACTGCGCCAGGAGGGCAATACCCTGGTCGGGGTGCTCGGCATCTCCCTGGCGTTCGTGTTCGCGGCGCTGGCGGTGCAGTTCAACAGCTTCCGGGATCCCCTGGTGGTACTGCTCGGCTCGGCGCCCCTGGCGCTGTCCAGCGCCCTGCTGTTCACCTACCTGGACCTGACCACCATCAACACCTACACCCAGATCGGCCTGATCACCCTGGTCGGGCTGATCTCCAAGAACGCCATCCTGATCGTCGAGTTCGCGCGCAAACTGCGCCTGGCCGGCGCCACCAAGCTGGAAGCCATCAAGGCGGCTGCCGCCGTGCGCCTGCGGCCGGTGCTGATGACCGCCGGCGCCACCATCATGGGGCACATGCCGCTGGTTTTCGTCACCGGCGCCGGGGCAGAGGCACGCAACAGCATCGGCATCGTTCTGGTCGCCGGAATGCTGCTCGGCACCCTGTTCACGCTGTTTGTGCTGCCAAGCATCTATTGCCTGGTGGCCGGCGACCGGCAGAGGGCGGAACTACCCGGGGACATGCACGCCGCGGCACGCTGAGATACAGGGAGTTAAGTGGCCGGTCGAGCGACCGGATGTGCGGTTTGGCCCCACACTTTACTCCGACCCGGTTTGTTGGGTTTACTTTCCGCTCCCCAGCGGCGCCGATGCCTGCATGCTCGATCCCTATACGATTCTGGACTTCACCGACGAACGTGGCGAACTCGGGCCCATGATGCTTGGCGATCTGGGCGCCGACGTGATCCGTGTCGAACCGCCGGAAGGCACGCCCGCCAGGCGCTGTGCGCCCCGGACCGGCGATGGCGGCGAGAGCCTCCAGTTTCTGGCGTTCAATCGCAACAAGCGTTCGATCGTGGTGCAGCGCGACGACCGGAAGCTGATCGAAGCCCTGATCGCCCGGGCCGATTTCATCTTCGAATCCTGGCCCGATGGGCTGCTCGACGCATACGGTATCGACTTCGATGCCGCGCGCGCCATCAATCCGGCCATCGTGCATGTGCGCGTTTCGCCCTACGGCAGCGACGGCCCCCGAGCCAACGTCATCGCCAACGACATCGCGCTGGCGGCCATGGGCGGCCCGATGTCATTGCAGGGCACACCGGATCGTGCGCCGTTGCGTCTCAGCGTGACGCAGGTGTGGCGGCACGCGGGCGCCCAGGCGGCGGTGGCGGCGATGGCGGCGCACGCCAGGCGCCTGCACACCGGACAGGCGCAGTTCGCGGACCTCTCGGCCCAGTGCGCGATGACCTGGACCATGCTGAACGCAATGGATGCCTACGCCATTCAGGGCGCCGACTTCGAACGCAACGGATCGGCGATGGGGGCGGGCGGCTCCAGGATCGAACTGGTGTATGCGACGGCCGACGGTTACCTGATTGCGCTGCCCATGTCGGCGGTGATTGTGGGTTGCCTGCCGTGGATGATCGAGGACGGCGTGGCCGATGCATCGCTGTACGACATCGATTGGGAAACCTACGACCTGAATGCGCGCAACCACGATGCGCCGTCGTTCAACATTGTCGACGGCATGGCGCTGTGCGAGCGGTTTTTCAGGCTGCACACGCGCGAGGAACTGTACCGATTCGGTCTCGAGCACGGCATATCCCTGGCCCCGGTGAATACGCTTACCGAACTGCTGGCCCTGGATCACCTGCAAGTACGCGACTACTGGCACGAAGTGGATGTGGGCGGCGGCACGGCAGCACGCGGCGCCGGCGCCTGGGCCAAGCTGTCCAATGCGGCGGTGACCGTGCGCCGGCCGCCACCGGGCCTTGACCAGCACGGCGCGCAGATCCGCGCCGAACTCGACAACGTCCGGCCCCGTGAGGCCGTCCGGCAGGTGGGTAAAGCGGCCGGCGAAGCCTTGCCGTTTGCCGGGCTCAAGGTCGTGGATTTCGCCTGGGTTGGCGTTGGGCCGATCACCACGAAATTTCTTGCCGACCACGGCGCCACGGTGGTCCGCGTCGAGTCCGAGCTGCGCCCGGATGTTCTGAGGGGCTCGGTTCCGGCCAAGGACGGGGTGCTGGGACTGAACCGCTCCCAGTTTTTCGGAGATTTCAATACCTCGAAGCTGAGCCTCACCCTGGACATGAAACAGCCCGCGTCCCTCGACATCGCCCGGCGCCTGGTCGCCTGGGCAGACGTATTCGTCGAGAGCTTCGCCCCCGGTGCCATCGAACGCATGGGCCTCGGCTACCCGCAGGTCAGGGCGCTCAATCCTGACATCGTCATGGTCAGTACCTGCCTGATGGGCCAGACCGGTCCGGCCAGGTCACTGGCGGGCTACGGTTACCACACGGCGGCCATTGCCGGTTTCTACGAGATAACCGGCTGGCCCGACCAGGCGCCGTCCGGACCCTGGATCGCCTACACCGATACGATCGCCCCGCGCTTCGTATCGACGGTTCTGTCGGCCGCTCTCGATCGCCGCCGGCGCACCGGCGAGGGCTGTTTCATCGACCTCGCGCAACTGGAAGCCTCTTTGCACTTCCTGGGCCCGGAACTGCTCGATGCGCAGGTGAACGGCCGTGTCGCGACCCGTCTCGGCAATCGCAGCCCGCATGCCGCGCCGCAGGGCTGCTATCGGTGCGCGGGCGAGGACCAATGGCTGGCGATCGGCGTCGACACCGATGCCCAATGGCGCAAACTGTGCCAGGTTCTGGGCAGCGGTGAGCTGGCGCAGGACGAGCAGCTCGCCACCGCAGACGGGCGGCAGGCAGCGCACGACCGGATCGACGACGCCATTGCGGCATGGGCGCGCGACCGCCGCTGCGAAGAGGCCATGGCCACCCTGACCGAGGCGGCGATTCCAGCCGGCGCCGTGCAGCGCAGCCGTGACCTGCTGCGCGACGAGCAGTACGAGCATCGCGGCTTCTATCGCTACATGGATCACCCGGAAATGGGCCGCATTCCCTATGCCGGCCACCAGTACCGCATCAGCGGTTACGACAACGGGCCGCGCGCGCCGGCGCCGATGCTGGGGCAGCACAGCTTCGAGGTGCTGAGCGAGATACTCGGCATGTCGGACGATGACATCGGCGCCGCTTTCGCCAGCGGCGCCGTGACCTGACAGGCGCCGTGACTATCGACGGTGCAGCCGGTGTAGAGAACATTCTGCGGCGCATCTTCCAGTCCGGGAGTTTCCGTGCGTTTCCGTCGCATCGCCGCGACCTCGACGTCTTGCTGGCGGTGGCTGCAAACACGCTGACGCGGCGGTATGCCTATGCCGAACCGGAAATCAACGCATCCCTGATCGCCTGGTTGGAATCGATAGGCGCAGGCCTCGACCACGTGACCGTCCGGCGGCGCATGGTCGATCTGGGGTTTCTGAAGCGCACGGTGAATGGCTCCCGCTATTTTCTGAACTACGGCCGGGTAGCGGAAGTGCTCGGTGACCCGGCCGTGGACATCGATGCCGGCAAACTCATGGCGGACATCGTCCGGACCCGCGAAGCGCGCAAGCGAATCCACGCCGCAAGGTCCTGAACCGAACCGGGCGCCACGGGTTGCCTGCCGGTGCATTTGCCGCCGCAAAGCTTTAACCTCGCGCTCCGGGCGGTTAC
>CAZNFI010000104.1:4945-11308 GCA_964572185.1 uncultured Pseudomonadales bacterium
GCGCGGCGCACGTCTGACACGGGGCGGAGAACTGCCCGATTGCACATCCGGTTGGGCCGCAATTGCGCCGCAGATGAGGCGCTGCGTTTCAGGCGGAACGCCTGATGCGGCCCCTGCACGGCTACCTGTTGGGCACCGGCACCTGGTTCCTCGGGGTGGGGATTCAGAGCGTTCTGTTTGCCTGGCTGGTCACCATGGTACTGCGCGAGTCGCCGGAAATGGTGGGTGTTGCGCAGATGACGCTGCTGTTGCCGGGTACGCTGCTGATCCTGGTGGGCGGCAGCTATGCCGACCGGTTCGGCGGCCAGCGCATGGCGGTACTCGCCCAGTCGGCGGGGGTGGCGGCGCCGGTGCTGCTGTTGTGCCTGGTGGCGATGGACCGGCTCACCTTCGGGGCGATGCTGGCCTATGCGCTGGTGATTGGCATTGCCCAGGCATTCGTCACGCCGGCGCGTGACGGGCTGCTCAACCGGGTGGCATCGGGACGCGTGCAGCGTACCGTAATGCAGACCAGCATTGCCCAGTTCAGCATGCAGATCCTGGGGTTCTTCGTGGCCTCCCTGGCCGATCACACCGGGCCCGGGCCGATACTGGCCGTGCAGGCGTTGGTGCTGGTGATCGGCGTCTGGGCGCTGCGCGGCATTCGCCTGCCGCCCGAACCGCCCCGGCCGAAAGCTGCGCCGGCTCTTCTGCAGTCGATGCTCGAGGGATCCAGAACCGTGCTGCGCCACCCGCAGATGCGCAGCATCGCCATGCTGAACGTGGCCATGTCCATCTGCTTCATGGGCTCTTACATCGTCACGCTGCCGTTGCTGATTCGGGAGGTGTTTGACGGCAATGCCAGCGATCTCGGGCTCATGAATGCCTGCAATGCCGTGGGCCTGACGCTGGCGCTGGTGTTCATGCTGCGCTCGGGCGACGTGGCCCACCAGGGACGCGCGATGCTGATTGCACTGATGCTGGGTGCGGTGCTGCTCGGCGCAGTGGCGCTGGCGCCCACCTTTACGTTCACGCTGGTCATCCTGTTTTTCTGGGGCGCCTGCGGCGGCATTGCCATGACCATGGCGCGCACCATCCTGCAGGAACGGGCGCCGGAGGGCCAGCGCGGGCGAATCATGGCGATCAGCGGGTTTACCTTCATGGGCGCGGGCCCCATCGGCGCGCTGGGCTGCGGGTTCCTGGTCGATGAGTTCGGTCCCCGGGCGGCGCTTGGCATCGCCTGTGCGGTCATGGGGGTTACCTCGCTGGTGGTGGCGTTGCGGTCGTCGCTGTGGCAGATGAACAGCCGTAACGCGCCGGTTTGACCGGCGCGCCCGCGCGCGAGCCCGACAGCCGCCATGCTCGCCTGCCGAGCCCGCCCGGCTGGCTGGCTCATGCGCACCACGACGGGACGCCTGTGCGACTGCAGGCCGGCGGGTGTCCGCCGGTGCGCCACACCGGCGCTGCTGCAGCCATCGACAGGCTGGTGATAGGATTCGGGTCTTTCCGGCGGTGATTGGCCTGGTGCGTTGCCTGGCGGCGATGCCATCGAGTAGCTCCGCAACCTGCAGAGGTCGCAAAAAATGCGCTGCAACCGTACACAGCTACGCTACTGAAGGAATCCAGTGGGCCAGGTCACCAGCGGCGTGCGCGTCGCGGCGGATATCGGCGGCACGTTTACCGACGTGGTGCTCGATGACGGCGGCGCCCGGTATTCCAGCAAGGTTCTCACCACCTACACAGATCCGGCCGATGCCGTGCTCGACGGCTTGCACCAGGTGCTCCGCGAGGCCGGCAGGGATGCGTCCGCGGTCGGCCTGTTCCTGCATGGTACGACGCTGGCCACCAATGCGCTGATCGAGCGCCGCGGGGCGAAGACCGCCCTGTTGACCACCGAGGGGCACCGCGATGCCCTGGAAATGGCGTTCGAGAACCGCTTCGAGCAGTACGATGTGAATATAGACCGCCCCGCGCCGCTGGTGCCGAGGCACCTGCGCCTGCCGGTGCGGGAACGGATGGACGCCGCCGGCGAGGTGCTCGTTCCCCTTGATGCGGCATCAGTGGCGGCCGCCGTCGAACGGTTGGCGGCGGGGCAGGTCGAGAGCGTCGCCGTCGGGTTCCTGCACGGTTACCGCAATGCGGCCCACGAACAGGCGGTGGCGGCCGAGGTGCGCGGGCGCCTGCCGGGTGTCGCGGTCACCCTGGCCAGCGAGGTCTGCCCGGAGATTCGCGAGTTCGAGCGCCTTTCCACGGCCTGTGCCAATGCCTATGTGCAGCCACTGATGGCGACCTACCTGGAGAGCCTGGCCCGGCAACTCAAAGCCGCGGGCGTGCGTTGCCCCATGCTGCTGATGACTTCCGGCGGCGGGTTGACCGACCTGCACACCGCGGCCCGATTCCCGATACGCCTGGTGGAGTCGGGCCCGGCCGGCGGCGCCATCCTGGCCGCGAACATCGCCGCGCGCTGCGGACTCGATGCGGTGCTGTCGCTGGACATGGGCGGCACCACCGCCAAGATCTGCCTCATCGACGGTGCCGAACCGCAGTTGTCGCGCCAGTTCGAGGTGGGCCGCACCTACCGGTTCAAAAAGGGGTCGGGATTGCCCATGCGCATCCCGGTGATCGAGATGGTGGAAATCGGCGCCGGCGGCGGCTCGATTGCCAGGGTCGATGCGCTCGGACGCATTCAGGTCGGCCCGGAAAGCGCCGGGTCGGAACCGGGACCGGCCTGTTACGGGCGCGGAGGGACAGCGGCCACGGTCACCGATGCCGACGTGGTGCTGGGCAAGATACGGCCGGAACACTTCGCCGGCGGTTCCTTGAGTCTCGACACCGTCGGCGCGGCGGCGGCGGTCGACAGGCAGGTGACGGGGCCTCTGGGCCTTGACGGAATGGCCGGCGCCGTGGGCATCTGCGAGGTGATCGACGAGAATATGGCGGCGGCGGCGCGGGCGCATGCCATGGAATGGGGCAAAGACTGCGCCGGGCGCACCATGATCGCCTATGGCGGCGCCGGGCCTTTGCATGCCTGCCTGCTGGCATCGAAACTCAGGATCGATCGCATCGTCGTGCCTCGCGGGGCAGCGGTGGGCTCCGCCATCGGCTTCCTGCTCGCACCCGTCAGCTTCGAAGTGGTGCGCAGCCGCTACATGCGGCTGGCGGCGCTGGACGGCGAAACCATTCGCTCGCTGCTCGACGACATGCGCAGCGAGGCGGCCGCGGTGGTGGGCTCCGCCACCGCGGAGCCGCTCGTGGAAACGGCGCGCGTCTATATGCGTTATGTGGGGCAGGGGTTCGAGATCGCCGTCGAGGTGCCGGCAGTCGATGCCGGGGCCGACCTGCGCCCGCATTTCAAAGCGTCGTTCGAGAAGGCGTACCGCACCCTCTACGGACGCACCATTCCGGGGGCGGAAGTGGAGATTCTCAGTTGGACCCTGGCGCTGTCCACCGCCGGGCAGCCGCCGCATCGACTGCGGCCGCCGGAGCGCCGCCGCGTCGCACGCCCGGACGGCCGGGTCGATCTTTACGATCCGGTACGGGGCGCGCCCGCCGAGGCGGCGCTCTATCGCCGTGAGGCCCTGGCAGCGGGGAACACCTGCGCCGGCCCGGCGCTGATCGTGGAAAGCCAGACCACGACGGTGGTCACGGAAGGCTTCACGGCGACCGTCAACGAACTCGGCCACCTGGTTCTGGAGAGAGGCGCACATGCCGGCTGACCAGGACCCGATTCGCAGCCAGCTGGTGTGGAACCGGTTGCTGGCCATCGTCGAAGAGCAGGCGCAGACACTGATGCGCACCGCTTTCTCCACCGTGGTGCGTGAAGCCGGCGACCTCTCGGCCGGCGTATTCGACACCGGTGGCGCCATGCTCGCCCAGGCGGTGACCGGTACGCCCGGCCACGTCAATGCCATGGCGGCATCGGTGGGCAAGTTTCTGGCCAGGTTCCCGCTGGGCGGGTTGGCGCCTGGGGATGTGCTGTTGACCAACGACCCCTGGGATGCCACCGGCCACCTGAACGATTTCACCGTTGTCACGCCGATCTTTCGGCGCGGCCGGTGCATGGCGCTGTTTGCCAGCACCAGCCACATCGCCGATGTGGGCGGGCGTGGCTTCGGCGCGGATGCGCAGCAGGTTTACGAAGAGGGGCTGAACATACCCATCGGCCACCTGTTCCGGGCCGGCGAGCGCAACGAGACGCTGCTGTCGATTCTGGCTGCCAACGTGCGCGATCCGGTAGTGGCGGAAGGCGATCTGTATTCCCTGGCGGCCTGCAATGAGAGCGGCGGCCGCCGGCTGCTCGAAACGTTGGACGACTTCGGTCTGAATGGCATCGACGAGATCGGACGGGGTATTCTGGAATCCTCCGAGCGGGCCATGCGCCGGGAAATCAAAGCCTTGCCCGATGGCCGGTTCGAGTACGCCATGCGCGTCGACGGTTACGACCGGCCGGTGGACCTGCAGGCGGCGCTGACCATCGAAGGTGAGCACCTGTCTGTCGACTTTGCCGGGTCGTCGCCGGCCTCCGGGTTCGGCATCAACGTGCCACTGCCCTATACCCAGGCGTATGCGACCTTCGGCGTACGCTGCCTGGTCGGCAACAGCATTCCCAACAACGCCGGTTCGCTGCGCTGCGTGGAAGTGACCGCGCCGCCGGGATCGATTCTGAATGCACTGCCGCCCTCGGCGGTTTCAGCGCGCCACGCCATTGGCCAGATGCTGCCGGACGTGGTGCTCGGCTGCCTGGAACAGGTGCTGCCGGGACAGGCGCCGGCGGAGGGCGCTTCCTGCATCTGGAACCCGGTGTTTCTCGGCGCCGGGGCGACCGACAATTTTCCCGGCGAGGACTT
Source organism: uncultured Pseudomonadales bacterium (assembly GCA_964572185.1). GTDB lineage: Bacteria > Pseudomonadota > Gammaproteobacteria > Pseudomonadales > Azotimanducaceae > Azophilus. The sequence continues at coordinate 9,772 of CAZNFI010000104.1, forward strand.
CGTCATCAACCCGATCTTCAATGGCGGTACGGGGGCCCGGCCGGGCAAGGATGGGCTGTCGACCACCGCTTTCCCGAGCGGGGTGCGCACCACGCCGACCGAGATCAACGAGGTGACTTCGCCGCTGGTGATCTGGCGCAAGGAGTACCGCCAGGACTCCGGGGGCGTGGGCCGCAACCGTGGCGGGCTGGGGCAGACCATCGAAATCGGCCATCGGCACGGCGCGCCGTTCTACGTGTCGAAGATGTTCGACCGGGTTCGCTTCCCGGCGCGGGGCCGGGCCGGCGGGGGCGGCGGCAGCCCCGGCAGGGTGTATCTGAAAGACGGTGCCGAGCTGCCGGGCAAGGGCAAGGACCTGGTTCCGGCCGGGGCCACGCTGGTATTGGAAACTCCGGGCGGCGGCGGAATGGGCGACCCCGAAGAGCGGGCCGCGGCGGCCGATTCCGCCGATCTGCGGGCGGGGCTTGTTTCGCCATACGAAGAGTGATCGGGCCGTGCGGCATGGGTGGGTTCGGCGGCCAGCCCCAGTTCCAGCCAGTGCGGGGCCGCTTCCGGCTCGCCCGCCGCCAGGCGCTGACGGGCCTGTGCTGCAAGCGGCTCGGAGCCGCCAGCGACTGCGCCGCGACATAAGCGCTGGCCAGGTTGCCGGTAACTTCCGCGCGGCGCTCGTCGACCTGCCGGGAAATGCCCGTGCCCCGCAACAGGTACCCCAACAGGATGCCCACTACCAGCACACCGAGCCACATCAGGGCTTTCGTCATCAGCGCCTCCGTGCTGTCGGGCACAATGCGGCCCAGGCTGCGACAGGGTGCCTCTGCCGGTTTGCACCCATTGCGGCGGCACTGAAAACCACCGGCGCCAACTGTATTGCATCGGGAAGGATGGCGAACTCACGCTCTGCCCGCGCAGTGCCGATTCGAGCGGCATCGAACCTATAATGGGCACATGCCGCCGTAGCCGGTGCGGGAACGCACACGCCCAGTGGACACTGGGGCGAGCCCGGCGTGACGGCGGGAATCTCATGGGCTGAAGGAAAGAGACGTGATCGAGATCATCAAGGACGGCATCGATGCGCGCACCGCGGCGGCGCAGGACCAGCGGGTCAAGGCCACGGTGGAGGGCATTCTCGCCGACATCGAAGCCAGGGGCGAAGCGGCGGTGCGGGAGTTGTCGCAGAAGTTCGACAACTGGTCACCGGAAATCTTCAGGATGTCGGAGGACGAGGTGGCTGCCTGTATCGAGGCGCTGCCGGCGCAAGCCATCGGCGACATCGAGTTCGCGCAGAGCCAGATCAGGGGTTTTGCCGAGATCCAGAAAGCGGCGCTCAAGGATGTTGAAGAAGAAACGCTGCCGGGCGTCGTGCTGGGGCACCGGAACATCCCGGTTCACAGCGTCGGGTGCTATGTGCCGGGCGGCCGCTACCCGATGGTCGCGTCTGCCTGCATGAGCGTTGTCACGGCCCGGGTTGCCGGCGTCAAACGCATCATTGCCTGCGCCCCGCCATTCCGCGGCGCGCCGGCAGACGCGGTGGTGGCCG
>CAZNFI010000105.1:0-6954 GCA_964572185.1 uncultured Pseudomonadales bacterium
CAGGGATTGGGGCAGGTGGGCCTGCACTTGGCCGGACTGCTGGCCGCCGACGGCGCGCAGGTGTACGGCACCGATGTGCGCGTCAACTTCATTCTAAGGGCCGTGGCCAAGTTCGGCATTACGCCCGTTGTGGATCCGAGCGAAATACTGGCCACGCAGGCGGATGTGTTCGCGCCCTGCGCCTTGGGCGCCGTGCTCGATCGCAACAGCATCGCTGAGCTTAAGGCGGCCATCGTGGCGGGAGCGGCCAACAATCAGCTAGCTACCCCCGCCGACGGGGAGCGGCTGCACCAACGCGGCATCCTCTACTGCCCCGACTTCCTGATCAATGCCGGCGGCATCATCGACATCCATCACCAGCGCATCGGCGGCGACAGGAACCGGATGCACGCCCACGTGCAGCGCATTCCCAACACCCTGCTCAAGGTCATTCGCCGCAGCGAAACCGCCCGACGCTCGCCAGCTCAGGTGGCGGACGAGATGGCCGATGAAATCCTCCGCTGCGCCCGGCGCAAGCGAACGCCTGTTGACGTTCCACAACCGCACACGGCGTAGCGACTAAAGCCTACTTAGTAGGCAAGCCCTTTGGACACCTTGAACGCTCGCGTGGCGTCGGAGCGCAGTGCACCGTCCGTCAGGTAGTCCGCCGCGGTCAGCGCCAAGGCCTTGGCGCCGTCGAGCGCCGCTTGGTCGCCGAGTTCCGAAGCGGCCCACTTGGCGAACTCGGGGTTGTGGATGACCACGTGCGGCGGGGCCGCGGCGAGCATCGGATGGATGGACGGCACCCGATGGCTCACGTTGCCCATGTCGGTGCTGCCCGCGCCGAACCTCTGTCGGTCCATCGGCTCGAATTCCCGCCCTAGCCCTTCGGCATGCTGTTGGAACCGCTCCGCAAGCGGCTCATTGGTGTTGAGGTCCAGATAGTCCACGTCCGCCCAGTTGACCTCCACCTCGCATCCGGCCCCCTTGGCGCCTGCCTCAAAGCAGGCCTGCACTCGGGGCTTCAGCCGTGCCAACGCCAGCTCATCCTTGGCGCGCACGTAGAAATCGCCAGCGGCTCGCTCCGGCACGATGTTGGGCGCCTGCCCGCCATCGGTCACGATGCCGTGGATGCGTTCCGACGAGCGGATGTGCTGGCGCAGATTGGAAATGGCTTGGTAGGCCAGCAGCAGGCCGTCCAAGGCGTTGATGCCCTGGTGCGGCATGGCGGAGGCATGCGCGGCCTTGCCGTGATAGATGGCCTGCACTTCGGCGACGCAGATGCAGGGCATGGTTGCCAAGTTCACGCCGGCGGGGTGGATCATCAGAGCCGCGTCCACTCGGTCGAACGCGCCGGCCCGGGCCATGACCTCCTTGCCGCCGCCCTTCTCCTCAGCCGGCGTGCCCAGAAGGGTGACGCGGCCGGGAAGCCGGTCCCGCACTTCGTGGAGGGCCAGAGCTGCGCCGAGTGCCGCGGTGGCGATGAGATTGTGCCCGCAGGCATGGCCAATGCCCGGCAGCGCGTCGTATTCGGCGAGCACGACCACATTCGGACCCCCGGCGGCGCCGGTATGGCCCTCAAACGCGGTGTCCAGCCCGTAGGCGCCCCGCTCGATGGGAATGCCCAAGCGTTCAGCGGTGTCCGCCAGCAAAGCGCTCGCCCGCACCTCGCGAAAGGCCAGCTCCGGATGCGCGTGGATTTCGTGGGATACGGCCAGCAGCACATCCGCATGGTCGTCGATGAAGCCGGTGAGCCTTTCCTTCATGGCCTTGCGCCGCCTCTTGGAGATTGGTCTTTGATGATAAGCGAGGACGCTGCGGATTCGGCGAGTTGATTTTGCCGCCAAACCGCGGCGCGTTCATGCTCACGTTCACAGCTGCCATCTGGAATCTATGACGATTTGCTAATGGCGCATCGGAACGCCCTGTTCTACCGTCACCGCTCCCCAATTGAGTTGCGCGCTGGATCAGCAACACCCGCACGGGACAATGGGTGAGGGTCAGGCAGTGCGCCTCGGAGAACGCGAAGAAATCAAGCTGAACGAGTGTCGGTGGGGTTGAGCGCCGGATTCCTGGGGTGATGGCCAAGCTCGACGGGCTGCAAGCCGCTCAACTCAGGCTACCAAGCGTACGACAGGCCGATTCCGTAAGTCGCGGGTTCGCCCCAAGACTCGCCGAAGCCGACGCTGCTGGTGAGCACTTGGGTTCGATAGCGCTCGTCGGTCAGGTTCTTGCCCCACAGGTATAGGGACCAAGGGGCATCGGCACCGGAAATGCCGATGCGGGCGTTGACCAGCCAATAGCCGTCCTCCAAGGTCTCTGCGGGTTGGCGGACGATGTCGTAGCTGACATCGTCCTTGTACGCAATCGCCACTAGCAGGTTGCCGCCAAGGCCATCGCTGAGGCGCCATTCGTAGTTGACCCTGGCATTGAAGTTGACCTCCGGGGAGTTGGGCAGTTCGCTGCCCTTGGCCACGCCGGGGAGGAAGGAGGAGGTCAGTTCGGTGTCGAGGAGCCCCAAGCCAAGGTGGACATCCAGACCGGCGGCGGCGAGCCAAACCAGCTCCAGTTCCGCGCCTATCACCTCCGCATCCCCGGCATTGGCGATGCCGAAAAGCGGGCCGAAGGGGGAATCGAACAGCGGTCCGTAGAATTGCAGGTCCTCGAAGTCGTAGAAGAACGCCGCCCCGTTTAGCTGTGCGCGCTGGTCCGCCAAGCGGGTCTTGAAGCCGATCTCGTAGGCGTAGAGCTTCTCCTCCTCAAAACCTGCAAGGTCGCCGGGGTTGAACGCCAACTGGCCTTGGAAGCCGCCGGACTTGAAGCCCTTGCTGGCGCTGGCGTAGATGAGGGTGCCGCTGATTCCGGTGAAGTCGATGCCCACCTTGCCCGACAGGTCGCTGACTTGGTAGTCGCTCTCCACGGGTGGGTAGCATCCGGTTTGAATGCCGTCGAATACGCTCACCACAGCGGGGTCGCCAGCCGGGCGAAGGGGACACAGGAAGCCGCCCCCGGTGGCTAGATCGGGGGTGACGATGAAGGTGAAGGCGTTGGAAAAGTCCTTTTGATCGTCCGTGTAGCGCAGCCCCAAGTTCAACCGCAAGCTGTCATTGAGCCGCCACTCGCTGTGGCCGAACAAGGCCTTGGTCTCGGTTTCCTGATTGTAGAAGTTGCCCACCGCCGTGGTGCCGGCCAGCCCGAATAGGGGAAGCAGGTCTCGGGAATCGAATTGATCGCGGGTGTCCACTTCGTCCCAGCCGAAGAACCCGCCAAAGATCAGCACCAGCCGCTCGTCGATGTAGGTGGCGCGCAGTTCCTGCGAGAACTGCTCGATGTCATTGTCGTAGAAGCCATCGAGGTGGATTAGCGCCGAGCCGTCCCGGTCCTCCTGGTAGTAGCGGGAAAAGTCCTCATAACCCGTCACCGAAGTGATCGACCACTGATCGGAAAGGTCCCAGTTGATTGACAGCGACCCACCGAAGCTCTCCACGTCCTGGCGCAAGGGGCCGGCTCCTGCGGAGCTGAATTCGTCCTCGAAGAACGTGTCGTCGGATGGATCGAGGATGTTGTTCACGTTCAACAGGGGCGGGTCGGAGCTGTCCTGCCCGCCGTGCAGGGTGGCGAGAATCTCAACCGCATCCGCCGGGCGCCAGTCCACCACGATCCGCCAAGCCGTGCGGTCGATTTCACCGACATCATCCCCGGTCGTCCGATTGGTCTGAAACCCCTCGCCCTGCTGAACCGTCTGTGCTGCAACCCGCACGCCCAGCCCTGGTGCCACCTGTCCGCCGCCGGCGCCCTCCATCAGCAGCCGGTCCTTGCGGCCATACTCAAGTGCCAGGTAAGCATCCGCCTCCTCCCCAGGCTTGCGGCTTGAGAATTTCACTGTACCTGCCGTGGTGTTTTTGCCGTACAGGGTGCCTTGGGGCCCCTTGAGCACCTCGATGCCCTCTAGGTCGAACAGTTGCAAGTTGAGCATCGCCGGGGACACCAGATAGACGTCGTCCACGTAGATGCCAGCCGGCGGGTTGTTGTTGACGGCGTAGTCGTTCAGGCCGATGCCGCGAATGCTGACGTTGGCGATGCTGTTGCTGAAGGTGTTGTTGATGTTCAAGTTGGGGGTCTGCGCCGCGACATCGACCGGATCCGAGAATCCGAGACTGCGGATTTCGTCTCCAGTGAACGCCGTCACCGCGATGCCAACATCCGAGAGGTACTGCTCGCGTTTCTGGGCGGTCACTACGATCTCTTCAAGGAGAGGATCGTCCGCAGCCTGGGCTGTGAAGGCGGATGGCGCTAGGATGGCTGTAACACCGAAGGCCAGTGCGGCGTGGCGGGTCGAGTTGATCATGGTGCCCTCCAGCGGATCATTGAAGTTGGGTTTTGCTCTAAACCTATCAATCCGCCGTGATGGGCAGAACACCTGTTTCGGGTAGGGTAGTCCGGCCATCCGGGTAGGTTGTTCCATGAATTCCGAATCGCCGCCATGTTTCGAATGCTCTACAGGACTCGAACTGGTTGTGCTCAGTTGCTGGCGCGGATGGGCAACTCATAGCCCTTGACCGGCTTGGCGCCCGGCGCGGGGTAGGTCCTTTTGCTGTGGCTGAGCCCCGCCTTGACCAAGGCCTCGGCGATGCCGACGGTGGCCGGAATCGGGTCGATGACCGGCACTTCGTGCCCGGCTGAGCGCAGGGCGGCACGCATCGCCTCGGCACAGCCGAGAAAGCCGGTGCAGCCGAGCACCACCACATCGGCGCCGTCTTCCTCTATGGACCGAAGCGCCTTCTCGGCCAGAGCCGCGTTCAGCGCCTCGCCGTCGCGGGACAAGTCCAGCACGGGAATATCCACGGCTTGGAAGGACGCATACTTTTCCCTGATTCCGTAGGCACCGATCAAATCCTCGATGATCGGCCTGATGCGGTCGAGCACGGTGATGAACGCGAATCGGTTCCCCAGAAGGTTGGCCAGGTGCATGGCGGTCTGCCCGGCGCCCAGCACGGGAATCGACACCACTTCCCGGCAGGCGTGCAGGCCGGGGTCACCCATGCAGTCGATGACGATGGCGCTCGCGCCAGTGTTTTCGGCCTGCATGGCCTGCTTGAGCGTATCGGGCACTGCCAGCGCCTCATCGAACTTGGATTCGATCGACGACGGGCCGCTGTCGAGCAGGCTGTGGGAGATATTCAGCCCACTGTGCATCAAGGGCTCGATGTCATCCAAGGTGCGTACGCCGCGGGTCACGATCGGCGTGATCAGTTCGATAATCATGGTTGTCCTCCTCGGTTTCCTCAGTCTTCAATTTCTTCCAATGGCACAAAGGGCTCGTCAAGCCCGAACGCCTGGGGGCCGAACATGGCCAGCGCCGCCGGCGTGCGCATGATCGGCGCGGCGCTGGTGGCGATCACCTTCAGTCGTTGGCCGTATTTCAGGCCATCCACCGGCACGGGCTCACCGGTCTCGCGATCCACCAGGCAGATCAAGTCCGGCACCAGTGCCCTGACCCGGCCGTCCTGCCGGGCGATGAGGTGCTCGTTCTGGAAGGAAATCTCCATCACCGACCCCGAGTTGTCGAGCGCCGCTAACTCGCAGTGGCCAATGGAGAACCCAAGTTTCACTTCCCGGCGGATGTCGCGCACCTTGCCGTCGAACAGAATCCGGCACTGGTTGTAGTAGGGCGTTGTGCGCAAGTGGTTCACCAGCATCTGCACTGGGTTCCCCTCCCGGCGGCCGCGGGCAATGGCCCGCCCAATGTCGCGGGCGAGAGACAGAGTGCCCTTGACGGCGGTGCGCTTCAGGTCGCGCCCAGACATCGGGTAGCTCGACAGCAAGACGCTGCAGCCGAGGTGCACTGAGGCGAGGCGCACCAAATCTTCGGCGGACTTCGCATCGTCTGCGTCAACCACCACCGAAGTGAGATGGTCATCGGTCATGGCCAAGGGCGTGCAGGACACCCCGCCGACGTTGAAGGTGGTCATCTGCAATTCCGGGAAGGCGCGGCCCATGCCGTCCGCATCGACCAGCGGCAGCCCCAGCCGGGCCGCGGCCATCACCGGCAGCAGCGAATTGATGCCGCCGATCTCGATGCCCATGAGGGCGTCCGGCTTGCGTCCGAGCCGTTGTTCGAGACGCTTCACCGCCAAGTCCACGTCATCACCGCAGGCCGCCTTCTCGCCGAGCACGGTCGGCACGCCCAGCATGGCGATGGTGAACACTTGGGCGTCGTCGGGCACCGCATCGGCATCGATGACGCTCGGCATCCCGAACTGCTCCACCGCATTCATGGCCAAAAGCCGGCCAATGTAGGGGCCGCCGCCGCCGCCGGTGCCTAGAAAGGCCGCGCCAGTGGCGATGTGAATCAGGTCGTCCTTCTGGATGCGCATGGTTTAGCCGCCGCACTTATTGGGTGTTGGGGGAGAGGTGCTGGCTAGGTCGCCCGCCACCTTGACTCGAATGCGCACCGCGCCACCGGGCATGTAGGCCAAGGGCATCTCCTCCACATCGAGCACTTCCAGCGATTCCGCATCAGCGCCCATCTCCACTGCTTGCGCCTTCGCCTCCCGCACGGCCTTCTCCATCGCCGCCTCGCGCCCGGTGGCCTCATAGGCGAAGACCCGATCGGTCTCGCCGCTGACTTGGGCGATTGAGGCGCCGATGGCGTTGGCGACTCCTGCATGCTTGGGCACGATGGTCTCGGAGGTGCCCGGAATGTCGTCCCGGATCAGCACCGAGCCGCCGCCAACCAGCACTAGGGGCACAGGCTCCGCGTTGGCTTTCATCCGGTCTACGCCGTCGGCCACGATCTTGTGAATGCGCTCGATGCCCGCTGCCACGGTTCCTTCCGGCACCGATTCAACTCGGGGACGATCACCAATGTCGGCGTAGCCGCTGGCCACCGCCAAATCCGTGGCACAGAGCGTCTGGCCACCGAATGCCAGTGCCTCATGGGTGAGCCGGTAGCCCAAGGATTGGGGGCCGATG
>CAZNFI010000105.1:6964-10913 GCA_964572185.1 uncultured Pseudomonadales bacterium
CTACGGAGCCGCCGCCAAGGCCCAAGGCCAGCACATCCGGCATCCTGAAGTTGGTACGCACGCCGCCGATTCGCACCGTCAGCGACGACTCGCGAGGAAAGCCGTTCACCAGCATACCGATGTCGGTGGTCGTACCGCCCACATCAACGATGAGCGCGTCCTTCAGCCCGGAGAGGTAGGCGGCGCCGCGCATGCTGTTGGTCGGCCCGGAGGCGAAGGTGAGCACCGGGTACTTTTCGACGGTTGCCGCGCTCATCAGCGTGCCGTCGTTCTGGCTGATGAAGAACGGCGCTGAGATGTTCAGGCGTTTGAGTGCCGACTCGAACGAGCCGACCACTTGGTGGGACAGCTCCGCGAGGCTCGCGTTCATGACCGCCGCGTTCTCTCGCTCAAGAATGCCCATGCGTCCGATCTTTGAGGACAGGGTGACGGCAAGGTTCGGCGCCTCATTGAGCACAATCTCCCGCGCCCGTAGCTCCATGTCCGCATTGACTGGCGAGAATAGACCCGTGATCGCCACGGTGCGCAGCCCCGCATCGCGCACAGCCCGCGCGGCGCTGGCCACGGCGGCTTCATCGAGTTCGTCAGCGATGTGCCCGTCGAACCGGTAGCCGCCCTGAATCAGATGGTGCTGACCACCGACCGCCTTGGCGATACCTTCTGGCCAGTCACTCAATGGCAACACCCCTCGGGATGATGGCAGCGCGATGCGCAGAATGCCCACTGGCAGCAGGCCGCGCCGCTCGACGAACGCATTGGTGAAGTGGGTGGTGCCGATCATGACCTGATCGATGTTGGCGGCATCAATGCCGGACCGGGTCAGCACCGTGCCGATCGCCGCGGCGATGCCTTCGCTCAGCCCGGCGGTGGTCGGCGTCTTGTGCGTGGTCAGGACCCGTTGGCCATCCATGATGACGGCATCCGTGTTGGTCCCGCCAACGTCCACCCCGATGCGCACAATTGCCTCTCACCGCCGAAAGCCCAGAGGCGGGCACCCTATCAACGGCATTGGGCTGCCCGTAACACCTGCAACGGGTAGGGGTCACGCCAAAACCGGGTAGCCGGGACGGAACTGGCTTGCAAAGAGCGCTTAGAAGCGGCGGTTGCGCAGACTGGCTGAGACCGCGTCCTTGCGGGTGCTAACGCCCAGCTTCTCGAAGATGTTCTTCAGGTGAAACTTCACGGTGTTGATGGATACCGGCATCGCCTCGGCGATTTCCCGATTTGAGCGCCCTTGAATCAGGTGGCGCAGCACTTCCCGTTCCCGGCCTGTCAACTCGTCGCTGTCGGTTTGGCTGCGTTTTCCCAGCTCGCCGATCTCCAACGCAAGTTCGGCGAGAAAGCGGTCCCTAATCCGGTTGCCGCGCTGGCGCTCCGACGCATCGGTCAGGTTGCCGATCACCTGTGCCAGCGCCTCCCCTTCGTCGATGAAGGGCCGTTTGATGCCCTCAAAGAGCGATGGGGCGAGCGCCTGCTCAAAGGTCGCCACGGCGTCGCCGCGCTCACCCTGCGCCCAGTGGGCGGTCGCCAGCAGGATGGAATGCGAGACGAACGAGCGGATGCGGCCCTCCTCCCGGCAACGTGCGCAGTGCTTCTGCAGCAACGCGGCCGCGCGCTCGGCATCCCCGGAACGCAGCCTTGAGCGGGCGAGAACGCTGATTCGCAGGCGGCGCAGGGCCAGAGGGTCCGCCGCTTGGCGATTGGAACCCAGCTCCGCTTGGATTTCGTCATGGCTGGCTTCGGCCGATTCGCCCAGGTAGTCGAGTTCCAGTTGCTGTAGATCAGCAATGGTGCGCAACCGGGGCAGGCCGCGGCTTTCCGCAGTCGCCCGGGCGCGGTTGCGAAGCTCGCGAACCGACTCCCCTTGCGCAGTGAATCGGGCCAGCTTCATGGCCGTGGCGTAAGCGGCCACGTACACCTCCAGCCAAGCATCGAATCGCTTGATGTGCGGCAGCGCGAAATCCAGAAGGCGCTGGGCCTCGGTGAGATTGTTCCGCTCATAAGCGGCTTCTGCCAGAAACGCGCTGGCAATGGCAGCGAGATCGCTTTCCTCGCCGAAGTGCTCCAAGGCGAGGTCGTGCCCGGCGCCGTACAGGGCTTCCGCATCGCGCAGCCTGCCTTGCTCCATGCACACGTAGCCTTCGTGAAAATAGATGAAAGTCTCGCCGAAGACCGAACCCATGGCCCGGAAGTGGCGTATGGCCTTGTCGCCCGCAGCCATGCAGGCGTCCATGTCGCCGCGCTGGGCGTGCATCACGCAAAGCAAGTTGCAGCGCACCGCATGCATCAGGTCGTTGTCCGGTTGCAGAAACCCGCTTAGCTGCTCAAGCCGTTCGATTTCCGCGGCGCTGATATCGCGATCCGCATAGCGGTTCAAAAGGCTCCGCATGATCGAGAGTTCGCTGCTGATTTCCGGGTCGCCGCCATCGGCGTTAGCTGGCTGGGGCGCCAACCGCTTGAACAGGGTCTCCGCCTGCTCCACCTCCCCGCGCCGCACCATCAGAAATATCCTGCCGAGCCAGAGCCGCGGGTGAGTTGCCGGGTTCGGATCGTCAACGATGCCGAGCGCCCGTTCGAGCGCGCCGAAGTGGCCCTTGAGCGCGTGGTGCCAGCCGCCGATGAACTCGAAGAGATCCGCCACCGTTTCCGGCACCCTGCTGGCGAGCGCGTGCTGAATGGCCTCGCTGATCAGCCCCTGCTCCCGGAACCAGCCGGAGGCGACCTGGTGCAGGCGCGCCATCTGGCCGTCAAGGCGGCGGCGCGTTCGCTCCTGCAGAAACTCGGCGAACAGCCGATGGTAGCGGTACCACAGGCGCTCCCGGTCGAGGCTCTCCACAAACAGGTCCCGGCGCTCAAGTTCCTCCAGCGTCACCCAGGCATCGCCGGTTTCGCAGAGCAGGTTGGCAAGATCGCCGTTGATCCGTTCGAGGATCGAGGTCTTCATCAGGAAGGACTGCAGCGCTGGTTCAAGATTGTCAAACACCTGCTCAAGAAAGTAATCGGAGAGATCCGAATTGCGCCCGGAGAGTTGCTCCAGCACTTGGAGCGGCGGCGTTCCCTCCGTCAGCCAGCGATGCACGGTGTTCAACGCGATCGGCCAACCTTCCGTGCGGGCCTTTAGCTGCTCGGACCAGTCGCCAGCCCCCTGTTCCACTTGCGCGCCGAGCCATTCCTCGATCTCCCGCTTGGAAAACTGCAAGTCGGCATGGTCGATTTCAAGCAGCGCCTCCCGTGCCCGCAGGTCGGCGAGCGACAGCCCGGCGGGGTACTCTCGCGTACTGAGCACCAAGTGCGTGTTGTCTGGCAGCCGGGATAGGAGATGGTTGATGGCCCGGCAGTTCTCCAGGCTGTCGGCGCGATGAAAGTCATCCAGAACCAAAACGCCCGCGCCGTCGCGCTTGGCGAGCTCGGTCAGCACCGCACCCACCATGGCGCTTTCCGGCGCATTGGCGACGCCGGTGGGCGGGGGCAGCAACTGGGCGCCGGAAACCATGCCGTAGGACCGCAGGGCTTCCATCAGGTAGCGCAGGAACTGAACCAGATCCCGGTCGTGCTCGTCGAGCGACAGCCAAGCCGATGGGATGGTGCGCGCTTGCAGGGCGTGGTGCCAGTCGGCCAACAGCGAGGTCTTGCCAAAGCCAGCCGGCGCATGAAGCACCGTCGCTCTGCGCTCAAGCGCCATGTCGAGCTTTCGGACCAGGCGCTCGCGCGACAAGAGCAACCGGGGCGGCATGGGCGGGGCGAGCTTGGACGTAATGACCCAATCGGACATGCCTTGGCTCGCTCCACCCCTTGCTGATTCACTTGAATCATAGGGGAACTCGATCATGCGGGACAGGGCCTGCTTACCCGCTTTTGCCCAAGGCCTCCCGCAGCAGTTCGTTGACCCGTTTGGGATTGGCCTTGCCGCCGGTCGCCTTCATGACTTGGCCGACGAAGAATCCGAGCA
>CAZNFI010000106.1:0-10712 GCA_964572185.1 uncultured Pseudomonadales bacterium
GCCGGGGCGGGCCAGCTCCGGGTCGAGAAAGTCGCCGTTGCGGGTGTCGTTCATGTCGTTGATGGGCGCATAGATCAGGCCGTCGCCGGCGGCCATGCCGAAGTGCACGCCGCCCTGGATGCTGCCGCGGCCAACCCGCGTCGACCACAGCAGCGCCCCCTCGGCATCGGGGTCGAGGCCGAATATGGTGCCGTTCTTGTGGCCGGCGGCGAGCACCGAACCGGCTGCGCCTTCGATCAGGATCATGCTTGACCCATGGTCGAAGTCCGGCCCGTTCTCTGCCGGGCAGTTTGGGTTGTCGACCATCATGCAGGCGACATTCCAGGCATCGTCGGCGGTGCTCTGGCGCTGCCAGACGCGCGCCCCGGTACTCAGGTCGACGGCGATGATGGCGTCGCTGTTGGCATCGGCCGGCGACGAGTAGTTCTCGCCGGTGCCGAAATAGACCAGGTTGCGCCGATAGTCCACGGCCGGGCTCGACCACACCGGCGCGCCCGAGGGCGCCAGCACCCGGGTGCCGGCGCTGGTCACCGCCACCTGCGCGGGTGGCGTGGGAATGGACGCATGCGACCAGATTACTTCGCCAGTGCCGGGCGCCACGGCCACCACCTTGCCTTGAAAGCTGCAGCACTCGTAGTCCGGGTTGGCGGCCGGAATCACTTCCAGGGAAGACACCGGCACCAGCAGCCGGTCGCCGGCCAGCGCCGGGGTGCCGGTAATGGTGGCGCTCGGATGGTCGTCGATGCGCATCGACCAGGCGAGTTCCCCGGTCAGCGCGTTCACGGCGTACAGGCGGGCGAGAATGTCGCCGAAATAAGCCATTGGCGCGCCGGTATCGGTTTGCGGATCGGACAGCACGATGGCGGTGCGCACTTCCGCACCGGCCTGGTATGCCCAGCGCTCGCAGCCGCTTTCCAGGTCGAACGCATAAACGGTGCCGTCCTGGCTGCCGACGAACACCGCGCCCATGGCGATGGCGGGCTGTGACCGGGCGCGCAGCGCGTTCGGGAAGGCGAATGCCCATTTGAGTTCCAGGCCGGCCACGTCCCCGGCGCTGAGACGGGCCGTCTCGGCATCGACAAAGCGGCTGGTGTCGTGGCCCCAGCCGACCTTTGGCGCCGGGCGCGAGCGGTCGAACTCGGCTGCGGCGCCGGTGCAGGCGGGCGCCCGGGCATCGGTGACCGCGGAATCGATGCGCGCGCGGGTGATGAATTCAGCGATGTGTACCCGCTGCTGCTCGTCGAGGTGCGCTGCCTGGGGCTGCATGATGCCGTCCGTCATCGATGCGTACACCGCCCTGGGCGACATCATTTCCAGCCAGATCAGGTGCGGCGACCGGCTCACGCCGCCTTCATGGCAACTCGCGCAGTGCGCCGCGTAGAGCGCGGCGCCCGGCATTTCCTGGCGCGGGCCCAGGTCTTCGCTGGTGGCCTGAAACTGATCGGTGGATTCCAGGGCGGTCGCGCCTTCGGCCTCGCTCGCCGGCTCCGCAGGTTGCGATGTATCGGTTACGGAGGCGGCGGCCGGCTCTCGAGACTCGGGATCCGGGGCGCATGCGCTTGCGAGCAGAACAAGGGCGGCGATGAACGGCAACTGGAACTTGTGCATCTCTGGAAACCTGAATCGGGGGAAGGGCAAGTCTACTGCAACGCGGCAGGCGCACCGCAAGTGCTTCGACGACGGCGGGGTAGACAGTCGCACGAGGCTCAACCGGAGTGGTCTGCGTACTTGCGCCGATCCTGATCGGCTTTCCAGGCGTGCATCTGCGCATGCCTTGCGGCCGGCGTTCGCGCATGCCTTGCGGCACGCGTTCGCGCATGCCTTGCGACATGCGTTGGCGCACAAAACCCCCTATCCTAGCCGGCTTTGCCGGTCGGCCGGCGCATCGCGGAAACCAGTGAGCAGGGAACAGGGAACCGGGGGCTACCCCCCGGGGGGAGCGAAATACGCCTGGTACGTGGTGGTGGTGCTCATGTTCACCTACGCCGTGGCGTTCATCGACCGGCAGATCCTCAGCCTGCTGGTGCAGCCCATCCGCCGCGACCTGGGCCTGAGCGACACCCAGATCAGCCTGCTGGCCGGCTTCGCCTTCGCCGTTTTCTACTCGGTGCTGGGCGTGCCCATCGCGCGGCTGGCCGACCGGGTGAACCGCCGCTACCTGATCGCCGTCGGCGTCGCCCTGTGGAGCGTCATGACTGCGGCCTGCGGGCTCAGCAAGACTTACTGGCAGCTTTTTGCCATGCGCGTGGGTGTCGGTGTCGGCGAGGCGACGCTGTCGCCGGCCGCCTACTCGATGATTGCCGACTACTTTCCGCCGCACAAGCTGGCGCGCGCCATCAGCGTCTACACCATGGGCCTGTACGGCGGCGCCGGCCTTGCCCTGCTGGTTGGCAGCGCCGTGGTTGCCCTGGTGAGCGATGCGGGGCCGGTGACTCTTCCCGTTATCGGCACGGTGCATGCCTGGCAGATGACCTTTTTTGTGGTCGCCCTGCCGGGGTTGCTGGTGCTGGCGCTGCTGGCGACGGTCAGGGAACCGGTCAGGCGCGAAATTACGGGTGCGGCGGCCACGGCATCCGGGCCCCAGGGTCGGGATGCGGTTCGCGAAATGATGCAGTTCTTCCGCGGCCACCGCCGCATCATGCTGGCCCACTTCGGGGGCTTTCTGGTGCTGGGCACGGTGATCACGGCCTACCTGGTCTGGGTGCCGGAATTCCTGCGGCGCACGCACGGCTTCGATATTGCCGAGGCGGGGCTGATCTATGGCCTGGCCCTGTTGTTGCTGGGCACCAGCGGGCCCTATGTCGGCGGCTGGCTGGCTGAGAAGCTGGCCCTGGCCGGACGGCGCGATGCCGAGTTGCGCGCCGCCATGATCGCCGGGGCGGGCATGATTCCGCTGAGTGTCATCACGCCGCTGGTCGGCGATCCGCTGCTGGCGGTGATTCTTCTGGCGCTCGCCACCTTTGTGCTGGCCATGCCCCAGGGATTGGCGCCAACCATCATCCAGCTCATCGCACCCAACCGCATCCGTGCCCAGGTGACCGCCATCTTCATGCTCATCGCGGTGCTGGGCGGGTACACCGGAGGGCCTTCCTCCGTGGCGCTGCTCAATGACTATGTCTTTCATGATGACAACGCTCTCAATTATTCTTTAGCCATCGTCAGTGGCGTGCTGACCCCGGTGGGCGTCCTGATGCTGTTCTGGGGCTTGAAGCCGTATCGGCAGCTGCGGGCTGCCGCGATGCGGGGCGATGGCGCCGCGAACGATCAATGAGGGAGGAACAACCGGAATGGAAACAGAGCCAACAGCGCGCGCCGGCAGGCCCAGCCTGGGTGTGGACGTGGGCGGCACCTTCACCGACCTGGCGTTCTACGACGAGCACGGCGAGCTGACCTGCATCAAGGTCGCAAGCACGCCCGCCCAGCCCGGCTTCAGCACCCTGCAGGGCGTCGATGAACTGCGGCGCCTGTCCGCCTGCCCGGATGAACTGTGGTCGCAGATGAGCCACACGCACAGCAACACGGTGGCGGTGAACTGCCTGATCGAGCGCTCCGGCGCCCGGCTGAGCCTGCTGGTGACGGCGGGCTTCCGGGACACCCTGGAGATCGGGCGCATGACCGTGCCGGAGCCGGCCCGTTACGATTCGCGGCGCCCGACGCCGCTGGTGCCGCGCCGCCGGGTTGCCGAAGTCGAGGGGCGCATCGACGCCCGGGGCCGTGTCGTGCGCGACCTCGATGTGGATGGGGCGGTGGCCGCGGCCGCCGGCCTGCAGGCGCAGGGGTGCGAAATCCTGGTGATCTGCTTCCTGCACAGCTACAAGAATCCGGCCCACGAGCGCCAGGCCAGGGACGCCATCGAATGTCGGCTGCCAGGACTGCCCGTGGAGATCTCATCGGACGTATGGCCCCAGGCGCGGGAGTTCGAACGCGCCACGCTGGCCCTGGTGAATGCGCACATCCGCCCCGCCGTCGAGCGCCAGGTGGAACTGCTGGTTGGGGGCATGGCAGAGCGGGGCGTGGGCACGCCGGCCCGGGGTTCGCGCTCCAACGGCGGCATGGAACTGCTCGCCACCATGTCCGAACGGCCGGTGACGGCGCTGCTGTCCGGCCCGGCCGCGGGCGTGGCGGGGGCGGCGGCCGCGGCGGCGGATGCGGGCTGGTCCGCGGCCAACCTCATGACCCTGGACGTGGGCGGCACCAGCGCCGACATCGGCGTGGTGCGTCAGGGGCGGCCAGTGCTGAGCGCCGAGGAACGGGTCGCGGACTTTCCGATCCTGGTGCCGACGGTCGCGGTGTCGGCCATCGGCGCCGGCGGCGGCTCCATCATCTGGGCGGATGCCACCGGTACGCTGAAAATCGGCCCGAAAAGCACCGGCGCGGATCCCGGGCCGGCCTGTTACGGTCTGAGCGGCGGCGGTGCGGCGGCCATGACCGACGCCTTCCTGCTGGCCGGGCTGCTGAATCCCGAGCGGTGGTTGGGCGGCAAGCTGCAGCTGCATCCGCAACGCGCGCGCCGGGCTCTGGAAACGGTGGGCGCCCGGGTCGGCCTGTCGGCGGAACAGGTGGCCGATGGCGCCATCCAGGTGGCGACTGCCATGCTCGCTGCGGAGTCGACCAACGTACTGGCGCGCCGCGACGTGGACCTTTCCCAGTTCCGCATGGTGGCCTATGGGGGCGCGGGCCCGCTGGTGGCGGCGCTGGTGGCGGAAGCGGTCTATGTGAATACCGTGCTGATTCCACCGGTGCCCGGCACATTGAGTGCGCTTGGCGCCGCCCAGGCCGATCTCGAAGGCGACTTCGTGCAGCCGGTGTATCGGGATCTCGAGGGTCTCGATGCGGCGGCGCTGAGCGCCACGCTCGACGGCATCCGCGGCCAGACGGCGGCCTGGCTGGAACGCGAAGCCGCCGGTCTGGAAGTTGCGCACGCGGTTGTCGAGTACACCGCGGAGATGCGCTACGAAGGGCAGGGATACGATGTCACCGTGGCGCTTGAAGAAGACTGGCTCGCCGCCGGCGCTTCGGAAAAGATCGAGGCGGCGTTTCACGAAGCTCACGAACGGGCTTTCGGTCATCGTCACGACGGCACGCCGGCCTGGTTGCAGGAGTTGCGCGCCCACCTCACCGGCCGTCTGCCCAAGCCGGCGCCGGCATCGGTCAAGGCGCCGGTGAACGTCGGTGAACCGGCAACGCGAACGATTCGGTTGCGCGGCAACGAGGTCGAGGCGCAGATCTTCGACCGCGACGCGATTGCGGGGGAGGCCCACATCGACGGCCCCGCCATTATCGAACAGATGGATACCACCACCCTGGTGCCCGACGGCTGGGCCCTGACGCTGGCCGACAACGGCGCCATGATCGTCACGAGGGACTTGAACCGATGAATATCCAGGCACGGCAGGCGACCGCGACCGCCATCGAGACGGAGATCTTCGCCAACCTGTTCCGCGCCATCGTCAATGAAATGGGCTGGATCATCCAGCGTTCGGCGCACACCACCTTCGTCAAGGAGACCATGGATTTCGGTACCGCCCTGGTGACCCCGGAAGGGGAGCAGTTCGCGGTCATCCAGACTACCGGCGTCAATGCCCTGCTCGGCACGCCCATGGCGCCCGGCATCGAGGCATTCACCGACTGGGCGCCCGGCGACATTGCCATCACCAACGATCCCTACACCACCGCCGGCATGGTCACGCACCTGAACGACGTGTTTTTCCTGAAGCCGGTATTCATCGACGGCGAACTGCTGTGTTTCGTCTGGGCGTTCGTCCATTGCAGCGATATCGGCGGCAAGGTGCCCGGCAGCATCGACGGCACCAACCGCGAGGTGTTCCAGGAGGGGCTGCGCATCAAGTCCACCAAGCTATACAACGCCGGCGTGCTCAACCAGGACATCGTGGACGTGATCGCCAGCAATTGCCGCAGCCCGGAGATGAACTGGGGCGACCTCGGCGCCGCGGTGTCGGGGCTGAACCGGGGGGCGCAGCGGCTTGAGCAGCTCATCGCCCGTTACGACCCGGACACCGTGCGGCGCGCCATGTACAGCACCCTGGACCGGGCCGAGGCGCTCACCCGGGCGGTGCTGAAAGACATACCGGCGGGTTGCTACGAGTTCGTGGAGTACCTGGAAGACAGCTACGCGAGTCCGGTGCCGATTCGGGCGAAACTCAAGCTCACCGCCCGGCGCGACGGTTCCGTGGTGCTGGACTTCACCGGTTCCGATCCCCAGGTCGCCTCGGCCATCAACATGCCGGCGGGCGACCAGAAGCACCACCCCATGCTGTCGGTGGCGGTCATGAACCTGGTGGTCACCGCCAGCGAAGGCCAGTTCTACAACGCCGGCATACTGCGCTGCATCGAACTGGTGCTGCCCAGACACTCCTTCGTCAATGCCTCCTTCCCGGCAGCCTGCGGCATGCGCGTGGTGACCACCATGCGCGTGCACGACATGACGCTCGGCGCCCTGGCCAGCGCGATACCCGGGCGGGTTCCCGCGGGGGGCGCCGGCCAGGTGGCGATCATCTCCATCGCCACGGCGGACTTTGCCGGCAAGACCAGGGTGGTGGCCGCCAACGCGGTGGCCGGCGGCGCCGGCGGCGGGCTGGGAATGGACGGCCTGTCCGGTAACGACTACCCCACGGCCGCCTTGCGCAACATTCCCGTCGAGGTGCTGGAGGCGGAGGCGCCGGTGCTGGCGCAACGGTTCGCGCTGCGCGCCGATTCCGAAGGGGCGGGCAGGCTGCGCGGCGGCTTCGGCATCGAATACGCATTCGAGGTCACCGACGACCGGGCTACCGTGGTGGTGCGCGGCAAGGACCGCTACCGGTTCTCCGCCTGGGGTGTCGATGGCGGCGGGGCGGCGGTGCCGAGCTACAGCCTGGTACGCCACGCGGACGGGTCGGAATCCAATGTCGGCAAGCAGGCGGTCTATCAGCCGCACCCGGGAGACGTACTGGTCGTTGGCGGCGGCGGTGGCGGCGGTTTCGGCGATCCCCTGGCACGCGACCCGGAAAAGGTGCGGGCAGACATCCTGGACGGCCTGGTCTCACCGGAGCGCGGCAGGGCGCTGTACGGGGTCGCGCTGGATGGTGACGGGTCGATCGATCACCAGGCAACACAGGCGCTGCGCGAGCCGGTCGGGCGCCCGGCCGAATCCGGCGACCCGGGTCCGGTAGCAGTGGATTTCGGTCCGGGGCGGAGGCAATGGCAGGCGGACTGGCAGGAAACCTACACGATCATCGCTGACTGGAGCCAACAGTTTCCTCCCAGTGGCCGGCGTCTCGCCCAGGAGCGGGCGTATCTGGCGGCGACCGACCGCCTGTTGCCTGGCCCGGCGCGCCAGGACGTACTCGATCTGCTGACGCAGTTGCAGAAAGAATGGGCTTGAGCACACGCGGCCGGAGGGGCGGGCTGAGCCCAGGGGAACGGTGCCGGCCAACGAAGACAGACGAAAAAAGTGTGCCATGCGAGTCCGGAACCCGGCGCGCCGGGACGAGGACGTGCAGGGAACTATGGCTGGATTCCAGAAAAGAGTGGGCATGTGGTGCGGGTATCCGGCACCTTTAAAGCAATTCAGCGCGTTAGAGTCTTGCAAGACAAAGCACGCTTGGCGTGCCGGATACCCGCACCGCATGCCCACTCGCTGCCCGGAAAAACCACATCGCAAAATTTTTGTTCCATGAAAGTTTCCACCCCGGCGACCGGGTAAACTCGAATCAGGAGGCTGTTGATGAGCCAGCGCATGACCGTGGCGGCCGGCCGGCTGCTGCTGATCGTTCTGTGGGGTGCGGCCTGGGAGGTCACCGCACGCAGTGATGCACTGCCCCGGGGGCTGATCGGTCAGCCTTCGGTGTTCCTGCTGGATTTTGTCGAGCTGGTCATCGACGGCACCTTCCCGGCGGCAGCCCTGATCACCCTGCAGGCGGTATTCATCGCCTTCGTGCTCGGCGCGCTGCTGGCGCTGCTGACCGCCCTGCTGATGACCGTGTTCCCGCTGCTGGAACGCCTGGCATCGCCCATCGTCGATGCCCTGAACGCACTGCCGCGGGTGGCGCTGATTCCGCTGTTCATCCTCTGGTTCGGAATCGGCCTGGAGCAGAAGGTGGCCTCGGGCGTGTCCATCATGTACTTCGTGCTGCTGTCGTACACCATGGCGGGCGCCAGATCGACCGACCCGGACCATCTGCGCCTGGCGCGCAGCCTGGCCATTCCCGGTTGGAAGGTGTTCCTGGAGATCATCGTGCCGAGCGCCCTGCCGGCCATCTTCGCCGGCCTGCGCCTGGGCATGATCTACACCGTGCTCGGCGTCATCACCGCCGAGCTGATCGCCGGCGGCAAGGGCCTGGGCACCCTGGTCAGCTACTATTCGAACACTTTCGATCCCAATGGCGTTTTCGCCACGCTGATCGTCCTGGTCATCATCACCACCGCCCTGACCGCCGCCATGTCGAGAATCGAGCGTTCCATCGCCAGCTGGCACGCACCGATCGCCGTATGACGCGCCCGAGGGAGATACCGGGGCACCGGATGCCAGAGCGCATCCGTCACCGACTTCCTGCTGCGCACGCCGATGCGCTCACGACCAAAGTTGGTGACGAATGCGGGCTGCCAGGGAACAGCAATAGCGTATCGGTCTGGTTGCGGGGTCTCCGGCGCGGGTTCCTGATTCTGGCTGCCGGTGCCCTGTTGTTGGCGGGTGGGTGCGGTTCCGGAGGTAACCCGGAGCAGCGTGCGCTGCGTGTCCAGGTGTTTACCGGCGCCTACAGTTCGATACCGGTGCATGTGGCGGTGGAGCGGGGGTTTTTCGACAGGCACGGGCTCGAAGTGGAGTTGCTGCCCGCCAACTCGTCGTCGGCGGCCATCGCCGCGCTGATCGGCGACAGCATGGACGTGGTCGAGAGCGCCGCCGACCTGGTGCTGGCCAACGTCGACAAGGGCATCGACCTGAAGTACCTGGTGGGCAACGAGAGCACCAACTACGTCACGCTGGTGGTGGGCAATCATCTCGCCTGGCCGCAAGGCGATCTCGGTCACGGGGAGATCATGCGGCGGCTTCAGGGCCGGCGTATCGGTGTCAATGCGATCGGCGGCTCCGTCTACCTGGCCGCCGTGCTCATGCTCGAAGACGCGGGCCTGACCCGGGAGGATGTCGATTTCGTCGCCACCGGCAGTGCCGCGACCACCCTTTCCGCCTGGCAGGCAGAGGCGGTGGATGCGCAGATGACTTACGCGCCGGTACCGGAACTTCTGGAAACGCTCGGCGTTGCCCGCCCGGTAATGGTAATGGCGGACGACGGGCCGCCGGCGCTGCGCTTCAATGGCCTGTATGGCGGCTGGGTTACCAGCGGCGCTTTCCTGGAACGGGACCCGCAGCGGGCCGAGGCATTTATCGCCGCGCTGGTCGATGCCATCGACTGGATACGGGAACCGGCCAACCACGGCGAATTGCTGGAACTGGCCAGGCGTTTCGCGCCGGTGGCGGCGCTCTCGGAGGCCGACAATCAGACGGTCATCGATCGGATGGTGCGCGACTACCGGCGTTACTGGGGCTATGAGATCAGCCCCGGCGCCATTGAGCTGTGGAACGATTACGCGTTGCGCTTCAGGCTGATCGGCAAGCGCGTCGCCTTCGCGGATGTCGTCTATGCCAACGCGCCGGTGTGTACGGACCCATGCCGATAGCCATGCCTGTACGCAACTCCACGGGCGCTGCGGAAACAGGGCCGCGCGGCCGGCAGGCACTGGCATCGGTTGGGCGGTGGTCGATGCGGGAGGCTGGCTGAGACATGAGCGCTGCCGGCGTGGCACACCAGTCTCTGCTGGACGGTATCTCGATTCAGGGCTTGAGCCACGAGTACCGGCGCGACGGCGAGCCGGTCGCGGCGCTTGCCGATGTCAACCTGGAGATCGCCGGCGGCCAGTTCGTCTCCCTGGTGGGTGCGAGCGGCTGCGGCAAGACCACGCTGCTCGACATCCTGAGCGGGCTGCTCGACATGCAGGCCGGCAAGGTGCTGCTGGGGCGAGAGCCGCCAAGGGCGGGCCGGCGCGACACCGCCCGCATGTTTGCCCGGGATGCGCTCATGCCGTGGAAGTCGGCGGCCGCCAACGTCGATTTTGCGCTCGCCACCCGCATCGATGATGCCGGCGAGCGCGCCGCCCGGGTCGATGAACTGCTCGAGTCGGTCGGTTTGGGGGAATTCAAGGATGCGCTGCCATCGGAACTGTCCCAGGGCATGCGGCAGCGGGTGGCGCTGGCCCGCACCTTCTCCCTGCGCAGCCGCTTCGTCATGCTCGATGAACCGTTTGGCGCGCTCGATGCGCTGACCAAGATCACCCTGCAGGGCCGGCTGGTGGAACTCTGGGAGCAGATCTCGGCCAGCACTGTCGTACTGGTGACCCACGACCTGGCCGAGGCCGCGGCTCTTTCCGACAGGGTGATCGTCATGTCGCCACGCCCGGGACGCATCGTTGCCGACATTGCCATCGACCTGCCGCGGCCGCGCAATGTACGGGCACTGCACGGCAGCGACGCGTTTCAGAAGCTGGTGGCCCGTTTGTGGGAGACACTCGACGAGCACTCCTGAGCCGGCGTTTTCGGCACAGGGCACGGCGCATCCGTCCCCAACCTGGCGTTGCGGACGCTGATGCCCTCGCTACGAAATCTGGTGAGACTTGCGGGCTAGGAGCCTGCGCCGTAGGAATTCACGGCTGCAAATCCG
>CAZNFI010000107.1:0-10642 GCA_964572185.1 uncultured Pseudomonadales bacterium
AGGCACCGGGTTTTGATCCCGGCATTCGCAGGTTCGAATCCTGCCACCCCAGCCATAGGTAACACAGGTAAATTGAACGGCCCATCGAGGCATTGAGGACAGCGAATCGTGGCCCAACTGATGATTTTCTCCGGAAGCTCCAACCGGGCGCTCGCGGAGCGCGTGGTCAACGAGTTGCGCATCGATCTGGGTCGTGCCCATATTGGCCGGTTCAGCGACGGCGAGGTCAACGTCGAGATTCGCGAAAACGTCCGTGGCTGCGATGCCTTCATACTGCAGTCCACCTGCGCGCCGACCAACGACAACCTGATGGAACTGGTGATCATGGCCGACGCGGTGCGCCGGGCTTCCGCGCACCGGGTGACGGCGGTCATCCCCTACTACGGCTATGCGCGCCAGGATCGCCGCGCGCGCTCTGCACGGGTGCCGATAAGCGCCAAGGTGGTTGCCGACATGCTCGGCAGCGTCGGCATCGACCGCATGCTCACCGTCGATCTGCATGCCGACCAGATTCAGGGCTTCTTCGACATGCCGGTGGATAATGTCTACGGCTCGCCGGTACTGGTCGATCACATCGCCACCAGGGGCTACGAGAACCCCATCGTCGTCTCGCCCGATGTGGGCGGCGTGGTTCGTGCCCGGGCGATTGCCAAGCAGATCGATGACCTCGACCTGGCCATCATCGACAAGCGCCGTCCCCAGGCGAATGACACCCGGGTGATGAACGTGATCGGCGATGTGCGCGGCAAAACCTGCATACTGGTGGACGACATCGTCGACACGGCCGGAACGCTCTGCACCGCGGCGGAAGCGCTGAAGGAGCAGGGTGCGATCAGGGTGGTGGCCTACATCACGCACCCGGTGCTGTCCGGCCCCGCGGTGGAGCGCATCACGGCGTCGGAGATTGACGAGATGGTGGTCACCGACACCATTCCGCTATCCGAGGCGGCGGCCCGCTGCGAGACCATCCAGCAACTCAGCCTCGACCGCCTGCTGGCGGAATCGATCCGCCGGGTCAGCTACGAAGAGTCCTTGAGCGCGATGTTCCGATAGCAAAATCAACCGGGTTTCGGCGCCATGCCCAAACCACTGGAGAAACGACCATGTCCCAACAGCTACAGATCAGTGCAATCTCGCGCGAGGCGTTTGGAACCGCTGCCAGCCGCCGCCTGCGACGGCTCGAGGAGCGCGTGCCGGGCATCATTTATGGCGGTGATACCGCGCCCAGGCCGCTGAGCCTGAATGTCCACGAACTCGCTCGCGTCATGCAGAACGATGCCTTCCACGCCCAGATTCTGGACGTGGTCGTCGACGGTGCCTCCGAACAGGCGGTGGTGCGCGCGCTGCAACGGGATCCGGCCAGCGACAGGGTGCTGCACATCGACTTTCTGCGGGTGCGGGCCGACCGGGTCATTCAAGTGCATGTGCCACTGCACTTCCTCAATGAAGACGACTGCGTCGGCGTACGCATGGGCGGCAACATCTCACACAACCTCATCGAAGTGGAAGTGAGCTGTCTGCCCGCTGACCTGCCGGAATTCATCGAGTTGGACGTCGGCGACCTGGAACTCGGCGAAACCCTGCACCTCAGCGACCTGCAGCCGCCCGAGGGGGTGTCCATCGTTGCCCTCATGTACGGCGAGGAGCGCAACATCCCGGTGGTCAGCGTACAGACGCCGCGCGGTGGAGCGGGCGACCTTGACGACGAGGAACAGGATGATGCCGGTGTGGAAGGCATGGATGCCGAGGCGTCGGGCGAGGAGGAATCCGGGGAGGCGCCGGAAGACTCCTAGCCTATCGGCGGATCCCGATGGCCATTCGTCTGCTTGTTGGCCTGGGTAATCCGGGCTCGCGCTATGCGGCCACCCGCCACAACGCCGGATTCCGTTTCGTCCGCCACCTTGCCGGGCGCTTCGGCATTGCACTGTCCGGGTCGGCTCGATTCAAGGCGGAAAACGGCCGGGGTGAGGTGGCCGGCCAGGACCTGCGAATGCTGTTGCCGGACACCTACATGAATCTGTCCGGGCAGGCGGTCGGCCCGTTTGCCCGCTACTTCCGGATCGAACCGGAAGAGATGCTGGTGGCGCATGACGAGGTGGCTTTCGAGCCGGGCATTGTGCGCCTGAAGTCCGGCGGTGGCAGCAACGGGCACAAGGGGCTCGAGAGTATCCGCGATGCGATGGGCAGCCGTGACTTCCATCGGTTGCGCATCGGCGTGGGGCACCCTGGCGACAAGGCGTTGATGCTCGGCTATCTCACCACGGCGGCTATGCCTCCGCAAGAGTGGGAACGGGTGGATGCCGCCTGCGATCTCGACGGCGACCTGCTGAAAACCCTGCTGCAGGGCGATGTGCAGGCGGCCATGAACCGGCTGCACAGGCCGGAGCAGGAGAGCGGGCAGCCGGCACCGCCGGACCAGGATAGCGGCGAACCGCCGGATTAACCGACGGCAGGGCAGCAGGGCTGGACTGAACGGAGCAAGCCCGTCTTGCCCACCATGATCAGGTCCCGGAGCCGGTCATGGGCTTCCGGCTCCATGACTTCAAGTGCAATCGATGGAAACGAGTCGATGGGATTCAACTGCGGTATCGTCGGCTTGCCCAATGTCGGCAAGTCCACATTGTTCAACGCCCTCACCCGGGCGGGCATCGATGCGGCCAACTTCCCGTTCTGCACCATCGATCCCAATGTCGGAGTGGTGCCCGTGCCCGATGAACGACTGCAACGGATCGCGGAAGTCGTTAGGCCCGGGAAGGTGGTTCCCGCAGCCATGGAGTTCGTCGATGTCGCCGGGCTGGTGGCCGGGGCTTCCCGTGGGGAGGGGCTGGGTAACCGGTTCCTGGCGCACATTCGGGAAACCGACGCCATTGCCCATGTGGTGCGCTGTTTCGACGACGACAACGTGGTGCATGTCTCCGGAAAGCCCTCTCCCGCGGACGACATCGAGGTCATCAACACCGAATTGGCGCTGGCCGACCTCGAGACCGTGGAGCGCGCCCACGACCGGAATCGCCGGATGGCGAATGCCGGCGATGCGGATGCTCGGGCCGAGATCGCCCTGCTCGAGGGGGTACTGGACGGGCTTGAAGAGGTGCGGCCGGTCCGCTCCCTGGGCCTCGATGCGGCCACCATGCAGCGCCTGCAGCCGCTGCACCTGTTGACCGCGAAACCGGTTCTCTACATCGCCAACGTGGCGGAAGACGGCTTTCGCGGCAACCCGCTGCTGGAAGCGGTGATGGCGGCCGCCGGCGCCGAAGGCGCGGAAGTCGTGCCGATCTGCAACAAGGTCGAAGCGGAACTTGCGGAGCTCGATGAGCCGGAGCGAAGCGAATTCATGGCGCCGCTGGGTATTGACGAGCCGGGCCTGCACCGGGTAATCCGTGCCGGCTATCGGCTGCTCGGCCTGCACCACTACTTCACAGCGGGCCCGAAGGAGGCGCGCGCCTGGACGGTGCCGGCAGGCACCAGGGCGCCGCAGGCTGCCGGCGCCGTGCACACCGATTTCGAGAAGGGATTCATACGTGCGGAAGTCATCGCGTATGAAGACTTCATTGCACATGGCGGGGAACAGGGTGCCAGGGATGCCGGCAAGTGGCGGCTCGAAGGCAGGGATTACGTGGTCCGCGACGGCGACGTGGTGCGCTTCCGGTTCAACGTGTGAGCGCCTGCCGGCGCGCCGTGCGCACCATCAGCCAACCGGCTACGGCCACCCCGCAGCCGACTATGGCGACGATGATGGCGGCCAGTGCATTGATGTCCGGCGTGATGCCGAGTTTCACCTTGGAATAGATGACCATCGGCAAGGTGCTCGACTCAGGCCCCGATACGAAACTGGCGATTACCAGGTCGTCCAGTGACAGTGTAAAGGCAAGCAGCCAGCCGGACAGCATGGCTGGCGCAATCAGCGGCAGCGTGATGTCCAGCGTCACCGCCAGGGGGCGGCCGCCGAGGTCGGTGGCCGCTTCTTCCAGTGACCGGTCCATGGCCGCCAGCCGGGATTGCACCACGACCGCGACGTAGGCCATGCCGAAGGTGATGTGGGCGATGGCGATGGTGTCGGCGCCGCGCCCGGCCGGCCAGCCGATCAGCACCTGCAGGCTCACGAACAGCATCAACAGCGACAGGCCGGTGATCACTTCGGGCATGACCAACGGTGCCGCCAGCATGCCGGAAAACGCGGTGCGCCCGCGAAAACGCCCCATGCGGGTCATGGCCAGTGCCGCAAGCGTGCCCAGCACGGTAGCGAAGGTGGCGCTGACGAAGGCGATGCGCAGGCTCAACAGCAGCGCATCGATCACCTGTTCGTTTTCCCAGAGCGCAGCGTACCAGCGGAACGAAAAACCGGTCCACACCGACATCAGCCGCGAGTCGTTGAACGACCAGGCGATCATGGTGAGGATCGGGATGTAGAGGAATGCGAAGCCGAAGCACAGGCAACTGAGGACGAATGTGGAACGCGATCCCATGTTGCTAGCTGCACTCCCCTGCCGGCGCAGTGGCCAACTTGCCCTTGTGTACCGTAGGCGTTTGAACGAGCTTTAACGCGTCGGCAGGGGAGTGCCGCAAGCAGACTCTCATGGGGTGAACCGACGACTTTCCCTGCGCATCGCTGGCTGGGCCCGCCGGAGGCGGAACTTTGCATGGAGCTGATCTTTCGCTGGTAATGCGGCCTGGGCTCGCAATGGACGTGCGCGGTGTCGATGCGGTAACGGTCATTTGCGTTGCAGCCTGTCTTCGGCACCGGAGTAGCGCTGGAACAGCATGATGGGCACCACCAGGATCAGCACCAGCACGGTGGCCACGGCGCTTGCCAGCGGCCAGTCGCGGTTGACGAAAAACTCATCGAACAGAGTCTTGCCGATCATCAGGGTATCCAGTCCGCCGAGCAGGGAGGGAATCACGAATTCGCCGAGCGCCGGGATGAACACCAGCAGGCAGCCGGCAATGATGCCGGGCACCGACATGGGCAGGGTGATGTCGCGGAACACCGCCGGCGGTCGGCCGCCGAGGTCTGCCGCCGCGTCCAGCAGGTCGTCGTCCAGGCCCTCCAGGGTGGCGTACAGGGGCAGGATCATGAACGGCAGATAGGAATAGACGATGCCCAGGTAGACGGCGAAATCGGTGTAGAGGAACTGCACCGGCTGGTCGGTGATGCCAAGCGCCATCAGCGCCTTGTTGATGACGCCCTGGTTGGAGAGCATGCCCATCCAGGCGTACACGCGCAGCAGGAAGGACGTCCAGAAAGGCAGTATCACCAGCAGCAACAGCAGGTTGCGCGTACTGCCCCGGGACCGGGCGATGCCGTAGGCCATGGGGTAGCCGATCAACAGGCAGAACAGGGTGGAGACCAGGGCGATCTGTATGGACTTGAGGTAGCTGACCCAGTACAGGTCGTCCTCGGAAAGAAACCGGTAATTGTCAGCGGTCAGGAAGATGCCGGTATCGGAGTCGTAGAGTGGCGTGAAAGGCGGTTGACCGATCAGCGGGTCGGCGAAGCTGATCTTCAGGATGATCAGAAAGGGTATCGCGAAGAAAGTCAGCAGCCAGAAAAAGGGTATGCCAAGCACGGCACGCCGCCACAGCCGCTCACCGCCCCCGATGCTCACCGGGTCAGCACCACGCTGCACTCCCTGGGCCAGCATACGTAGACCTGTTCTTCCCACTCCAGAGTCAACTCGGAGCTGCGCCGGGCGTTCTGGCTGGACACCTGCAGCAGCTTGCCCGCATCGGTTCGAACGCGGTAAACGGAGTAGTTGCCGTAGTAGGCCAGGTCCTCCACCGTGCCGTGCATGACGGTCTGGTCCGCCGCATCGGGAGCCTCGCGGCTGAGGCGGATTTTCTCCGGGCGCACGGCAACCGACAGGCCGTCCCCCGGCACCTCTTCCGGGGCGGCATCGATGAGAATGCCCGCTCCGGTTTCCTCGCACAGCACGCGCCCGGGCGCGGCCGGGTCGAGGCGGCCGCGGAACAGGTTGATGGTGCCGAAAAAGTCGGCCACGAACCGGCAGTTGGGGTATTCGTAGACTTGCGTGGGCGTGCCTACCTGCAGGAACCGCCCGGCTTCCATCACGGCGATGCGCGATGCCAGGGTCATGGCCTCGTCCTGGTCGTGGGTGACGACGATGAATGTGATGCCGAGGTTGTCCTGGATGTTCATCAACTCGAACTGGGTGCGCTCGCGCAGGTTCTTGTCCAGCGCCGCCAGCGGCTCGTCGAGCAGCAGCACTTTGGGCCGCTTGACCAGCGCCCTGGCGAGCGCCACCCGCTGCTGCTGGCCGCCGGAGAGCTGCCGAGGCTTGCGGCGGGCGTAGTCCTTGAGTTGTACCAGCTCCAGTAGTTCCTCCACCCGCGTCCTGATCTCCGCCTTGTCGAGGCCTTCTTTCCTGAGCCCGTAGGCGACGTTGTCGGCTACGGAATAGTGCGGAAACACGGCGTAGGACTGGAACATCATGTTGGTCGGGCGCTGGTACGGCGGCAGGCCGCTCAGGTCCACGCCATCGATGATTACGCGACCGGCGGTGGGCGTCTCGAACCCTGCCATGAGGCGCAGCAGCGTTGATTTTCCGCAGCCGGAGCCGCCGAGAATGGCGAACAGTTCGCCCTTGTAGATGTCGAGGCTCACGCCGTCCACGGCCGGGAACCCATCGAATTCCTTGCGCAGGTTGTCGATGCGGATGAACGGTTGTGCCTGAGGGTCTGCCCAGGGTTTCGTCGCCTGCTCGCGGCCGTTCCCGCCCATGGCGCTGTCAGGAGTCTCCATCAGAGCCCGGACTTGGCGCGTGTCCAGGCACGGGTGCGCAGCCGCTCCACCTTGGGCCCGGCGATATGGATGGAGTGCAGGCGCTTCAGGATCTCTGCATCGGGGTAAATCGCCGGGTCGCCGGCGAACGCCGGCGAGACCATTTCGAAAGCGGACCTGTTGGCGTTGGCGTAGCCCGTGAAATTGGTCACCTCGGCGATCACTTCGGGTCTGAGCAGGAAATTCAGAAACAGATGGGCGTTATCGGGATGGGGCGCGTCCGAGGGAATGTAGGCCGCATCGAACCAGATGGTCGAGCCCTCCTTGGGGACAAAGTACTTCAGACGAGTGTCGAGGCCGCCCTCCCGGGCACGCGTGGTGGCCACCGCATAGTCGCCCGACCAGCTGCCGGCGATACAGACCTCCCCGGCCGGCAGGTCGAGCAGGAACTTGGTTGCACTGTAGTACTTGATGTGTGGGCGTATGGCCTGCAACACCTGCTCGGCGGCCTTGAGGTCTTCACGGGTCAGCGAATTGGGGTCGCGTCCGAGGTACAGCAATGCTGCCGGGATGACTTCTGTCGGCGCCTCCAGCAGCGAAATGCCGCAGTCGGCGAAGTGCCTGGCCACTTCCGGGTCGAACACCAGCGCGGCGCTGTCCACCGGCGCGTCCGGCATGCGCTCGAGAATCATCGCCTCGTTGTAGGTATAACCTGTGGTCCCCCACATGTAGGGCACGGCGTAACGGTTCCCGGGATCGAAGACCGCGAACTGACGCAGCAAATCCGGGTCGAGATGATGCCAGTTGTCGAGCTTCGAACGGTCCAGCTCAAGATAGATGCCCACCTCCTGCAGCCGGCTGGAATAACCCGATGCATGCACCACAACGTCATAGCCGGAATGCCCTGCCATCAGCTTCGCATCGACGGTCGGGGAAGAGTCGTAGACGTCGTAGTTGACCTTGATGCCGTATTCCCGCTCGAACTCCTCGAGGGTGGTCGCGCCGATGTAGTCGGCCCAGTTGTAGACGTTGAGTATGGGCTCCTCGGCCCAGGTCAATGGCGAGCAGCACGTGACCGCGGCAAGCCATGAGAGGTGCCACGGCCGTACCAGCCTGTTGCCGGTCAAGATTGCAGCCTCCACGAGTCAACAGCCCGGCAGTCAGTATTCGCGCTGCCGATTCGCTTGTCCAGAAGTCGCGAGTCATCTCCGGCGCCAGGTCGCGGCCCCGCATAGCTGGACAATGGCGCCGTGCCGATGCAAAAGTTGATCTATCATGTAGCCGGTCGCCGAACAGGCACAGGGTTTCACGGGAGTCCAATGACTTACAATCTGCCGGGCAATTGCAGCCGGGCGCTGCTTGAGCGGGGCATACCGTATCTGCGCGACGGCCTGAGTTACCCGACCGCCAGCAAAAAATCGGCGGCCAGGGGGTACGCGCCCCCGGCCCAGTTCATCGTCAGCCGAGCGGAAGGCGATTATGTGTGGGACCTCGACGGCAACCGCTACATCGACTTCCAGAACGGCTGGGCCAGCAATCCGCTTGGCAACTGCCATGCGGAGATCATCGAGGCGGTGCACCAGGCTCTGCTCCGCTACGGGTTTCAATGGGAACATCCGCTGCGCATCCCACTCGCCGAGAAGCTGGCGCAACTGATGCCGGCGCAGGCGTTGCCGCGCTTCAGCTTCGAGGTTTCCGGCACCGAGGCCGTCGAATCGGCGGTGCACCTGGCGCTCTGTCATACCCGGCGGCGCTATATCGTCACCTTCACCTCTTCCTTCCACGGCGAAGGCCTGGGTACCAAGATGGTCAGTGCCTATGGCAGCGAGAACAACCTCTTCATGGAAGCCTGGGCGGGCGGCGTACTGAAGGCGCCCTATCCCTACTCGGAACAGATTCCGGCGGGCATGAGCGAAGAGCAGTACGTGCAGTACTGTCTCTGGTACATCGACACCCACATCCCGGAATACGTGGTGCCGGAGGAGAACATCGCGGCCGTATTGATCGAGCCCGGGCTGGCCGAGGGCGGTAACTGGATACCGACCCCCGCGTTCATGTCCGGCATTCGCGGCATCTGCGACCGTCACGGCTGGCTGATGATTGCCGACGAGGTGCTCACCGGCCTCGGCCGCACCGGCCGCCTGTGGTCGGTGGAGCACTACGACGTGGTGCCCGATATCCTGGTGGCGGGCAAAAACCTTTCCGGCGGCATCGAGGCCTGCGCGGGCGTGGCGGCCCGCGACGACATACTGGGCGACAACCCGCGGGCCAGTGCCGGCAGCACCTTTGCCGGCACGCCGGCGGGTTGCGCAGCCGCCCTGAAAACGCTCGAAATCTACGAACGCGACGATATCGTGGCCGGGGCCGCGCAGCTCGGCCGGGTGGCCGCGCAACGCATGGTGGGTTGGGAGTCCCGCTACGGGATTGTCGGCCAGGTGCGTGCCCTGGGGTTGCTCATCGGCGTTTCGTTCAACGCGCCGGAGGGGGAAGAGGACGAACACGTCGGGCGCTCGGTGCGCGACGAGATGCTGAAGCGGGGCGTGTGGGCGATCTGCGAGAACGAGCGGCAGGTCAGGCTCTACCCGGCCCTGAACATGGACGAGGCGGTTCTCCTCGAGGGGCTCGATGTCATGGAGGAAGCCATCGACCAAATCGACCGCGGCGGCGTCACCGTTGGCAACTATCCGGCCATGCCCAGCGGCAACGTCGGCTTTTGAGCGGGGCGCGGACTCCGGGAAGCTCGCGGCGCTGAAATGAAGAACTACGACGCCATCGTCATCGGCGCGGGCCACAATGGTCTGTGCAACGCCGCCTATCTGGCAAAAGCCGGGCTGGACGTGCTGGTACTGGAACGTAACCCGTTCATCGGCGGCGCCAGCGTCACCCGCGAACTGCACCCGGGCTGGAAGTATACCAACTGTTCCTACGTCTGCTCGCTGCTGCGCCCGGAGATCTCGCGCGACCTGGAACTGGCGCGGCACGGCCTGCAGGTGGTGCCCTATCACGGTGGCGTGACCTTCACCCGGGACGGCGACTATTTCGGCAACTACCCGGATGCGCAGCGCGTGTACCGGGAAATCGCCCGGCATTCTTTGCGCGATGCCAATGCCCACGACCGCTTCGAGACGGACGTGATGAAGCAGACGCGCCTGATCCGCAAGTTCCTGATGGCGACGCCGCCGGACCCTGCCTCCTTCAGGCCGCGTGACCTGCGTGGGCTCCTCCAATTCGCAAGGGCCTTTACCGAGATGGGGGAAGAGGGGCTGCTCGACACCATCCGCTTCTGGACCATGAGCATCGGCGACTTTCTCGACGAGTACTTCGAAACCGACGTGATCAAGGCGCACATGTCCGGCTCCGGCATCATCGGCACGGCGCTGGGCGTCTATTCGCCGGGCACCGCTTATGTTCTGCTGCACCACTACATGGGCGAGGTGGACGGCAGCATCGGTGCCTGGGGGCTTGCCCGGGGGGGCATGGGCGCGGTAGCCGATGCGCTGGCCGCGAGTTTCCGCTCACTGGGCGGCGAGATCGTCTGCGATGCCGATGTACACCGGGTCATCGTAGAGAAGGGCCGGGCTCGTGGCGTGGCGCTTGCCAACGGCCGGGAGTACCGGGCGGACATCGTCGTATCCAATCTGGATCCCAAGCGCACTTTCCTGAAGTGTTTCGATTCCGGCGACCTGCCCGCCGAGGTCGTCCACCGGGCGCGCAACTTCAAGATTCGCGGATCATCCGGCAAGCTGAACATTGCCCTGGACGGCCTGCCGGACTTCAACGGCATCTCGCCGCAAAGCCCGCTGATGCGCAACGACATGCACTGCACCGATTCGCTGGAACGCATGGAGCGGGCCTACGACGACTGGAAAGCGGGCACCTGGTCCGAGGACCCTTACATCGACA
>CAZNFI010000108.1:0-2674 GCA_964572185.1 uncultured Pseudomonadales bacterium
TGTAGCCGGTGATGTTGTGCAGGAACAGCAGCGGCACGTCGATCTGGTTGCACAGCTGGATGAACTGCGACGCCTTCTCGGCAGACTCGGAGAGCAGCGCGCCGTTGTTGCCGAGGATGCCGATGCGGTAGCCGTGCACGCTGGCCCAGCCGCATACCAGCGTGGGGCCGTACAGCGGCTTGAATTCCTCGAAGCGGGAACCGTCGACGATGCGGGCGATCACCTCGCGCATGTCGAACGGCGTGCGCAGGTCTCTGGCGACGATGCCGAGCAGCTCTTGGGGATCGTGCACGGGCTCGTCGAAATCCGGGTCGGGTTCCGGGCCGAGCTTGCGCCAGTTCAGGTGCGACACCACTTCCCGGCACATGCGGATGCCGTCCATCTCGTCCTGGGCCAGATAGTCGCCCAGGCCCGAGATGCGCGTGTGCATGTCGCCGCCGCCCAGGCTTTCCTCGTCGGCATCCTCGCCGGTGGCCATTTTCACCAGCGGCGGCCCGCCCAGGAATACCCGCGACTGGTTCTTCACGAAGATGTTGTAGTCGCTCATGCCCGGCTGATAGGCGCCGCCGGCGGTGGAGGCGCCGAATACCAGCGAGATGGTCGGGATGCGCATCTTGGACAGTTCGGTGATCTCGTAGAACAGCCGCCCGGACTCGGCGAAATGATCCACCTCCCGGCGAATGGCCGCCTCCGGGTCGCCGCCGCCCTCACCGCGAAGGTCGGCGCCGGCAGATTCCACGAACTGCACATAAGGCATGCGGTTCTGGCGGGAGATCTCCAGCCCGCGCATCAGTTTCTTGGCGTTGAATGGATTGAACGCCCCGGCGCGCACCGAGGGGTCGTGGCCGAGAATGACGCACTCGGTGTCTTCGATGATGCCGATGCCGACCACGAACCCGGAGCCGACCGCGTAGTGCGAGCGCCAGGCCGCCAGCGGGCTGATTTCCAGGAACGGGGAATCCCGGTCGAGCACGTGGGTGATGCGTTCGCGGATCGGCATCTTGTTGCGCGCCGCCAGCCGCGCGATGGCTTCGGGCCCGCCGCCCTCGGCCGCCTCGTCAAGCAGCCCCTGAATCTCGTCGAGAGCCTCGCGCATGTCGGCCCGGTTGCGCTGAAAAGCCTCGTCGCGCACGTCGAGGCTCGATTCGAGTACCGGCATTGCCTCCTTCCCGCTGCCCCCGCAGCTCAAAGTCGCCGGGATATTAGCCCAGCCTGCCGATCCGACCAAACCGCCGACGCCGGCGCCGCCATGTGCCGACCGCGGACAGCGCATCGCCTGAGCCTGCTTGCCCGTGCAATGGCACAGGACAGGGGGGCGTTTTCGCCGCGTCGAACCGGTTGCTTATCCCAGCCGGCTCCTGACCGCGGCGGCGATGGCTTCCGCGTCTTCTCCCCCGGCGATGAAGCTGACGATGCGGCCTTTTGGATCCACCATGTAGACCGTCGTCGCATGCACCACCTGATAGTCGGTCATGCCGGGCGGCGGTGCCGTCTGCAGAAAGGTCCTGAACGATGCGGCCGCGTCGGTGAGTGCTGCGCGGGGCCCGGTCAGTCCCACAAAGCGGTGGTCGAATCTGGCGAGGTACCGTTGCACTTCGTCCGGCGTGTCGCGCTCTGGGTCGACCGAGACGAACATCGGCGTTACCTCGTCTGCGTGCCCTGATTCATCCAGGCGCTGCATTGCCGCGGTGAGCTTGCTCATCTGCGTGGGGCAGATGTCCGGACAGTTGGTGAAACCGAAGAACACCAGCAGGTGGCGCCCCTCGAAGTCGCGTTCGGTGACGACTGCGCCGCTTTGATCGGTCAGGTTGAAGGCAACGCGAATGACCGGCTCGGAATTGTACGCCAGCATCACAACGACAGCCCCGGCGAGTGCCACGGCGGCGGCGGTCGCCAGCAGGGCGATCCGAGTCTTGCGTAACGGCTGATTCATCGCCCTGCCGCTCACTCGATGACGCACCCGGCCGGTTCCGGAACCACCGTCGCTTCGATGTGGCCCAGCTTTTCGATCTCCACGCGCACCACATCGCCGGCTTTCAGAAACTGCGGCGGCTGCATGGCAGCGCCTACCCCGGCCGGCGTGCCCATGAAGAGAATGTCGCCCGGATCGAGTACGAACGCCTGGGTCAGGTGTTCGATGGCATCGAAGCAATCGTAGATGAGGTGCCTGGTGTTGGAATTCTGGCGCACTTCGCCATTGACCAGGCCGCGGATGTCGAGGTTGTGGGGGTCGTCCACTTCGTCCGCGGTTACCAGGTAGGGGCCGACCGGGCCGTGCGTGTCGAAGGACTTGCCGATCTGCATGGTCTGTGCGCGGAACTGCCAGTCGCGCACGCTCACGTCGTTGCCGCAGCAGTAGCCGGCGATCACCTCGTGGGCGCGTTCCTTGGGCACGTGCTTGGCGCGCTTGCCGATCAAGCAGTCCAATTCGCCCTCGTAGTCGAGCGTGTCCGACACGGCGGGCTTGTTGATCGAGCCGTAGGGCCGGTTGGTGGCCGTGGTCTGCTTGTTGAACCACATCTGCACGCTCGGGGCGGTGCCGCCTGTCTCGGCGACGTGGTCGGCGTAGTTCAAACCGATCGCTAGGATCTTGCCGGGCCTCGGCACCGGCGCCTCGAGGACGACGTCGGCGACGGGGAAGGAGACGTCGGGCTTGGTCTGAGCTTCCTCAGCG
>CAZNFI010000108.1:2684-10535 GCA_964572185.1 uncultured Pseudomonadales bacterium
CCCGCTCCCGGGGAACGTGCTTGCAGCGCTTGCCGATGATCACGCACAGCTCCGCTTCGTAGTCGAGCATGTCGGAGACTGACGGCAGGTTGATGTCGTCATAGGGGCCGTTGACGCAGTTGTGCTGCTTGTTGAACCACATCTGGTGCTCGGGCTTCGAGGTCTGGCTTTCGGCCACATGATCGGCGTAGTTCAGGCCGATCGCCAGGATCTTGCCGGGGCGCGGCACCGGCGGCAGCAGTTCAACCGCCTCGAGGGCAATGCCGACACCGGCATGCTCGGCGGCTGTACGGGCTCGAGCGTCGGCATCCTGCCCGCCGGCAAGGTATGCCTGCATGGTGCCTGGAGCCCCGGCGATGGAACTCAGGTCGGCGATGCCGTCGTCGCGCACCACGCCCAGGCGCGCAGCCGGATTGTCGGCGGTCGTGAATGTGGCCAGTTTCATGTTCGCACCTCCGTTTGCTCCTTCGCGTGAAAAGCCGGGAATCTGGCGGAACATGCCACCGCCATAAGGTACCGGCCCGCAGGTCAATGGTGCAGTCTAACAGCACACGAAGCGAACCGGCATCGCTTCGGCCCGCCTCGGCAATGACCGCTTCGAGGAGGCCCGGGCGCGCCCGGAACGCACGCATGAATCTCCCAGTGGCACATCGCCCGGCCCGATTGGGCGTCTTGTCAGGAAACGAATCCCCGGGGTTCCGGAATGGTGGATGCGACGATGTTGGCGAGCAGCACACCGGCCGCCATGGTGATTACAATGGGGTTCAGCGAACCGTCGTACAGTAGCCCGGAAACCACGCCGAGCACGCTGCCGAACAGGAACGATGCGGTGCTGATGAGGGAGTTGGCGCTGCCGCTCAGGTGCCCGAACGGCGCCAGGTACAGGCCGGATATGGAAGGGCCGATCATACCCGCGCAGCCGATGCTGAGCGCCAGCAGAGGCGTGAACACCCACAGCCCGGCATCGCCGAACACCACCGCCGCGGCCAGCGCCAGTATCAGGCCGAGTTGCAGACGGCGGCCGAAGCGGAACAGCCGGAACGGGGTTACCCGGCCGATGAGCCGCGAGGTGGCCAGCGTGAACGCCATCATGCTGACGATGTTGGCGCCGAAGTAGGCGGCGAACATCTTTTCGCCGACATCGAAGTACTCCAGATAAACGAAGGCGGAGTTGGTGAGAAAAGTCATCATCACCGATGTGGCCAGGCCCTGGGTGAGGATGTATCGCAGCGGCACCAGCTTGCCCTCGGTGCGCCACACCAGCACCTCCCAGTACTGCGGCAGGATGCCGCGCAGGCGCAATGGCTCGGCGGGCTTGGCCAGAGTCTCGCCCACGGCATTGAAAACAGCCAGCAGCACCAGTGCATAGCCGGCCAGGAACAGGAAAATCGTTGGCCAGCCCAGTTCCAGCAGCAGCGCGCCGATGACCGGCGCGATCAGCGGCGCCGAGAGCATCACCAGCATGACGGCGGGAAAGCGCTTGGCGGCCTCGGCGGCGGGATAGGAGTCGCGGATCATGGCCATGCAGATCACCGATGCAAAGCCGCCTCCGAATGCCTGCACGATGCGCAGTACCTGAATCTGCAGGGCGGAACTCGAGTTGGCGATGAGCACCGAGGTGACGATGAACAGCAGCAGCCCGAGCACGCCTACCCGGAATCGCCCGACCTGGTCGGAAATGGGGCCACCGAACAGTTGCCCGATGGCGAACCCCACCAGGTAGGTGCTGATGGTGGCGTTCATCTGCACGATATCGACGCCAAGGGCCGCGGCCATGGTGGGCAGGGCGGGCAGATAGGTGTCGATGGCAAAGGGTGCCAGGGCCACCATCGAGGCGACGAAGACCAGGAAGTATGCTGGCCGCGCCGTCGTTTTCGTGTTCGTCACCGGGGCGGGCTTGTGCGCGGGTGGCGTGGGTCGAATGGCAAGTGCGTCAGGACTCCAGAGGCGCGAACGCCCGGCAGTGTACAGGTAGTAGAAAACGACTTCCCGGTTGGCGCAAGATGCGCCGCGTCGATAGTGGCAGTCCGGCCCGGCCAGAATGTTGCGTTAGAATGCTCGTTTGCAAATGATGCGAATTGCCGGCCGGCATGACGGAAACCCCGCACAGCTTTCAATCTCCGTTCTCGTTCGCGCATCGCCCGACGGTTCTGGCCGACAGGATGCGGGGACGTCCTGGCGCGAGCGCATGTGCCTGCGCCACCACCAACCGATACCCGAAATCCAGAAAATTGCATGACCCGCCCATCGCAGTCAGCGCTCGTTGAACGATGCGCGAGGGGAGGCTTCCACGGTGGAATCCGTGGCTGTTGGCTCTGGCGGCAACCACGGCCTGGGCGGAGCCGGAATTGCCGCCGCCGGCGATGCAGCGCTTCGACCACGCCGCAGCGGACGTTCAGGTCGACGGACGCCTCACCGAGGGCGTCTGGGCGCAGGTGGCCGGAGCCGAGAATTTCCGCGTCATCATTCCGGACAGCCTGGCCAAGCCGCGTTACCGGACGCTGTTCAAGATGTTCTACACGGAACGCGGACTGTACCTGGGATGGGACATGGAACAACCCGCGGACACACTGATTCGCCGTTTCTCCTCCCGCGACAACATGATGTTGCGCCGCGATTCAGTGGGCTTCACGCTGGATACCTCGGGAGAGGGGGAGTACGGGTACTGGGGCGATCTGGCCCTGGGCGGCAGCCTGACCGACGGCACCGTGCTGCGCGAACGCCAGTTCCGAACGGATTGGGACGGTGCCCTGCAGGGCGCCACTGCGGAAACCGCAAAGGGATGGTCGGCCGAAGTTTTCTTCCCCTGGTCGCAGATGGCCATGCCCCGTGCCGGCGGCGAGCGCCGAATCGGCGTGTTCGCCTCGCGCCAGGTTGCCGTGGTCGGTGAGCGCTGGGGCAACCCGCCGATTCCGCTGACCCAGGCCCGCTTCCTGAGCGTGTTGCCGGCGGCCGGCCTCAATGGCGTCGACCCGCGCCAGCAGTGGAGCGTTTTCCCCTATGCTTCGGTAACCGTCGACGAGGTGGAGAACGAAACCCTCTACAAGGGCGGCGTGGACCTCTTCTGGCGGCCATCGACCAACCTGCAGGTGACCGCCACTGTGAACCCCGACTTCGGCAACGTGGAGTCTGACCAGGTCATCGTCAACCTCACGGCCTTCGAGACTTTCTTCCCGGAAAAGCGCCTGTTCTTCCAGGAAGGCCAGGACGTCTTTGCAACCACCCCGCGCGCTGACCTGGGGTTTGGCTTCCGCGAGGGCTTTGCGCCGACCATGCTGGTCAACACCCGGCGCGTCGGCGGCAGGCCCCGTTCTCCCGTGGCGCCGGACGGAATCGACATACCGGACCGTGAACTCGGTCAGCCCACGGAGTTGCGCGGCGCCCTCAAGGCGACCGGCGAGATCGGTCCCTTCCGTTACGGCCTGCTCGGCGCCAGCGAGAACGACCTGAAATTCGATGTGGGGCATCTCAACCTGCATCAGGACGGCAGCGACTACGGCGCCGTGCGCCTGTTGTACGACCGCACGGCGGACGACGGCGTCTACCGGGGGCTCGGCTGGATCTCGACGGCCGTCGTTCACCCGGCACGGGAGGCCTATGTACACGGTCTGGACTTCCACTACCAGTCCGCCGCGGGCCGCTGGAAGGTGGACGGGCAACTGCTCTACTCGGACATCGAAGACGACGATGCCGATGCGGTGCAGGGCAACGGCTTTGGCGCTTTCGTCGACACCACCTATGCCCCCCGGCAGGGCTTGAGCTACACGCTGGCCCTGCACAGCTACGACGACACCCTTGACATCAACGACCTGGGATTCCTCGAGCGCAACGATGCGACCCGCGCGGAACTGACGATGAACTGGCGCGGAACAGGCATACCCTGGGTGCGCGACTTTTCCGTTCGTCCCTTCATGCGCCAGGAACTGAACGGCGATGGCCGGCTCACCCAATCGGGATTTGGTGTGCGCCAGTCGTTCACGCTGCACAACCTGGACGAACTGGATGTGGGCCTGGCTTTCTTCCCGGGGCGTTACGAGGATCGCAACAGCTTCGGCAACGGCACCTACCGCATCGAGGAGCGCGAATCGTTCAACCTGGACTATTCGACCGATCCGTCGAAACCGCTGTCGCTGGGCGCCGGGGTGGAGCTGCGCGGCGAAGAGGCGGGTGGGCACAACTACGGAGCCTGGGTCAGCATGGCATGGCGCCCCGGAGGGCGGTTCAGCCTTGAGGCGGACCTCTGGTACGGCATCAGCAATGGTTGGTTGCTGCACCAGGAAGAGCGCAACTTCACGACCTTCGATTCCAGGGATGTGTTCGCTACGGTGGCGACGGATTTCTTCCCGGGCGCCCGGCACCAGTTTCGGGTGGCATTGCAGTGGGCCGGCATCGAGGCTGAAGAGAAAGCGTTCTATCGGGTTCCGGAAGAGCCCGGCGACCTGATGCCGGTTGTCAGGCCACCCGGGCCCACCGATGATTTCAACGTATCGATTCTCAACTTTCAGGCACGCTACCGCTGGCAGATCGCGCCGCTTTCCGACCTGTTCGTCGTCTATACCCGCAATGCCCACGAGTCGCCGGGCAGGGGCGGATTCCGAGACCTGTTCGAGGCGGCGTGGAACAACCCGAGTGGCGACCAGTTGACTGTGAAGCTGCGCTATCGGCTGGGGTCTTGATACAATCGGCAAGGCTTGACGCCGGCACTGCTGCAGGGCCGGCCTTCTCGCCCCGGTGGCACAACTGGATAGCGCGGCTCCCTCCTAAGGAGCGGGTTCTAGGTTCGAGTCCTAGCCGGGGCGCCATCGCGCATGGCGGTGGTGGGACAAAACGCGCTGCCTCGGGCGTTTGCCTCATCCGCTCATGAGTTATGGCGGCTGCACGCCGATCATCATCTCGGCGTAGTCCTCGAGCAGTTCGGGGCGCTCGAAGTGCAGGAAGTGGCCAACGCCGTCAATCAGGCGGCATTCGCATCGGGGAATCAGCCGCTGGGCGACCCACATGTCGTCCAGTTCGATGATGGTGTCTTCGGCGCCATTGATGATCAGTGTGCGCGCGGTGATTCGGCTCAGATCAATCGTTTCTTCGAAGCTGCCGAGCGTCAGCATGTACCTGCAGTGCTCGGCGATCGTTGCAGCGTGCCTGTCGTTCATGCCCGCGAACTGGGCGATGATCCGCCGCCTGTACGAGCCGCCAATCTGCTGGCCGAACACGCCCAGTATGAGATCGGCTCCGCCTGCGTAATCGCGCAGGTTGTACAGGTGGAGTGCACGGCGCACGATATCTTCCATCAGGGCATTGGGTTTCATGCCGAAGCTGCTGAGCACCAGATGTTGGACCGCATGGGGCTTGGTGGCTGCGTAGGCCGCGGCGACCGCCGTGCCCCAGGAGGCCCCGGCCAGGGTCAGTTCGCTGCCCGAGTGCGTTTCCTCGATCAGCGCGTGCAGTACGTCGAGTTGTTCCTGCACCGTCACGTGCGCGCCGCCGGACCTGATTTCGGACCGGCCCAAGCCCGGCATGTCGAAGACGACCACCGCGAAGTGATCGGCGAAACGCTTGATCATGGTGCGCCAGACGGCCATGGTCTGCAGTGCGCCGCTGACACAGATCAGGGTGTGGTCGTGGTCGCCGTACTTGCGGTAGGCGATGTCGAATCGCCCGACAGCCAGGCGGCCTTTGAAGGTGTTCAATGCGTTTTGTCCGCTAACGGGAAACGACTGCAGCGCGCGCTTCGGCCCGCTGGCACTTCCATTCGTACCAAATACGCGGCGCAATCCTGTTGCCGAGCCGGTCGACCGGCGAGAGCATGAACAGATTGGCCACCCCTTGCAGGCGGTCGCACAGCCGCGGGCTGCCGGCGCGCAACGACAGCCCCATGCCTGCCTCCGCATAGTGAAACTCATGCCAGTATCCGCTCGGCAGGAACAGTGTCTGGCCGGGTTCCAGCAGCACCTCGAATCCGCGCCCCTGAGCAAGCGCCGGAAACCTGCCATAGTCGGGTTCGTCAAGACTTGCATAGCTGCGGACGGTGAACGGATGCTGATAGAGCAGGCGCGACTGATCCGGGGCAAATAGCCGCACCCGGCGCCTGCCGCGGATGGCCGTGTGCAGCACACAGCCCATGTCGATGTCGTAGTGCAGCGGCGTCGTCGCGCCCCGACAGCCGAAAAAGGTGTGGATGAACCGCCTGGAGAAA
This sequence comes from uncultured Pseudomonadales bacterium, assembly GCA_964572185.1. Classification (GTDB taxonomy): domain Bacteria; phylum Pseudomonadota; class Gammaproteobacteria; order Pseudomonadales; family Azotimanducaceae; genus Azophilus. The sequence continues at coordinate 8,878 of CAZNFI010000108.1, forward strand.
CGCAGGCCCACATCGGGCAGTGCCACGTCGTCCAGAAGCTCCGGTATCTGACGCGCGATATTGTACAGAAACATGCGCAGATCCCGGCCCTCGCCCAGCGTTTGTTCCAGAAACTCGGCGAACGGCATGGTGTCGACGCTGTTCATGTAGTTGGCGCCCGGTTCACCGAAGGTCGCATCATAGACGCGTACCGTCCTGTTCCCAAAACGGTCGCTCAGCCACTGCGGCGTCCAGTTGCGCAGTGCCGGCCAGTGCGCGGCGAGGTCCGTTATCAGCACGGGTGTCTGTTTTGCGATGTGTTGCAGCAGGCGCTTGCGGCCATGCTCATGCAGCGAGATGACGTCTAACCGACGGAACAGCAGGGCAGGCGCGTCGGCTGTGTCGGTATCTGCTGCATCGATGTGCATCATGTGCGACTGCGAGCCGACCAGTCGTCCAGTGCTTTCAGCGTTGCCTGAATGAACGGGCTCCTGATCGCCAGCCACAAAAAGGCATCGGCCACCGCCTTGCCCGGCTGGCGCAGTGGCCGCTCGACGTGCATCAACAGCACCACTCTGTTTTCGTCGGTCTCGTTCCACACTTCGTGATTGTAGGTGTCGTCAAAAATGAGAAACTTGCCCTCCTGCCAGTTGTAGTTCCTGCCGTCGATGGCGATGCGGCACTTTTCCCGGTCTTCAGGTACGTTCAGGCCGAGGTGGCAGGTGATCATGCCGTTGGTGGGGCCGTAGTGACGCGGCAGGTGGGTACCCGGCGTATGAATGGAAAAGAAGGCGGAAATCAGCCCCGGAACCTGCTTGACCAGGGCGCTGGTTGCCGGGCAACGTGCGCTGTTCTCCTGCATCTCGTAGCCATAGCCGATCAGAAAGAACACCTTCCACTTTTCATCGGTGGCAATGCGGCCGTGATCGGGCGACACCTCGCGCAGCGGCGGTACTTCTTCCGGTCGCTGCAGCACCGCCAGCGCCTCGTCCCGGATGATTGACCATTCGTCCTCCAGGCCAGCCACCCAGTCGAAACTATCACGGTCGAAAACCGGCGGATTGCCCACGGTGGAAAAACGCCCGATGAACCAATGAATCGGCGGGCGGATGTAAAAGCCGAACCAGAACACCATGCGGCGAAACAGGTACGCAGGCACCTGGCACGCGCGGCGGAATTGCCCGGCGGCAGAACTTTCCATGCGTCCGCGCACCTCATTCCAAGCCGCGCCATTAAACCAGCATGCAGCGCAAATTGCTTGTCGGGTGCGACTGCGGGTCCGAGTCGAACGAGGGTGAACGCCGGCTCGCGGTGCCAATTCAACCAACCCTTTAAGAAAAATATATTAGACCACTGAAATATAAAATTTTTATTTTCTATGCAATCGGCGGACGATCACGGAAAGTAGAGATGCGGGGCAACGCCCTTTAGACCGGAGTGCGCGGTATGCCATTGCGGAGAGGAGATTCGATGATCCGGTCTGCCTGATGATGGCGTTGGCCCGGCAGGTTGCAGGCGTGGTTGCACTGCCGTGCGCACCCGGGTTCGTGGTGGGCACGGTCCGCAGGCAATATCGAGCCTATTGGCAAGGGCCGTAACACCGCCACAGGCCTTGCGCGGCGCACCCTTCGGGAGCGCGCAAAACCGCCGATGGCGGCGTTGCGACCCTTGCCAATGTG